>JAIRKZ010000198.1 GCA_031259845.1 Tannerellaceae bacterium | reverse complement strand
CCAACGGTATCAATCGCGAAGACGGAAAACGTACGGCTCCATCAGCCATAAATGCACAGGATGTAGATATATACGTTATTATGGAAGAAGGAGCCTACCTCTATGATGCAAAAGAACATGCCTTACAACCGGTGGCAGCCGGCGATTACAGAGAAGCGGTGGCAGGCGGACAAGACTTTGTTAAAGCTGCTCCGGTAAGCCTTGTCCTGGTATCCGACCTGTCGCGGCTAAGCAAGAATATAAACGAAGGAACCAAACTTATGGGAGCCGTAGACGTGGGCATCGTTTGCCAGAATATCAATATAGCCTGCGCCGGTATGGGGCTTGCTACCGTGCCACGCGCCTCCATGAACCAGGAAACGCTGAAAACTGTTTTAAAATTAACAGATAACCACTTGCTATTGATGAATAATCCGGTGGGATATCCTAAGAAATAAATAAATGCCTGTATTTTTTATTATTCTTTTCGGAGTTTATTTTAGTGGAAACATTTATATATTCATCCGAGGTTGGCAAGCCCTTTCCGGCTTGCCAATTGGTTTTAAACTGATCGTTGCCGTTATTTACTGGCTGGGAGCGCTTTCTTTCCTGTACATGATAAAAAGAGACGAAGCCCTTCCTGCCACGTTAACCCATTATTTGCATCAGATTGGTACCGGCTGGCTGGTTTTCACCTTATATATGGTACTTGGCCTGTTGGTTACCGACGTGTTGAAACTTTTCCATTGGAGCTATACGTATAGTTTTTTTATCGTTTTGGGATTGGTGGCCTGTGTGTTGCTGTATGGATTTATCCATTATAAGCATCCGGCGGTAAAGCAGCTTGATATTACCCTGGATAAACCGCTTGGCTCTCCCGGCAAACAATTGAAAGTAGTGGCCGTAAGCGACCTCCATCTTGGATATGGAACCAACAAAGCCGCGCTCAAAAAGTATGTAGACCTGATCAACGCCCGGCAACCCGACTTGATACTCATCGCCGGAGACTTGATAGACAATAGTATCACACCGCTTCGCGCCCAGCGGATGGAGGAAGAACTGGCGCAACTAAACGCGCCTTTAGGTATTTATATGGCGCCGGGAAATCATGAATATATAAGCGGTATACGCGAAAGTAAAGAGTTCCTCCGCCCCACCCGGGTGCATTTACTATGCGATTCGGCAGTAACACTGCCGAACCATCTGCAAATTATCGGGCGCGACGACCGCAGCAATCGCCATCGTTTACCTGTTAAAGCATTAGTTGAAAAGCTAAACCCCGAATGGCCGGTTATCCTGTTAGACCATCAGCCCTGGGAATTGGATAAAGCAGCCGAAGCAGGGGTGGATTTGCAAATCAGCGGACATACCCATCGCGGGCAGGTTTGGCCGTTAACGTTGGTAACCAAACAACTCTTTGAGCTTGGTTATGGCTATTTAAAGAAGGGGGATACGCATTTCTATACCTCGTCAGGCCTGTCATTATGGGGGCCTCCCTTCCGTATTGGCTCGGATAGTGAACTTATCGTGTTTAACCTCAGGTTTGAATAAATGAAAGTATTTCTTGGTTCGATAGTAGCGCAATTAGTACTCAATCCGTATGTTTTCCGGAGGGGATGGCAGGCCATACCTGCCAAAAGAAGCTGGCGGATACCTTATATATTGCTGTTTGCTGTCGAGTTGATTGTTTTCTTTACCGGTTTTTTCTTTCATAAATCGCTGCCCGATGATGTGATGATATCCATCCTTTACTATTGTGGAACGTGGTATATTCTGTTGCTATATGTTACCATGAGCTTGCTGGCGATAGAGGCGGTTCGTTTGTCTAACCGGATACGTCCCTGGTATCCTAAATGGATAACATCGCATTGGGCGCAGGCGAAACTAACGCTTTTCTTTCTTGTTATCCTGAGCGTTGCAGGATTATTGATCCATGCTTACCGGGCGGTTATGAACCCGGTTGTAACCCACCGGAACATCATAATCCCCAAAGGAACGGGCAAGTTGGACAGCCTTACCGTCGTTATGATGAGCGACCTTCATATCGGAGAAATCATCAACAAAAAGCAGGTAGAGAAATTTGTAGCCATGACCAATGCCCAACAACCGGATATGGTAGTCATTGCAGGCGACCTGATGGATTACGAATCCCGGTTTGCCGAACAAATGCATGCCGAGTATGATTTGCAAAAGATAAAAGCCCCTTTAGGCGTCTACGCCATATTGGGTAATCATGAGTACAGGGCAAACCGGTATGCCAAGTTAAGCTGGATACGTAAAACCGGAGCTACGTTATTAATTGATTCCGCCGTTTTGATAGATAAGTCATTCTACCTGATAGGCAGAGACGATTATATCAATAAAAGCCGCAAACCACTAAATGCGTTGACAAAGAACCTCGACCCCGGGAAACCGAAAATACTGCTCGACCATCAACCCTGGACTTTTGCCGAAGCATCCATGAACGGCGTCGCCCTCGGCCTGTATGGGCATACGCACTACGGGCAGTTATGGCCGTATCCTTTACTGATGAAACTGATTTACGAATGCCCGTATGGTTATTGCCGGAAAGGGAATACCCAATTGTATGTTTCGTCCGGTATAGGTATCGCCGGCCCTCCTTATCGCGTGGGAACCGTTTCCGAAATGGTAGTCTTGCATATCCAATTCAAATAAATCACTATATTTACACCCATCAATCGTTTAAATAAACAGATCATGAAAACACAACTTGCAAAAACAGCCGCTATTCTCGGCTTCTTATTCATTACGATGGCGGCGTATGCCGGAACAATGGATGCGAACAACGACAAACTGAAAGGCAACTGGTCGTATTCGCTACCCGACGCCCCATACGGTTATCAGGACGGAAGTATTGAGTTCAAAGAAACAGATGGAAAACTGACGGCCGTTGCCCGGATCGGTACGTCTTCCTATACAATTAAAGAAATTAAAAAAGAAGGCGATACGTATCATTGTAACCTGTCGGTAGACGGCAGCGACGTGAAAGTTTCTATCAAGCCGGATAAAGAAGAACTGAGGGGGACAGTTATTGCCGACGGCTGGGAGATGCCGGTCACCTTCAAGAAAATAAAGGAATAAAGAAGGAGGAAGGGAGGAACGCCCGTTTTTACAATATGCTACCGTTAAGGCTTATCCGCTGACAGATTTTAAGGAATTTGCATTTTCAGCTAACGGACGTTTTGCTCGGACAGGAGAAACCAGCGGGCGATTCCGGTTGTTTCCATAATCGAATGAGCCATTATTGACTGTTTGACGCAAGGGTTTCAGGAAAACACGACGAAGTCTTGAGGAAAGGATTATGATGTCTTTACAAAAGCACTGCGATGTCTTTACAAAAGCATTGTAATGACTTGCCGGAGACATCGCAATAAAAAACCGGAAGGCCCGGAAGCGCGCGAAAAAATGGCTTTCGAAGGCTCGGAACGGCGTTAAAACAACCGTTCTCGCCCACTGTTTTTATTGATCAAAAAGACAGCAAACAGATGCTTTTTGCTTTATTTTATATACGTACAGGATTAGTCAGCACACATATCGCCAATGTTTCCTTTCTTTTTGTGTTATTTTATCAAAAGACAAGCGCCAAATACAGCGTGTTTTCAGGAGTTGTCCCGGATGGGAGTACAAATAAGCGAAACAGAGAGGGGGGTAAAATAGCATTTTGTCCAACTTTTTCACGACAAAAGAATTAAAATCGTAATTTTGCCTCCTCAATTAATTGTATAGGAAAAATATGCGAATTGAAGAGAACTACTCGCTTTTAGCGTATAACACATTTCATTTACCGGTAAAAGCCCGGTGGTTTATGGAGTATGGGAATGAAGAGGAACTGGGACGTATCGTAAGGGATGAGTATTTCCAGGAGTGTATTTCGTTGCATATAGGATGCGGGAGCAATCTGTTATTTATTAATGACTATCGTGGTATTATTCTTCACTCTCAAATAAAGGGGATTCAGCTCATGGAAGAAAATGAAGACACGGTGTTATTACGGATTGGCGCGGCCGAAATATGGGATGATGTGGTAGCCTGCGCCGTTTCAAAAGGTTGGGGGGGGATTGAAAACCTCTCGAATATACCGGGAGAGGCGGGAGCGGCGGCTATACAAAACATCGGAGCGTATGGCGTGGAGATTAAAGATGTAATTGAAAGCGTTGAGGCCTACAATCAACTCTCTTTTGAGAAAAGAACCTTTACAAAGGAGGAATGTCAATATGGATACCGTTACAGCTTTTTTAAAGATGAGCATAACGAACCGCATATCGTAACCCATATCCTTATCCGGCTAAACAAAAAACCGGTTTATGTGCTTCAATATGGTAAGTTGAAAAAAACATTGGCCGGCTATCCGGCTATCACATTAGCCCATATCCGGGAGGCTGTTATGGCTATCCGGAAAGAAAAACTTCCTGATCCCGGGATAATCGGTAATGCCGGCAGTTTCTTTACAAATCCGTTTATTACGGAGCAGCATTTCAACGGACTAAGAGTACAATATCCCGGCATGCCATACTATCCGGCTTCAGACAACCAAGTTAAAATCCCTGCGGCATGGCTGATTGAGCAATGCGGATTCAAAGGGAAAAGTCATGGGCAGGTGGGCGTTTACCCCAAACATGCGCTGGTGATTACCAATTTAGGCGGCGCTAACGGACATGAGATAGCGCTGGTGGCCGAAAGCATCCGCTCTGCCGTAAGAGAGCGTTTTGATATTGAACTGACGCCCGAAGTTAAATACATAGATTGATGAAAATTACTTTTTTAGGAACAGGAACATCTACCGGAGTCCCCGAAATCGGTTGTACATGCGAAGTTTGTACCAGCAGAGACCCGCGAGACCGCCGTTTGCGTACCTCCGTATTGATAGAAACAGAAGGCAAATGTATTTTACTTGATTGCGGGCCGGATTTCCGGCAGCAAATGATACGAAACAAAACCTGTCGCCTCGACGCCGTTTTAATTTCCCATGAACATTACGACCACGTGGGCGGTCTGGATGACCTGCGCCCGTTTTGCACAGGGAAAGGCGTTGATATCTATGCCGAAGCGTATGTTGCCAATGCGATTAAAACACGCATACCGTATGCTTTCCGGGCGCATAAATATCCGGGCATTCCGAATCTGGAACTCCATCCTGTACAAAACGAGCCTTTTGTTGCCGCCGGTATTCCGGTTATTCCCATCCGGGTTATGCATGCCTGTCTGCCTATCTTTGGCTACCGCATCGGCAGTATGGCCTATTTAACAGACTTAAAGACGCTGCCCGAAGAAGAGTTTTCCAAACTGCACGGATTGGATGTGTTGATTATCGACGCCCTGAAAAAGAAAGTCCATCCTTCTCATGAAAGTATGGATGAAGCCTTGGAAAATATAAAACGGATACAGCCTGAATCTTCTTACCTGATACACATGAGCCACAGGATAGGTTTGCATGCCGAAGAGGAAAAAGAATTACCTCCCAACGTTTATTTGTCGTACGACGGCTTAACCATTCACCTGTAAGATTATTTACGAACAGGCATACAGCCGGTGTAATAAACCCTCTCCCCTTCCCTGTCAACCCGGAAAGAAAGTCTGACCGAAGAATACAAACTCCTTACCCGGGCAGAAATCGTATCGCCCATTGATTTGTACATGGCAAGCGTCTTATTTTGTTCATAAGGCAAGGAACCGTAACAGCACAAATTTTCTTCACTCAAAAACAAGTCTGCCGCCAGCCACTTATCGGTTATCCGCCATGCAGGCGCTCCCCTGCCCGATACATACAGGTTCAACTCCTTTGCCGGGAATATTATATTCAAAGGAGCATTTGTATCGAAAGAAGAACGTAGCTGTTTCATTTTTTCGGGGAAAGAGGTCTCCGGGTTTAACTGTTGCCTGGTTGCTTTTTCCAGCAGCTTTTTACTATAACTTCCTACCCAAACGCCATTATACATAAAATAACCGAAAAAGCGGCCATCCACATCGGCGTAATAATAAAACGCCATCCCGCTTACGTTCATCTTTACCGGTTTATAGGCTTTAAAATGACTTTTCAGTATCTTTTCAATGGCATTCTTCATTCGATCTCCCTCCTGAATATAACAAACAACGCCTTGTGGATGAAACGACAGCAGCAATGATTGCAGGTGCAGGCTTTCCCTGACAAAAGAAAGGAACAAAGAAGGAATTTGAGAAACGAAAACATCATACAACGCCCGCTTTTCCAGTATCATGCTGCTAAATACAGACGGGCGGTTCACGGCCAACAAGGCATTCACATCAGGAGGTATTACATCATATATGTCTGCCCGGGTATTTGATTGCTGTATTTTAGTAGACCGGATATATCCCCCTATAACCAACGACATAATCAATAAACCAAGGAAGCCGATCGCTATTTCTTTTAAATATGTTTTCATTTTTGCTTCAGGAAATAGTTACACCAGGGTTTCAAACCGCATATATCACATTGAGGGTTCCGTGCCATACAGGTATATCTTCCATGCAGAATCAGCCAATGATGCGCTTTGGCTATTAATTCCTCAGGAATATGCTTCACCAGTTCCTTCTCCGTTTCCAGGGGCGTTTTACTGTTACTGGTCAAGCCTATCCGGTTGGAAACACGGAATACATGGGTATCAACCGCCATCGCCGGCCTGTCATATACTACCGACGCAATCACATTAGCCGTTTTCCTCCCTACGCCCGGCAGCTTTTGTAATTCATTTATATCAGAGGGGACGATACCGTTAAAATCATCAACCAGCATTTGGGCCATCCTAACCAGATGCTTCGATTTATTGTTGGGGTAAGAAACGCTTTTGACATATTCGTATACAACCTCGGGGGTAGACGCAGCTAATACTTCTGCCGTAGGGAAAGCTTCAAATAAGGGAGGAGTCACTATATTTACCCGTTTGTCGGTGCATTGGGCGGATAGAATAACGGCAATAAGTAATTGGAATGGGTCTGTATAACGTAACTCCGTTTCGGCAACCGGCATATTCTCTGTAAACCAGCTTATAACGCCTTTATATCGTTCCTCTTTCCGCATGCTTGTGAAGAATCCTCGTGTGTTTCTCCCCCGGGCACGGTTAGAGGCCCGGGGAAATGGTAAAATAATTCAGGTTCTCAATTTAATTGGCAGACTCGAACTGTCTCAGAAAACGTATATCATTTTCAGAGAACATGCGCAAGTCTTTCACTTGGTATTTTAAATTTGTAATACGTTCAATCCCCATGCCCAGCGCATAACCGGAATACACATTGCTGTCTATGCCGCAATTATCCAGCACATTGGGGTGTACCATTCCGCAGCCAAGTATTTCCACCCAGCCGGTATGTTTACAGAACGGGCATCCTTTCCCTCCGCAAAGATTACAGGATATGTCCATTTCTGCCGAAGGTTCCGTAAAGGGGAAATAGGAAGGGCGCAAACGTATCTTCGTATCTTGTCCGAACAGTTCTTTTGCAAAGAAAAGCAATACCTGCCGGAGGTCGGCAAAGGAAACGTCTTTATCTACATATAAAGCTTCCACCTGATGAAAAAAGCAGTGTGCACGGTAAGAAATGGCTTCATGCCGGTATACGCGCCCCGGACAAATAATACGGATAGGGGGCTGCGTCGTCTCCATTATACGCGTTTGAACGGAAGAGGTATGCGTACGGAGCAGTATATCAGAGGCATGCTGAATAAAAAAGGTATCTTGCATATCGCGGGCGGGATGATCCTGTGCAAAATTCAATGAAGAGAACACATGCCAGTCGTCTTCTATTTCAGGGCCTTCGGCAATACTAAACCCTAAACGCCCGAATATATCGCATATTTCCTTTTTCACAATCGATAAAGGATGGCGGGTTCCCGGCTTAACGGGATAAGCCGTACGGGTCAAATCAATATCATCGTCAATCGCCTGCGTATCGGCAAACGTATCTTTCAATTCATTAATCCGCTGCCAGGCTCTTTCTTTCAAATGATTCAGGTGTTGCCCCACCTCCTTTTTCCGGTCGGCTGCTACGGTACGGAAATCATCCATCAATTGAGAGATTTCACCTTTTTTACTAAGATATTTGATTCGCAGCGCTTCTATTTCATCTGCATTCGCAGCTTTCATCTCCTCTACTTCACGAAGCAACGCATTTATCTTATCAATCATTTTCTGTAATATTTTTTTTTAAACGAAACAAAGGTAGCCTTTTCTTTCTATAACACAATTGTTTCGATTCATTCTTTTTTCTGAGTTCCCGTGAAAAATAAATTACGGTTCTATAAAGAGTTGTTTTTTTTAAAACCCTTTCTTATCTTTACATTATGTTAATTGCTATTCAGATACAAGCCGTTGTCGGTACAATATTCTTTATTCTTTATTGTATCACGATTTTAGAGTTGGTGTTGGTTATCATTACAGAAAACAGAAATCCGCTTAAAGCCATCCCTTGGGTAGTGGTTTTGATACTGTTGCCCGGAATCGGCCTGATTTTCTATATTTTCTTTGGACAAGACAACCGTAAACAACGAATTATTTCCCGCCGGACATACAAACGCATCATGAGGCATCCGCAGGCGGATAAACGCCATCACGACCATTGCACGGCGCCGGAACAATACAAGCCTTTATCCGTTTTATTAGGGCATAGCAACCAATGCGCTTTATTATATGGCACTGAAGTTACTACTTATACAAACGGACAAGATAAATTTAACGCCCTGATAGACGAATTGGGAAAAGCAACGCACCATATCCATCTGCAATATTATATCTTTCTCAATGACGAAATAGGCAATCAAATCAAAGACATACTGATAGCAAAGGCTAAAGAAGGGATTGAGGTACGCGTCCTTTACGACGATGTAGGCAGTTGGAATGTTTCGCCTGCTTTTTATAAAGAAATGCAAGACGCCGGTATTGAAGTATATGCTTTCCTCCGTGTTGCTTTCCCGGTATTTACAAGTAAAGTAAACTACCGGAATCACCGGAAGATTGTGGTTATCGACGGCAAAACAGGCTTTATGGGCGGAATGAATATAGCCGACCGGTATATAAAAGGAACGGAATGGGGCTCTTGGCGCGACACGCATTTTAAGTTTGAAGGGAAAGGAGTGTATGGCCTTCAATCGGCCTTCCTGATTGATTGGTACGTAGTAAGCAAAAAACGACTGGATAACAAAAACTATTATCCGGAAGTATCCGCCGGCACGGATAACGTCATGCAAATCCTCACAAGCGGCCCTACCGGCCCATGGCGTATCCTGCTGCAAGCAATCATATTTATGATTGCCAATGCAAAAAAATATATTTATATACAAACACCCTATTTCTTACCCACCGAGGGATTAAACCAGGCTTTACAAACAGCAGCGTTAGGCGGGATAGACGTCCGGTTGATGTTACCCAAGCGTTCCGACACCAGGACGGCCAATATGGCATCGCGCTCTTTCATAGATGATATGGTAAAAGCGGGAGCAAAAGTGTTTTTCTACGAACCGGGGTTTCTACATTCAAAATTAGTCGTTTCCGACGATGAACTGACCTGCATCGGCTCTGCCAATATGGACTTTCGGAGTTTTGAACATAATTTTGAGATAAACGCCTTTGTCTATCAAAAAGCATTTGCACTACAAATGAAAAAAATATTCATGCACGATATCCACAGTTGCGAAAAACTAATCCCCACCCGCTGGCTCAACCGCCCGGTTAAACAACGAATAGCCGAGTCGTTTATGCGCCTGTTCTCCCCGTTGCTTTGATGCGGTTGTTCTTTTCAGAAGCTGAAAATGTAAGTGTTTACCGGAAAAAATAATTACATTTGTAACTTTAAATCCGAAAGATTATGAATATTGCACTTATCGGTTATGGGAAGATGGGGAAGGCCATTGAGCAGTTTGCGCTTGGCAGGGGGCATACAATCGTATCTATTATAGATATTACGAATCGGGATGATTTCGATTCGCCGGCATTCAGGAGCGCGGATGTAGCGATTGAGTTTACTACGCCTGATACGGCATTCGATAATTTCATGCGGTGTTTTGCGGCAAATGTGCCGGTTGTATCGGGCACTACCGGCTGGTTGAACCGTCTATGCTACATAAAGCGGATGTGTGAGGAAGAAGGGAAAACGCTGTTCTATGCCTCAAATTTCAGTATCGGGGCAAATATTCTCTTTGCGCTGAACGCATACCTGGCAAAGATTATGAATAAGTTTCCCGCATACAACGTAAGCATCACGGAAACACACCATATCCACAAATTAGACGCACCCAGCGGAACAGCTATTACGCTGGCCGAAGGTATCCTTGAGAATATAGAACGTAAAAAACGCTGGACGTTAGATAAGGAGGAACAACCCGCCGATTTGCCTGTCTATGCTGTCAGGGAAGGAGAGGTTCCGGGGATTCACGAGATTGTCTACGAATCAGACGCCGACTTTGTCTGCATTAAACATGATGCAAAAAGCCGCGCCGGCCTGGCCCTGGGAGCCGTTATTGCCGCCGAATTTACCGCCGGGAAGAAAGGTTTCCTGGGAATGAACGATATGCTCACTTTTTAAAATTGCTATTAATAATACTACGATATGATTAAGTTAAAAGAAATTCCTGAAAAACAGTGGATCAAGTTCGGTATCTGGGCGTTGATCTATATATTGTTTACTCTTTGGATGCAGAATGCGTGGTTGCTGCCGGGGCTTATTGTACTGGCCGATATATTCCTTACAAAAGTGATTCCCTGGGGGGGATGGAAGAAATCCGGGAATCCCTCCGTACGGCATGCGTTGGAATGGGTAGACGATATACTGTTTGCTTTAATAGCCGTTTATTTTATTAATCTGTTTGTTTTTCAGAATTATCAGATACCCAGTTCTTCATTGGAGAAATCACTGCTGGTGGGCGATTATCTGTTTGTAAGCAAACTAAGTTATGGACCGAGAGTGCCTAATACGCCCCTCTCTTTTCCGCTGGTGCAGAATACCTTTCCTGTTATTGATACGAAGTCGTATTCCGACTGGCCCGAATGGGGTTACAAACGGGTAGCCGGACTGGGAAAGGTGAAGCGGAATGATATTGTTGTATTTAATTTTCCTGCCGGGGATACCGTTGCTTTAAAAGTCCAGAATCCGGATTATTATACATTGATTGCAATGTATGGCCGGGAAACTATCCTTTTGGACAAGGGCGCTTTCGGGGATGTTATCTATCGTCCGGTAGACAAACGGGAGAATTACGTAAAACGTTGTATAGGAATGCCGGGCGACACGCTGCAAATCGTGGATAATCAAGTGTACATTGATGGCGTAGCCGCTAAAAACCCGGAGAAGATGCAGCTCAACTACATTGTAGAGACGGATGGCGTTATTACGGAAGAGCAATTCCGGCTAATGAATGTAAGCAAAGAAGACCGCGAACTGGGCTCGGGACAACATAACCCGGTATATCGTTTCCCCCTGACGCAAAAAGGAAAGGAAATTGCCGAAAGGCTGCCTGCCGTAAAAAAAGTATTCGTTGAACCGGACAGCGGAAGCGATATGTATCCGGTAGACTACCATACCGGTTGGTCGCGGGATAACTACGGGCCTTTATGGATTCCCAGGAAAGGAGCCGCCATCGAGCTTACCGAGCACAACATCGGTCTTTACAGCCGCTGTATCCGGAATTACGAAAATAACACATTGGAGAGAAAAGACGGGAAGGTATTCATTAACGGAAAGGAAGCCGAAACCTATACGTTCAGGTACGATTATTACTGGATGATGGGAGACAACCGCCACAAAAGCGCCGACAGCCGCTCGTGGGGATTCGTACCCGAAGACCATATCGTAGGCAAACCTATCCTTATATGGCTTTCCTTAGATAAAGACAGGGGTTGGTTCGACGGGAAAATCCGCTGGAACCGCTTATTCACAACCGTACATAACTAATGCCCGGCAACAGTAACATAACGAACTGTTTTTTAACGTCTCTGAAAAAGAACCGGAAGACAGGGACGGTTATGATTGCTCTTGTGGGCTTCGTTCTGCTTATCCGTCATTTTTGCATCGGTTCGTATCGTATTTCCACCCATGCCATGGAAGAAGCGTTGCACAAGGGCGATTATGTATTAGTAAACAAGCTGTCTGCCGGGAAACGCCTGAACAGGAATGAAATCATTATCTTTAAAAGCCCTCTGCTACGCGACAGAGACCGCAGGCCCCTTATTGTAAGCCGTTGCGTAGCGCTTCCCGGCGACACGATACACGTTGGCAGCGCCGGATATACGATTAATGGCGTATTATATCCCCGCCCGCCGCAAAGCCTGGCTTCTTATACGGTGCGCAGGGAAATAAGGGAACCCTTTGTAAAGTTGCTTACTAAAATGAATATCCCCATCAGGGAACCGCAAGAACCCGGGGAAATCCCGGTATTTATCCTCACTCCCTTTGAAGAATACCAAATAAGGGAAGAGATGAGCGAAAAGGTAAACAAATTATTCGTAAGGAAAAAAACAGAAAGCTACCTGCTTGTTGTCCCCCGGAAGGGAGAGACATACAGGTTGAATCAAGGTTTTCTTATAGCCGGAAGGGAAGCGATGCTTGCCGAATCGGCGCAGGAAATAATATTCCCCGGCAAGCAGCTTTCCCCGGACGGAACAGAGACCGAGACATTTACGTTCGGGAAAGATTATTACTGGGCGCTTTCGGACAATACGGAAGACGCCGTAGATTCGCGCCATGTAGGCTTTATTTCGGCCGACCATATTATAGGCAAAGTCTGGTTCCGTTGGTTTAAGGCTTTATGATTTATCTTTCCACCGCCTATTTAGGGCCTGTACAGCAATACGCCAAGATGTATCAATTTGCCGGCGTTTGCATGGAAACTGCCGAGAATTACCAGAAACAAACCTATCGTAACCGTTGTATCATTGCAGGAGCAAACGGGCCATTAACCTTATCTGTTCCCCTGGAAAAACCGGATACGCTCAAATGTTTAACGAAAGATATCCGTATATCCGGCCATGGCAACTGGCGCCATTTGCATTGGAATGCTATTGTATCCGCCTATAATATGAGCCCTTTCTTTGAGTATTACCAGGACGACTTTGCTCCCTTTTATGAGAAAGCATATCATTATCTTTTCGATTTCAACGAGCAATTGCGCGAGCTTATCTGCCATTTGCTGGATTTGCATCCGGTTATACACTATACGCAGACCTGGCAGGCGGAAGTAGAAAACGACTTCCGCCTGCTAATCCGCCCCCGGCATCCCGGTAAAGACGATTCGTTCCGCCCGGCGCCTTACTGGCAGGTTTTCAGCCGGAAATCAGGCTTTCTGCCCAATCTCAGCATCATTGATTTATTGTTTAATATGGGGCCGGAAGGAATCCTTATACTGCGGGATTCCATCTTATAATTTCCCAATATCGCTTAGCTCCACCAGCTTATTTACAATGGCATAAACCGTTAAACCGCTGGCGCTGTGAATTTGAAGTTTCCGGGCAATATTCCGGCGATGGGTAATTATGGTGTGGGTAGAAAGATAGAGGAGGTCGGCAATTTCGCGGTTTGTCATGCCTTTTACTACGCAAACAACAATTTCTTTCTCGCGTACGCTTAACAGTTGCTGTTCCTCATCCTCTTTGTCGTCTTCCGTTTCCTGCTGGCAGAACTGTTCCAGTTTTTGTTTCAACTCCTCTGGGGTATCGTATATCGAGATTTGTTCGTCGTAATAACGGAGCTGGTTCTTGTCTGTTAACGTGTACAGAAGAGCCATACATTTCATGGAAAGATTCCCTGTGTCTTCCCTTAACTGATGAAGCGCCTCTCCCCTCATCATGGCAGGGCTTATAATGAGTATTTCAGGTTTATTTAAACGTATTGCTTCATATAGCCGTTCGCTATTATCTATTTCTACAATCTGGAAATGGAACCCTGTCAATTTTCGTAATTGCGCTTCCAGGCCCGAACGGATTATAGCGGAGCTTTCTGCAATCGCTATTTTCAGGTTTATATTCATTTGTAGTGTGTGTCTTGTTATATCTGTTTTTCCAGTTCCAAAATGGCAGGCGTAAACAGATTATTCTCTATCTGGTTATGTGTTGCCAAATCCCTTTCCGTGCTGAAGATATCAAACAGGGCGCTGTTAAACCAATTACCGCCCTTGCCCGGATAATACTTTAGCAGCAGGAATTTGAGTTCCGTAATCTTCAGCTCTATCTGGTCGTGCCTTTTGTGGAAAATAGAAATATTGTATTTCGGATTTTTTTTGCCTTTCAGCAGGTCGCGTACATACGGAAACACGGTTTTTTCTTCATACATCATGTGTTTATCTACTTCGCCTGCATATTCGTCAAAGAATTTGGTGATGGCAAATGCCACGTCTTCCGGGCAATCATCCTTAATGGCTTCCGTTAATTTGCGCCGGAGATGAGGCAAACGGAACTTCAAAAAATAGTTGTGCGCATTATGAAGGTATACAATCAGGTGCTCCAATGAAATACAATTGTTTATATCCTCTGCCGGCGTATCCTCTGCCGGCGTATCCTTTTTCCGGATAAGGAAATTAACCACCGTCAGGAAGGTACGGCAGTCTACCTTATTGTGCCGGCAAACCTCCCCGATTGTTTTTTCATCAAAACCCGGTTCAATTCCAAACCGGCTCATCACCAGCATCATGGAATAATTACCGGATATCAGGTCAAACATCTTGTCGGTTTCCCGGTATTCTTTTTTCTTATACATACAGTTTACGATTTTCAACTTCGGTTTTTTTTCTGTTGTCAAAGTTACTTCTTTTTATTATACTTTCCCACCACATTCCACAAATCGTTGATATCCGGTAATAAATCCCTACTTTTAGGTAGCAGCATGTTTGCAATTATACATATATATAGGTATTGCAGACATTTACCCACAGGCCTATCTTTGCAACAGATTAACAAAGTAACACTATTAGTATAAATGCTATATCAAAACCTCGTGCTAATTATGTAAGCATATAAGATGATTATTGCAAAAGAAGTCTCCCTGTGAAGAGAGGCTTCTTTTGATATAAGCATCACGCCCCCGAAAGCAGCTATTCGGAGCCTGTACGAAACCCCCAATTCGGAAAAAGAAGCCATTCGGAGCCTGTACGAAACCCCCAATTCGGAAAAAGAAGCCATTCGGAGCCTGTACGAAACTCCCAATTCGGAAAAAGCGGCCATTCGGAGCTTATACGAAACCTTCAATTCGGAAAAAGCGGCCATTCGGAGCCTGTACGAAACTTTCAATTCATATTTTCGTTTTTTTTGCCTTTGTTTTCGCCAAATAGTATTATATTTGTGAGATACAGGACAGAGTATATTATTAAACATTTATCCTTATGAAAACAGTTAACAATTTCATCACTCTTGTTACAAAGCTCAGGAACGGCGAACATTTTGAGTTTTATGAAGAAAACATTGAGTCTATCACCCCGCATATCGCCTCGCTGGGCGTGTTGCTCAAACCCTGGACCGCCTTCACCAATCTTTTCAAACAGGAAGACGACATCTACAAGCAAAGCCTCAAAGCGGCTGAAACGACGTATGTGGCAGAGGCCAACCAGGTGCGCCGGAACGCCTTCCTGGTGATTAAGCAGAGCGTAGAGACGGCCGCCCTCAAAAACAACCCGGCCGAAAAGGAAGCCGTGCGGAAGGTATCCTTCGTGCTGGATAATTTCAGGCATATACCCGCGGCGGCGATGGTAGAAATGAGCGCGCTGATATATAATATGATTCAAGACCTGCGCCTGCCCGCCTGCGCCCCGCACGTAGAAACCCTCGGCCTTACGGCCGACGTAAACGCCCTGGAAGCGGCTAACGAAACCTTCAAAGCCGTTTACAGGGAACGTGAAACAAGCATCGGCGAGGCCGGAAGGCTGGGCAATATGCTGCACATCCGTCCGCTGACAGACAAAGCCTTCGCCAATTTTACCGAGGCTCTCGAAGCTTCCTTTACGATGGCTAAACTAAACGGGCAAACCGCCGAAGCCGCCACCCTCGAAGCCCTCATCTCCGGCATCAACGATACAATCAAACAATATCAAACCATCTACGCCCGCCGCCACCCCGGCAGCAAGGGCAAGGGCAAGGGAGGCGACACCCCCGAAGCGCCCGGAGACCCCGGCGACTCCGGCGACTCCGGCGACAATATCCCCTTCCTCTCCGTAGCCTCGCAGGAGGCTGTAGGGCAAAGCGGTAATGAGACGATGCACATCACGCTGGCCGACGCCGAGGCCTTTGCCAGGGCCCTTTACCCCGCCGCCCTGGGAGGCGTACTCCAGGTGCGCTCAAGCGTGGCGGGAGTGGAGCCGGAAGAGGCCGGCTTTGCCATAACAGACTTCCTCACGGAGGCCGGCGCCCCTGCCGGTGAAGAAAAACCTGTGGGCCTCCTGGCGAGCGTGCCCGCCGGTAAGACGCTCAACCCCCTCGACGGGGCAGACCCCTGCGAGGCCTG
>JAIRKZ010000197.1 GCA_031259845.1 Tannerellaceae bacterium | reverse complement strand
CCCACCGGCCTTGGAGGTTGACCCACCGGCCTTGGAGGTTGACCCACCGGCCTTGGAGGTTGACCCACCGACCTTGGAGGTTGACCCACCGACCTTTGCTGTCGGCCTCAAAGCTCCGGCTGTCGGCCTCAAAGCTCCGCCTGCCGGCCTCAAAGCTCTGTCAGTCGACAACGAAGCTCCGCCTGCCGGCCTCAAACCCCTTGCTATCGGCCTCCAAGATTTGCCTACCGACCTCCAAGATTCGGCTGCCGGCCCTCAAGCCCGGTCAGTCGACAACCAGACTCTGTCAGTCGGCCACCAAGCTCTGTCAGTCGACAGCAAAGCTCTGTCAGTCGACAACGAAGCCCGGTCAGTCGGCCACCAAGCCCGGGCGGTCGACAACAAGGCTCTGTCAATCGACCACCAAGCTCCTGCAGTCGGCCTCCAAGCTCCTGGCGCTATAATAAAATCAGTAACCATTAAAAAATTACATCATGAGTGTAACACACACAGCCCGGGCTGCCACAACGTATGGTTTCCCCCGCGCCACGTTCGCGCGGCAGGGATAAGGCGGTCTTCCGGGCACATAGCCCTGCCGCGTGAAGTATAGTGGAGCCGGATGGCAGCATATCGTTTTAATTGTTAGCTTTGCAGCTTATTTAGCGAAGATTTATTTATGAAGCAACTCCTGAGGCCTGTTATGTTTGTTGGAACCTGTTCGGATGCAGGGAAAAGTGTTATGGCTGCCGCTTTCTGCCGCATATTCAGGCAAGACGGTTATCATCCGGCTCCTTTTAAGGCGCAGAATATGTCGCTTAACTCATACCCCACTCCTGGGGGGGGCGAAATGGGGCGCGCACAGGTAGTGCAGGCCGAAGCAGCCGGCGTAGAGCCGCATACGGACATGAACCCGGTATTGCTTAAACCTGTAAACAACACTTCCTCGCAGGTAGTGCTGCATGGGAAGCCGGTGGGTAATATGTCGGCAAGGGATTATTTCGGCAAAGAAAACGCCGGGGAAGAGCTGTTCCGCGAAGTAACCGGAGCCTTCGAACGGCTGAGACGGAGATACAATCCCATCGTGATGGAAGGGGCCGGAAGCATCTCGGAGATAAACCTCCGCCACCGCGACATCGCCAATATGCAGATGGCGCTGGCCGCCGGCGCGGCTGTGTACCTGGTAGCCGATATAGACAGAGGAGGGGTGTTCGGGTCTGTTTACGGTACGCTGGCCTTGCTGCCCCCCCGGGAAAGAGCGCTGATAAAAGGTATCATCATCAATAAGTTCAGGGGGGATATTTCCCTTTTTGAAGAGGGGAAGAAGCTGCTGGAAGAGCTCGCCGGCATACCCGTGGCAGGCATTATCCCCTACTTCAGCGATATAAAGATTGAAGAGGAAGATTCGGTAGCCCTCGAAATGAAAACAAACACCTGGAAGGCCGGCAGGATTAATGTGGCGATAGTTCTGTTAAAGCGGATGTCTAACTTCACCGATTTCGATGCGCTCGACACAGACGCCCGTTTTAACCCCTACTACACCCACCGGACTGACGACGCCGGGAAGGCAGACGTCATCATCCTTCCCGGCTCCAAAAATACGCTGTCCGACCTGCAAACGCTTCGCGCCAGCGGCATGGCCGGCGCTATCGTAAAGGCTTACAGGGAAGGGAAGAAAGTAATCGGGATATGCGGGGGATACCAGATGATGGGCCTCAGCATAGCAGACCCCCACGGCATAGAGGGCGACATACCTTCGCTCCCGGGCCTGGGCCTGCTACCGGTAAACACCGTTATCGAACCGGAAAAAGTGACCCGGCAAAGCCGTTTTACCTTCCTGCCCGGCGAAAACAAAGCTTCCTGCAAAGGATACGAAATACATCAGGGGCGCACCAGCCTGCGGCACGGGGCAAAAGAACAGCCCGTAATCCTGCTCGACGACGGGCGCACGGAGGGCTACTGCCTGGGAAGCAACTGCTGGGGAAGCTACATGCACGGCCTCCTGGACAACCGCGCCGTATTAGACCATCTGGCCAAAGGATTCACCCCTTCCGCAGAAGACGCCCCTCCCGATTACGCCGCCTTCAAAGAGGAGCAATACAACAAGCTGGCCGCCCACGTGCGGAGGCATATCAACATGGAGCAAATATACCGGCAGTTACTAGTCTAAGAGGCGTTTCACCGGGACTACTTCGCAAAGGTCTACCTGCGCCGTAACGCCCATCTGCTCCAGGTAAATAAAGAGGTATTTCTTTTTTATCTTCCTCACTTTGCCGGATACATTCTTCATCGAGCCGGAAAGGATTTTCACCTCGTCGCCCACCAGCATCGTATGGTTAGCCGCCTGTTCGAGGAAATCTTTGACAGCGTCTATTTCCTTCTGCCGTATAACGGCCGGCCTCCCGTTATAAAATACGATACGGGATACGCCGTATACCTTCAGCAGTCCGTGTAATTCGTGCTCCTTACATCGAACAAATATATATGAGTTGAATAACGGTACTTCCACAATCTTTACCCTGTCCGACCATACGCGGGGAGCCTGGTGCAAAGGCAGCCACACCTCCGTTCCCCGGGCGGCAATCCTGTCTCTCACCTGTTTCTCGGCTCTGGGGGATGTATATAACACATACCAATTCAGTATATTGGGGTCTGTTGTCATAATTAAAATATTATCTTATTTTTGCACAAAGATAATTAACCGGAATTAATATTGATTAATATAGAAGGAAAACACACCATGGACAGAAGACATTTTCTGCAAAAGTCGGCATTCTCAGCCGCAGCAATAGGCCTCGCGCCGCTCACGGGAGCTTCGCACAGCCCGCTATACGGGCAAGCCGCCCCAAGTAATAAAATAAAGGTAGCCCTGATAGGCTGCCGGAGTATGGGATATTCAGACCTGGATACCTTCCTCGACTATCCGGAAGTAGAATGCGTAGCCCTTTGCGACGTAGACGACGAATGGCTGAACAGGCGGGCAGCCGGCGTGGAAAAAAAGAGCGGGAAGAAGGCGCCTCTTTTATATAAAGACTGGCGAAGGGTGATAGACAATAAGGATGTAGACGCCGTAATTATCGGCACGCCCGACCATTGGCACTGCCTCCCCATGATATGGGCGGCGCAGGCCGGGAAAGACGTATACGTGGAAAAACCCCTGGCAAACACCATCGAAGAGTGCGACCTGATGGTAAAAGCAGCCCGTAAATACAACCGCATCGTGCAAGTGGGCCAATGGCAACGGAGCGATCCGCACTGGGACGAAGCCGCCCGCTATCTGCGCCAGGGAAACATCGGGCGGATACGCACCGCCAGGGTATGGGCTTATCAAGACGGAAAACCAACGCTCCCCGTAAAGCCCGACGGCAACCCTCCCGCCGGCGTAGACTATGACATGTGGCTGGGCCCGGCGCCTAAGCGTCCGTTCAATGAATATCGTTTCCATTACAACTTCCGCTTCTTCTGGGATTATGCCGGGGGGCTGATGTCCGACTGGGGCGTACATCTCCTTGATTATGCCCTGGAAGGGATGGGAGCCGGCCTGCCAACGCACGTATTCTCGAACGGGGGGAAATTTGCTTACCCCACGGATGCTATGGAAACGCCCGACACCTTAATGGCTACGTATGCGTATAAGGAGTTCAGCATTATATGGGAGCATGCCTGCGGTATCAACCATGGCCCGTATGACAGGAAAGAAGGCCTGGCCTTCTATGGCGAAAACGGCACGATGGTGCTAACCCGCGCCGGCTGGGAAGTTATACCCGTTATAGCCGATAACAAACCCCGCATGGAAGCCGTCCCGTTCAGGAAAGGCGAAGGAAAGGGGCTTTACAGGCACGTAGGCAATTTCCTGGCCTGCATAAAGAGCCGCAAGCTGCCCGCCGGCGATATAGAAACAGGCGCAAGGGTGGCCAAGATGTCTCACCTGGCTAATATATCCTGCCGCGTAAGGCGCGAAGTGTATTGGGACGACGCCCTGAGCCGTTTCACAGGCGACAGCGAAGCCACGGCATTGGCCAAAGCCTGCTATCGCGCCCCGTGGGAATTGCCCAGGCTGTAAGACAAAAGAAATCCGGACCAGCCGAACGGGGCGTATTCGGTTGATCCGGATTAACGAGTTAATCATAGTTTTGATAGATACTATTCCACTATCATCATTTTATCTCCTACCGACATTTTATCTCCTGCATTAATATATACTTCTTTTACAATGCCGTCTGCCGGGCTGCGAATTTCGTTTTCCATTTTCATGGCTACCAATACGCAAAGCGGAGCGCCGGCTTTTACTGCGTCTCCTTCCTTTACGTATATTTTCAGTATCACGCCCGGCATTTGCGCCGAAATAACCTGCCGTCCGGCTATTACAGGTTGCGAACGCGCCATACGCATCTTTTTCAATTCGCCAATTACTTTTACCTGAAACAAATCGCCCCTGTTCCTTACTTCATATTCCGAGTCTCCGGCGCTGGATATCTGTACGCCATGCGAACGGTTATTCAGGATAATTGAATAAATGCTATCGCCTCCCACATTATAATCAACGTCATAGAGGGCTCCATTAACGGAGACCTTTTTGGTAGCCCCGTCTTCGAGTATTTCAATTTTATATTCCATGCCGGGCATATCGTTTACCGTAGCAAAATAAGTAGCCAACGCTTTAGGGGTCATCTCTTTTTCCATAATCTAAAAAAATTAGTAAGTCTAAAAATTATTAGCCGACATTTGCAGCTTACCGTAATACTTCCAGAGCGATTCGCCTACCAGCGGAACGGTTGTTGCACGGGCGGCGGCATCTTTTTCTTCTTCAAAGCGTTTCAGGGCGGCAGCGATAACCGCTATGGTGGGGTCGCTGTTCTTCTTCCGCGTCAGGTCTTCCCTGTCAAATTCCGTATCGATAAAGGTGGTATCATAATCGCCTTTCAGAAACGTTTTGTTGTGCAATACGCTTAAATGGAAAGGAATCGTGGTCTTTATCCCTAATATTTTGTATTCGCGCAATGCGCGCACCATGTTAGAGATGGCCGACTCGCGGTTGCGCCCCCATGAACATAGCTTGGCTATCATCGGGTCGTAATGAAGCGACACCTCAAACCCTGCGTAAGCGGCGCTATCCAAACGAAGGTTACGCCCTTCCGGCGCTTCCCTTACCTTTATGATACCGGGCGAAGGCATGAAATTATTCGCAGGGTCTTCGGCATAGACGCGACATTCAATGGCGGCGCCCCTGAACTCGATATCCTCCTGTTTGTAAGGCAGGCGATTGCCGGAGGCTACCCATATCATATCACGCACGATATCCACACCCGTGCAGGCTTCGGTTACCGGGTGTTCCACCTGCAAGCGCGTATTCATTTCCAGGAAATAGAAATTCTGGTCTTTATCCATCATAAATTCCAGCGTGCCGGCGCTATAGTATCCTATCTTTTTACACGCTTCCACGGCGGTATCAAGCATTTTCCGGCGCGTCTCTTTCTTTATAAAAGGAGAAGGAGATTCTTCTATTACTTTCTGGTTTCTGCGCTGGATGGAACATTCCCGTTCGTATAAATGAATTACATTGCCGTATCTGTCGCCCAACACCTGCACTTCTATATGGTGTGGATGTTCAATGTATTTTTCGATATATACCGAGTCGTTTCCAAACGAATTGGCCGCTTCGGAGCGCGACATACGGAAGGCTGCATCCAAATCAGCCTCGCTGCGTACCAGGCGCATGCCCTTCCCTCCCCCGCCGGCGGCGGCTTTCAGCATAATGGGATAACCTGTTTCTTTGGCCAATGCCCTTACTTCTTCCAGATTGGTAACGGGGTCTTCCGTTCCGGGAACTACCGGTACGCCGGCGGCTTTCATTATTTTACGCGCTTCCGTCTTCAGCCCCATCTTTCTGATAACGCCGGCGGCGGGGCCGATAAAGATAACGCCTTCTTCTTCACAGTGGCGGGCAAAGTCTGCGTTTTCAGACAGGAAGCCATATCCCGGATGGATGGCAGCTTTCGTCTTCTTCGCTATTTCGAGGATTAAATCCGGTTTCAGATAAGAGGTATCTTCCATGTTTTCCGAAATGCAGTAAGCCTCTTCGGCATATCTTACATGTAAGGCGCCGCGGTCTGCATGCGTATAGATAGCCACAGTGGGTATATTCATCACGCGGCAGGTACGGAAGATGCGCATGGCTATTTCGCCGCGGTTCGCTACTAATACTTTTTTTATCATCTTTTTACTGTTTAATGATTCATAATGCTCCGTCTCTCGTTAAAGCGGAAGATTGGAATGTTTTTTCGGCGGGTTGGATTGCCGTTTATTAGCCAGGAGTTCAAAGCTGCGGATTAGCCGGGGGCGCGTAGCCGACGGCTCTATTATTTCATCCACATAACCTAATTCTGCCGCCCTGTAAGGATTGGCAAATTTATCCCGGTAATCATCCTGCAACTCTTTCCGCTTCGCTTCCACGTCTTTGGCGGAGGTAATTTCTTTCCGGAATAAAATATTAACGGCGCCATCCGCACCCATCACTGCAATTTCGGCAGTAGGATAGGCAAAGTTTACGTCTCCGCGGATGTGCTTCGAACTCATCACATCGTAGGCTCCCCCATACGCTTTGCGAGTGATAATGGTTACCTTGGGAACGGTAGCTTCGCAATAGGCAAAAAGCAATTTGGCGCCGTGGCGTATGATACCCTCGTATTCCTGGTTTACGCCGGGCAAAAATCCCGGTACATCCACAAACGTGAGGAGGGGAATATTGAAGGCGTCGCAGAAACGGACGAAACGCGCCGCCTTGACGGAAGCGTTAATATCCAGCGTCCCCGCCAGGGCGGATGGCTGATTGGCTACCACTCCGATTGTTTTACCGTTCAGGCGAAGATAACCGGTTATTATATTTTTGGCATAATCTTCCTGTACTTCAAAGAAGTTATGATCGTCGGCAACAGAGGTAATCAGCTCTGTCATATTATAGGGTTGATTCGGATTGGGCGGAATTAAATCATCCAGCCTGGCGTCGATTCGGTTCGGACTGTCGGTAGTAGGCACAAACGGAGGCTCTTCCATATTATTACCCGGAAGAAAAGATAACAATTCCCGTATCTTTAAAATACAATCGATATCATTATCGGCAGAGAAGTGGGCAACGCCGGATTTGACCGTATGAACTTCCGAGCCTCCCAATTCGTTTTTAGTAACATCTTCCTGCGTCACGCTCTTTACCACGTCGGGGCCGGTGATAAACATATAACTGCTCTCTTTCACCATAAAAATAAAATCGGTGAGAGCCGGAGAATAGACCGCTCCGCCGGCGCACGGGCCCATAATGGCGCTGATTTGAGGAATAACGCCCGATGCTAACGAATTACGAAGAAATATTTCCGCATATCCGGCCAATGAACGTACGCCTTCCTGTATGCGAGCGCCTCCCGAATCGTTCAATCCGATAACCGGAGCGCCCAGTCGCATCGCCATATCCATGATTTTACATATTTTACGAGCGTATGTTTCAGACAAAGCTCCGCCAAAAACGGTAAAATCCTGCGCAAACACAAATACGGTCCGTTTCCCGATAATACCATACCCGGTTACTACCCCGTCGCCTAAAGGACGTTGTTTCTCCAGGCCAAAATCATAACATTGATGAGTAACGAATTTGTCGATTTCTACAAAAGTCCCTTTTTCCAATAGTAATTCAATCCGTTCCCTGGCAGTTAATTTACCTGCCGCATGCTGTTTCTCAATGCGGGCTTCCCCGCCTCCTAATTCGGCTTGCCGGTTTAGGGCGTTTAATTGTTCAATCTTTTCTTTCATGGCATATACAAACTTTTATAAGTTTTCGATAAATGTAATAGTATCTACTTATACAAACAGTCCGTATGTTCATATAGTTTATCAATCTGCCTATTAATTTAATCTCTTAATGTGTTAAAACAGAAACATCCGCCATTTTTTATTCTTAAAATTCAAACAAACTCATTGCTTTTTATATCTTTGTCGTAATTATTCAAAAAAAGAAATAAAACTTTATATGAAAAAGATAGTATTCCTTTTTGCTTTATTAGCGACTACATTGGTTGCACTGTCTCAGGAGACAGATGAAACTGTTATAGAACTGATGAATGGCAGCATTATCAGAGGCGAGCTTGTAGATGTGGGAGACGGGCAAAGGTTATATATAAAAACTACAAACGGGAGCGTTATCTATTTTACCCGTAAAGCGGTAAAAGAAATAGGTAGTCAAAAGGTATTGCCTACATTAAGAAACTTCAGAAACCCGGTAACCGTTTACCTGCGCAACGGCAGTATAATTACAGGACAGTTAACCGAGTTGCAGGAAGGAGGGGAAATGAAAATAGAAACGCCTAACAGAAGTATCGTTTATTTCACCGAAAGAACCTTAAAGGAAGTTGTTTCGGGCGACAGGACGGCACAAAGACCAAGAACGGCTGTACCCGACCAACAAACAACTCCCCCCGAAAGAAGGGCAACGCCAAGAACACAAACGGCCCCGGGGAACCCATACGCAGTAAAAACCACCCCAGACACACAGCCATTGGATGCACCCCTGCCCGAAATAAGCGGATACAGAGGTTTCTTTGACGCCGGGTATATCATGAAGATGGGCGACCTCTCTTCCAGCCGGATTGAAGTTACTACAAGCCACGGTTATCAAGTCAATTCATCCCTTTTTGTAGGTATAGGACTTGGCGTTAACCTTTATAGCGATGGTCTCTATAAAAACAGCAGCTACGTTGCTGACAATATCGGAGGGCCTAAAGATGTTATGGCAAAAACGGCAGATTCATTAAATATCTCAACCACGCTACCCATTTTTGTAGACGTTCGATATAATTTTATAACAGAAGGGCAAATCATTCCGTTTGCCGGACTGAAAGCCGGATACAGCATGGGATTGGCAAGCACTAAACTCAATATAAATACTGACAATGAAAAGAGATTGAAAACAGAAACAAAGATAGCAGGCGCCGGTTTCTACGTAGCTCCTTCTATCGGCGTGAAGTATGTAGCATCTTCATCATTTGCCGTTAATCTTTCGCTTGGTTATACTATGCAGATGTTTGACCTCTCATACAGAGATACAAAAAACAATCTTATCAACACCTACAAGAAGAATAACGGAGGTATAAGTATAAAAATCGGCTTAGAATTTTAATCTCCGTTTTTAGTATTAGAAAGACCGTTGTATTCCGGTACTTTTGCTCCGGCTTTTTCATTATAATCTCTTCAGTAAACCATTATAGTGTCTTTGGTAAACCATTATAATGGTTTTTTTTCGTTTTTTCGGTCATACTCCAATAGCTTGCCGTTTTACAGGCGTTCTAACCACTTTTAACTATTCGATAGTTGTACCTCTATCTTTTTATTGAAATATTTGCTATATTTGTTCAAATATTACAATAATCAACAAATTATACATCAATGAAAAAGATTTATTTATTCTTACTTCCGGCTCTTTTATTTACCGGTTGCGGGTTTCATAACGGATTAACTCATAATGCAAATGTAAATAATACAAATGTGATACTGTCGGAGCGGAACTTTCGTGTTGTTTCTAATGTTCAAGGTACGTCTGAAACCTTTTACATTTTTGGATTTGGCGGTATGTCGCAAAGCGCTATGATTGCCGAGGCAAAAGCGCAAATACTCCAACAGACCGATATGATAGGAAAATCACGTGCTTTAGTGAATGAAATCGTTGAAGAACACCGGTCAATACTCTTCATTGTTGGCAAAAAAAAGATAACGGTTACTGCGCAACTTATCGAGTTTACCGGTGTAAGCACAAAAAGATAGGCATAGTAGCATTCAGTTCTATACCGGGTCTACATCATAGTAGACTAATAGTTGCTTAAATGGAAGGTATCCTTGCATCTGGGTATGGACGCTTTCTATTATTTCGCGTACGGGAGCAATAGCTGCTGTGGCTTCTATTTTCAGAAGGATTTTTCTGACATGGAGGGTTTGTACTCTTGTAACCGGCGGAATAACCGGCCCCAATACCCGCTCTCCGAAACGGGCGCGTAGTGTATTAGCATGCAATGCCGACATCTCTTCCAAAACAGATTCATTCCGGCTGCGAAGCGCCACTACAATCAGCCGGTAATAGGGCGGATAGTGGAACATGCTCCGCTCGCTAAGTTGGAGATTCACCATCTCTTTATAAGCAAATTGCTGCGCCATGCGGATAATGGGGTGTTCCGGTTGTGATGTTTGTAGCACTACAACACCGCGCCTGTCCCTTCTTCCGGCACGTCCGCTTACCTGTATAATCAACTGGAAAGCCCGTTCGTGAGCACGGAAATCGGGATAATTCATCAAACTGTCCGCGTTAAGTATCCCTACTACCCCTACATTAGCAAAATCCAGTCCTTTAGATAGCATCTGGGTTCCTATCAATATGTTTGTTTTCCCTTTTTCAAAATCGGAGATAATCCGCTCATAGGCATTACGGGTTTTGGCCGAATCAAAATCCAACCGTTCTACTCTGGCAGAAGGAAACAGCGAGGCTACTTCTTCTTCTATCTTTTCCGTACCAAAGCCTATCATTTTCAATTCCGTACTTTGGCATTGAGGGCATTGTCCGGGTAGCGATTCCCTGTATCCGCAATAATGGCATTCGAGCCGGTTATGATATTTATGATACGTCAGGCTTACATCACAATTCACGCAATGAGGCGTCCAGCCACACTCCCTGCATTCTATCACAGGCGCAAAGCCCCGGCGATTCTGGAAAAGGATGCTTTGTTCTCCCTTTTCCAAAGCTGCATGTATCTGCTTGGTTAATAAAGGAGAAAAGAGAGTGTCTTTCATTATTTTCTTCCGTTTCAGTTCTTTAATGTCTACGGGAATAATTTCAGGCGCCGGAGATTCGCCGAAACGGGCCGTTAGTTCTACCAATCCGTATTTTCCGGTTGTTGCATTATAATACGAATCAATGGAAGGAGTAGCCGAGGCTAACAGGGTTTTTCCCCCATGCATACTGGCCAGCATAATAGCGGCGTTACGGGCATGGTAACGAGGCGCTGGCTCCTGTTGCTTATAGGTATTCTCATGTTCTTCATCTACAATGATCAATCCCAAATCTTTGAAAGGAAGAAAAAGAGAAGACCTTACGCCAAGAATAAGCCTGGGCGTACACTCATAAAGCAGTTTGTTCCAAATCTCCACTCTTTCGTTATCCGAAAACTTCGAATGATAAACCAGCAGTTTATCGCCAAACAATCCGGCCAGCCGCTCGGTGATTTGAGTTGTTATGGCTATTTCGGGTAAAAGGTAAAGAACCTGGCGCCCCTGTTTAAGCACTTCATCTATTAACCAGGTATATATTTCTGTTTTCCCGCTGGACGTCACGCCATGCAGTAAACAAACGTCCCTGGTTTTGAAGGCGTCATGAATTTCATGGTATGCTTTCTTCTGGCTGGCAGTTAAAGGAGTAAGCGCTTGCAGCCGGCAAACAGATACCTGCAGCCGGCCAACTTCTTTCTCATAGCTTTCAAGTATTCCCCGCTTTATCAGTACATCCAATATGGAAGCATTGGAACCGCCGCTTTTGCTTATAAGTTCTTTTTTGCTTAGTTCCTGCGCTAATATGGGATTTAAGGCATGGCTGATATTTAAGTAATAAAGTAATAACGCTTCCTGTTTAGGTGCTCGTTTTAATGCCGAAAAAACGTCTTGCAGTTTTGATTCATCATGATAGCGTGCAGCCAAACGGATAAACGTTTGCATTTTGGGTGTAAAGCCACGTTTTACTTCTTCATTTATCTTTACCGCTCCGCGATCCATGAGCGATGTTATGGCAGCCACAACATTTCGTAAACCTGTTTTCTTTTCCAGTTCGGAAATGGTTAATTGATTTTTTGCGCCAAAGGCGTCTGCTACCGATTGCTCATTGCGTCGTAAGGGAGCGTCTGCTTCAAATAATTCATTCCAGCAAACAACCGTTTCACTCTCTAATTTCAATCCGGAAGGTACGGCAGCCTTATATACATCGCCCAACTTACATAAATAATAAGACGCTATCCATTGCCAGAAACGTAATTGCGGGCGCCTGAGCGCCGGGGTTGCATCCAATAATGCGTATATCTCTTTTATTTCAAACCCGGAATCAGGCGAACGCTCATGCACCAGCATTACAATTCCCGTATAATATTTTCTTTTCCCAAAATGAACAAGTACGCGGCAGCCCGGCACAATTGCTTTCTCCAAATCGGAAGGGATACTATAGGTATAACTATTTTCTAATGGCAGGGGGAGTATTACGTCCGCGTATTTCATATCCGGTACTGTCAGAACAGAATCGCCGCCGAAATAGTCCAACCGCGGTGTTTGCCTTCTATTTGGTTGTCCGGAAGCGAGCTAACGGGGTTTACTCCGCTATAATTATTCGTCAAACCCAATTCATAATTAAACCCTACCTGTATGTGTCGGAGAACTTCTGCTCCCAATCCGAAATTTAATCCGGCGGCAAATGATTTGGTTTCAAATTCGGAATCAATCATGCCAGGTATCTTCCATACTTTTTCCCCGGCTACTTTAAAACTGGCGTATGGGCCTGCCGCTAAATAGCCTTTTACTACAGGAAGCCCAAACTTCCATTTAAAATTAACGGGAATATCGATGTAGTCTGTTCCCTGGTCGGCGCCTATTTTGCTGGCATCTTTCATCTTGGCGTTTGCCATCCCTTTCTGGGAATACAAAATAGCGGCGTCTACCCCTACCCCCACATAAGGAACCATTATCTCAAGCATCGGGCCAATATTAAAACCCGTAATATTCTCTGAACTTACTATTTCATTATTAAAATGCACCGACGAAATATTCAAACCGCCTTTTACTCCGAAACTAACCTGTGCATTAACCGGGACAATGAGTAGCGCCATTAAGGATATCAACGCAATTCCTACGATCTTTTTCATATTACAATTGTTTTAAATAATTATTGATTTGCAAATAAATATACTTTCTAAATAATAAACAAATTAGCCTGCCAAACATACATACATATCAGAAGCCGAATATGCCGGGATTGTCTTCTGTTTCTTCTTTCTCATGGCCGGATATGTAAATATAATCCGCCGTATGTTCCAGTATGCCGGAAGGGGGAATCTTTTTCTTTATTTTTTCCATATCTTCCTGATTGGCCGGGTATATTAACGCCCGGTAACTGTTCGAGCGCCTTTCCTGTTCAAACCAAATTCCTGTATACGATATATCCTGCATAAGCCGGGACAGGGAAGAACCGGCCGCTGATACAGACAAAGGGCCTTTGAGGTATTTTAACCTTCCCGAATAAGGGCGCCCGGTTTTTAAGACTGCCGGGATAGCCGGCGCCTGGCTATTGTCATCCATCGACGCATACATTCGGAGTACTTTACCGGCATTCTCTCCGGCAACGACCGAGCCGGAGGGAAAAACTACCGACACATAGTTATTACCCGAAACAGCCTGTAGCTGGTAGGGCGAAAAACAATCGATACATCCCAGCGTATCCGCCCGCAGGCATCTGAATGTATGGAGCGAATAAATACCGAAGGCGTCTTCGGGGGAAGGCATTTCGTATATTTCTATATTATATTCTTCTCCTTCAAAAATAACATCTTTTGCTGTCAGTTTTTGTACGCCATATTCAAGAAACTGGTCGGCCCCGCCATTCATAAAGCCATACAATCCCGAACCCGTAAAAACACGCTCGCGCTTCAGTTCTGCCTGCTGGGCGGAACCGCCGGCAATTGACAGGCAGCAACCGGCTATTATCATTAAAAATAATAGGATGTCGTTATTTTTCATGCACTTGTCATTATTAACTGCCAACTGTCAGCTCAATCACGTTTATCTTATCACGGTCTGCAACTCCTAACTGCAATTCCTGTGCTAATTCCATAAAGCGGCGCCCGGCAGGTTTTTCTTCTTCCTGCACGCCCTCTTCAATACGTTTGGCTATTACAATATCGTAGCAAATACGGTCTACGGCCACCGGGTCTGTCCCGGCCAGCACCGTATTGTAGCGGCATATATATTGCGGATTGGCGGCGGGGCCTCCATCAAAGCAACCCATTATCCCGTCTACAATATTTAACGCCACTTTATCGCGCAACGGAAGGAAAGCGCAGGCGTATGCACACGTTTCATGCCATAAATCTTTATGGAGCCGCCCTGTATTGGTGATGGAGCCATAGGCCAGGTTCTTCATACATACCGTAATGGAGGTTCCGGCATTTTTAAGGACAGGTACATTGATTATCTTTGTAACCTTTTCCGTACAGATTTTTGAGAAATAAGAATATTTTCCGCCATTTACCATATAAGGTAATGTATAGGCGTCATATTCTCCTTCCACATCGGCAAAGAAGAATTGGTTTTTATCAATCCAGTCTTCGCTGTAGAAACGGCCTTCGCTGTTGATATAGCTTTTATTTTCGTCGTAACATTCTGTCGACATAAAGGTAACGCCCGGATAATTGGCTTCATCAAAACCGGCGTCGTCCAGCCCTTCTTCCCTCCTGTCCCAGATAACCAGCCTGCTTCGCGAAATACCTGCTTCTTCCAACTGTTTCACTATCGACTGGGTTATTGCATGCGAGGTAGACAATAATTTACCGCCAATCGGGTTTACCTTTATACCAATCACATCTTCGGGGGTTACAAATTGCAACCAGGCTTTTTTTATATCTGTCTCCCCGGTTAGCTTTAGCATGCACGATTTTACCATTTCGTAAGCGGCTGCTTCGGCAGGTTTCCCGTCTGCGATACAGGTATCGCAATTCGCTTTCACCACCTTTCCCGGATATTTTCCCGGCATGGAATGTTGATTCCGTGGAATCGTTATAGCATCAGCAATGTTAGTGGCCGGTTTTACCTTATCCTGGGAAACAACCGGAGCCGGAGCCGCCTTTATAACGGGCGACAAAGCAATGCCTGCGCCGCTTAAAGCGAGTGAACGGAAAAATTTACGTCTTTGCATGGGATAGTAGATATTATTATTATTGTTAAATGATATCACGCAAAATTACATGAAAAATCCGGGTTTTTTCAAACGCAGGCAATAAAAATAAAATTTGCAAGCTGATGAACAAATACGGGCCAAAGCGGGATGCAAATTATCCGGGCTGTTTTAGATGGGGAAAGAGACCCTGAAACTCCTGCCTCATACACAAGCATGAAGGTTAGGAAGACATACCTGCCGGTTTACCATGAGCGCCCGCCCAATTTGCGGGAAGGTTGTTTGAGACGGCGCATAACCTTATTGGCAGATTCCTCCAGACCTGATTACTAAGCAAAAAAGCGGTTTGTTCCGGGAGATTTCCGCACGGAAACGGGCTGATTCCGCACAGAAACGGGCTGATTCCGCACGGAAACGGGCTGATTCCGCGCAGAAAAAGGCTGATTCCACACGGCATTTTGCGCTTATCCTACGGGAAGCCACAGGCTTGGAGAGGCATCGCCCGGCATGCGCAGGTATTCCGGCAGAGTAACATCCCGAATGCAGGGATACGGATATGTTTTTAATTATTTTGATACGGTTGCCCTGTAAAAATTATATATTTGTGTTCTATTTGAAAAAAAGATAAGAAAACGACGCTCTATTCTCCTGTCAAACAGAACAAAAAGGTAAATTGCATTGTTCTACATAAAAACAGGATAGCGCATACTAACAATTAACAATGAAGAATATAGACAAAAGAACAGTACCGGTATTGGAAATGGGTTGCGCCGCTTGCGCCGCCTGCGTGGAAGATACGGTAAGAAAGCTACCGGGCGTGGAAGAAGCTACGGTAAATTTTGCCGCCAATACACTCTGCGTCACCTTCCGCCCATCGGATATTTCACTTAAAGATATGCAAACGGTTGTACGGGCTGCCGGGTATGACTTGGCGATTGAAGATACCAATGAAGCAGCGGAAGCCGGGGAGGAAATGAACCGTAAAAGCTATAAACGCCTGCTGCGCAATACAGCCGGCGCCTGGATACTGGCTATCCCGTTAGCCGCCCTGGGAATGGTATTTATGCACCTCCCCCATGCAAACCTGGCAATGATGGCGCTTGCCCTCGCTATCATGTTACTTTACGGGCGGTCTTTTTATATAAATGGCCTGCGGCACGCCCTGCGCGGAAATGCCAATATGGATACACTGGTGGCATTAAGCACCTCCATAGCTTTCCTCTTCAGCTTGTTTAACACCTTTTATCCCCAATTCTGGACAAGCCGCGGTATCGAACCTCATGTATATTACGAAGCGCCGGGCATTATCATTGCCTTCGTATTATTAGGCAAACTGCTGGAAGAAAGAGCCAAACACAGCGCCTCTTCCGCTATTAAAGGATTAATGGGGCTGCAACCCAAAACGGCCCAAAAAGTAATAGATGGAAAAGAAGAAGAAACGCTTATATCCGCATTAAAGGCGGGCGATTTAATAAACGTACATCCCGGCGAAAAAATCCCGGTAGATGGCCGGTTAGTTAAAGGCGCCTCGTCGGTAGACGAAAGTATGCTGAGCGGCGAACCTGTTGCAGTAGAAAAAATGCCCGGCGACAACCTGCTGGCCGGAACAATCAATCAAAAAGGCGCCTTCACCATGCAGGCCACAGGCGTAGGCCATGCCACCGTATTAGCTCAGATAATCCGCATGGTGCAAGAGGCGCAGGGAAGCAAAGCGCCCGTTCAGCGGATTGTAGACAGGATAAGCCGTATATTTGTGCCTGCCGTTGTCATTATAGCAGTCGCCACATTCCTTGTGTGGCTGGTAGCAGGCGGCGCATCATTCTTCTCGCACGGGCTGCTGGCTGCCGTATCGGCGCTGGTCATTGCCTGCCCCTGCGCATTAGGGCTTGCCACCCCTACGGCCCTGATGGCAGGAATAGGAAAAGCAGCCGAACGGCACATATTGATAAAAGACGCCTACGCCCTGGAAAACCTGTGTAAAATAGATACCATCGTTTTAGACAAGACAGGAACGCTAACCGAAGGCGCCCCACAGGTAATAGATTCTTACTGGCTGTCCGAATCAAACGTACGCTACCTCGACATCTTATACACGGCCGAATTAAAGTCCGGACACCCGCTGGCCTCGGCCATTATCGACTGGATGGAAGACTCGGGAGCTTCCCTTTTCGAGCCTGAACGTTTCGAAAGCATCGCCGGGCAAGGCGTCTGCATGGAAGTAGAGAATAAAACCTGCTGGGTAGGCAATAAAAAAATGTCTGCCAGTTTCCATACCGTTATTCCCGGCAAAGCCGCAAAACATATCGCCCGCTGGGAAGAAGCAGGCTACAGCGTAGTCTATTACGGGGAAGAATCCGTACTGCTTGCCGCCTTGGCGATTACCGACCGTATACGGAAAACATCGCCCGCCGCCGTCAATAACTTTAAAAAACAAGGCATCCAGGTACACCTGCTTACGGGCGATACACAAAGAAGCGCCGGAATTACAGCGGCAGCATTAGGCATTGAACATTTCAAAGCAGGCGCGTCGCCAAATGATAAAGACGAATATATCAAAGCGCTGCAACGTTCGGGAAAGAAGGTAGCCATGGTGGGCGACGGCATCAACGATTCGCAGGCGCTGGCCCGCGCCGACGTAAGCATCGCCATGGGCAAAGGCGCCGATATTGCGATGGATGTAGCGATGGTTACGCTCATTACCCCGGATTTGTCATTATTCTCCAAAGCCGTACGCATTTCAAGGCAAACCGTACGCTTAATCCGGCAAAACCTCTTCTGGGCATTTATCTTCAACCTCACAGGCATACCCTTGGCCGCCGGCGTTCTATACCCGGTATGCGGACTGCTGCTCAACCCAATGATTGCCGGCGCCGCTATGGCTTTCAGTTCGGTAACAGTAGTAACGAACAGCCTGCGGTTAAAATTTATGAAATAAACAATCAACGCCCAACAAGTAGCATAATTCGCAAAAAATAATCACCTTTGTACCTCTTACTATAACAAACAAAAAACAAAGGTATGTACGGAAAATTAAAAGACTTCCTCACAAACGAACTGGCCGGCATCAAAGCAGCCGGCCTCTACAAAAACGAGCGTATCATCACTACGCCGCAAAGAGCCGACATCCAGGTAAACGCAGGCAGTCATGTATTAAACTTCTGCGCTAACAACTACTTAGGGTTATCAGACAACCAACGCCTGATAAAAGCAGCCAAAGAAGCAATGGATACGCACGGCTACGGCATGTCGTCCGTCCGCTTTATCTGCGGAACGCAAGATTTGCACAAAGAATTGGAAGCGGCCATCGCCAGGTACTTCAAAACGGAAGACGCCATCCTGTATGCAGCTTGTTTCGACGCCAACGGCGGACTATTCGAACCCCTCTTTACCGAAGAAGACGCCATTATTTCAGACGCGCTCAATCATGCCTCTATCATAGACGGCGTACGTTTATGCAAAGCAAAACGATACCGCTATGCCAACGCCGATATGAACGACCTGGAACGTTGCCTGCAAGAAGCCCAGGCGCAGCGCTTCCGTATCATAGCCACAGACGGCGTATTTTCGATGGACGGCAACGTAGCGCCGATGGACAGCATCTGCCAACTGGCCGGAAAGTACGACGCCCTGGTAATGGTAGACGAATCTCATTCGGCCGGAGTAGTAGGCCCCACCGGGCATGGCGTTGCCGAACAGTTCAACTGCTATGGCAAAATAGACATCTTTACCGGTACGCTCGGTAAATCATTCGGCGGGGCGATGGGTGGATTCACCACCGGCCGGAAAGAGATAATCGACCTGCTGCGCCAGCGCTCGCGCCCTTACCTTTTCTCCAATTCCCTGGCGCCTTCCATTGTGGGAGCCAGCCTTGAGATGTTTAAAATGCTGGAAGAAAGCGACGGGCTACACGCCAAATTAGCAGGCAACGTAACCTGTTTTTGCCACAAGATGATAGCCGCCGGCTTTGACATCAAACCCACCCAGTCGGCTATTTGCGCCGTTATGCTGTACAATGCCCGGCTATCGCAAGACTTTGCCGCCCGCATGCAGGAAGAAGGCATTTACGTAACCGGTTTCTACTATCCGGTAGTCCCGAAAGAACAAGCCCGCATCCGCGTACAATTATCCGCCGGGCACGAAAAAGAACACCTCGACAAAGCAATTGAAGCCTTTATTAAAGTAGGAAAAGAATTGCATGTCATTAAGTAACTATCATAGTCACTGTGTTTTTTGCGATGGAAGAAGTACGCCCGAAGATTTTGTGAAATTCGCTGTTTCAAAAGGTTTCCGGGCGTATGGATTTTCGTCCCACTCCCCTCTCCCATTCGGAACATGCTGGAACATGCCGGCAGACGACATGCCCGACTATCTAACCGAAATCAACCGCTTAAAGGAGAAATATAAAGACAGGCTGGAAATATATGCAGGATTGGAAATCGATTATCTGGACGAGACGTATAATCCTTCCATCCCCTATTTCCGGGAATTACCCTTAGATTACCGTATCGGCTCCGTACACTTCCTGCCGGTAGACGGCCAGCCAAACATGGTTTGCATAGACGGAGCTTTCCCCGATTATAAAAAAGCTGTTGATACGTATTTCTCCGGCGACCTGCGGAAATTGGTAAAACGCTTCTACTATTCTACCATGCAAATGGTAGAATCCGGCGGAATAGATATCGTTGGGCATATAGATAAGGTATATATGAACGGCGAGAAATACCGTGAATCGTTAGTTACGGAAAAGTGGTATCAGGATATGTTCGCCGCCTGCCTTGATTTGATTGCCGAAAAAGGAATCATGGTAGAAATAAATACAAAGATACTTACATCGAAAAACAAAACATTCCCTCACCTGAACTACCTGCCCTTACTTCTTAAACGAAACATCCCGGTCGTGGTCAATTCCGATTGCCACACCCCCGACCTGGTAAACGACGGCCGCCCGGAAGCGCTTAATATATTAAAAAAAATCGGCTTCCGTTCTGCAAGAGAACTGATAGCCGGAAAATGGGAGGAGGTAACAATTAAGCAACCAGAGGCGTTAGGAAAACGCCTCTGATAGCTTGTTATTTATGGTAATATTTCTAACGGCTTTATCGTAACCGTATCTTTATAGAAGCTGCCATTATAATGCAATTTGTAAATGACAGCTTTGAATTTTTCTTCATCCGGGTCTGTCTTGGTTACTTTGAACGTACCATTGGCCTTATAGGCCGTAAAACCGAACTTCTTTGCCTGCACAGTATCTGCCGCTTCAATATAATAATCATATAAGTAGGCAGCGTCGTTAAACTTCATGTTAAGCGTATCGCCTACGGTTACCTCATATTCCCGAACCGCCGTTTCCCCGTTTCCGCCAATCGTCGACAGCTTTGCCTCCGGCAGGGTGCTATTTCCTGGATTTGGAGTTATAAAGGCCTTATAGCCGGAATTAATACCGGTCACAGTATCCATCAATGAATAAACGACTCCCTCGCCGCCAGCCTTCTTGAATTTGGCCTCATAATCCAGCGCACTTGAGAATGTTTCCTGCACCCCATTCATTTGCAGGATATAGATTGCATCATTAGCGGATGCTTTCGTTAAACTGCCGGTATGTTTTTCAGGCTTCCCGAAGCTTATGGGTAACAGTCCGTCTTGCGAATCTTTCAGTGTTAATTTCCAGGAAGTTTTGGGCAAATTAGTACGGATGATTGCAGCAGCGCTATCCCTTTCCAGGGTGGTAAGCACCTGATACTGTTTTACGGTTTTCTGCCCTACCCAGATGGATGTATCGCCTCCGTCGGTAGCATTGCGAATTCCGGGTAAGTACCAATAAAAGAATGTAATATCATCTTCAATTTCTGCTAATGAAATAGGGCTTTTAGGGTCTTTTACACGCTTATATCCTAAAAATTCGAGGAAAGGATTTGCAACGGCCTCTTTAGGCAATTGTATTGTTTTATACGCACTGTTAGCCGGCGTATCCAAGTCTTCCATCCATACATGTAATTCATAATAAGCATTTCTGTCTACCACATAGGTGTTATAGCTGTAAAGCGGTTCATATCCCTTCCTGTCGTCAAGCGTATCCGGTACAAAATCTTTTGTCTCTTCATTCCATGCAAATATAATCCAATAGTATTGGCCTTCACTCTTCTTATACATTTCCGGCGAGGGAGCGGTTTTTCCATCTGTCCCATCTTTCCCTACCGCCTGCCATTGCTGTTTCGCGCCGTCTTTATACCAATACCACGTAATACCGTCTTCACTGCCAATAGACCATGTAGCGCCCGGATCGCCCTTATCGCCCTTATCGCCACTGACAATACTGTATGAACTTCCATCATTGAAAGTGACTTTCATCCCACCGCTGATTGATTGCACTTCCTGGATATACTTACCTGTTGCTATCTGATCTTCAACTGCCTTTATCCGGGTTTTCAATTCATCTAATTGCTTGTAGATATCGTCAATATCTTCATCATAACTAACACAGCTCGTTGTATAGAGTGATAGCATACATAATGAAAAAACGTAAATAAATAATCGTTTCACCAAAGTTCCCTTTTTCTTCATAATCTATAAAAACTAATTATAAAATGGCAACTAAGATATAGTTTTTTTTTATAAATTCGATAGGATAGAAAATAACCGGCAGAAGCGTACAATCACTAACTTGCTGATATATACACAAAAGCAATATATTAAGTATTTATCATTTATGCAATTTAGCAATGTTTAACAATTTTCCATTCTTTTATTATGCTATTTTTACGCCCGTAATAATAATTTAATAAGAAAATATGAAACAAAAACATCTTTCCCCCGGCGGGGTTATTCGCTTCAAACGGTTTATGAGAAAAAAGTATGCTGCCTTTTGCAGTATGCACCGGGTTGTTACGATTGGCGTGGTTGCAGGAAGCGTGCTTACCAGCATGCACGTATCTACTACGAAAGCACAAACCATAACCGGCGAACAACAGCAAAAAGTAATAGAACAGGCATTGGATGAAGTAATGGTGACAGCCTCGCGTTTAGAGACGCCGGCAGGACAAGCGGCAAAGCCCGTAACAGTAATCACGAAAGAACAAGTAGAGCGGGCGCCCGTCCGAAGTATCCAGGATTTATTGGTGTATATCGCCAGTGTTGACGTCCTTCAAAGAGGAGGGCATGGCGTACAATCAGATATCTCCATCCGGGGAGGCTCATACGACCAAAACGCTGTACTATTAAATGGAGTAAACCTCTCAAACCCCCACACAGGCCACTACAGCTTTGATATTCCCATCAATCTTTCCGACATCGAACGTATCGAAATCATCCACGGCCCTTCGGCTTTAGTATATGGAGCCAGCGCCTTTTCGGGCGGAATCAATATTATTACCAAAAAGAAAACGGATACCCCTTTGTATGCCCATGTTGAAGGGGGAATGTATGCGCTTCGCGGTATGGAAACGCGGGGCGCTGCAGAAACAGGGAACACGTCTCATAGCCTCTCGGTTGGATACCATGCTTCGGAAGGCTATACGGCCAACAGCGATTATCATTTATACAATATCCTGTGGCAAAGCCGGATTCGTCTGCCGGAAACCTCCAAAATAGATATCCAACTGGGATATAATGATAAACAATACGGCGCCAACACTTTTTATTCGGCTAAATACCCCAATCAATACGAATACACCGGCGCTTATATGGGTTCTGTAAAAGGGGAGTTCGGCTCAGCATTAAAAATAGTCCCCATTCTCTATTGGAACAGGCACCACGACCAGTTTGATTTAATAAAGGGATCGGATTCCGGACGCAATTTCCACCGTAACGATACCTATGGGGGTAATCTGATTTTCATGTATTCTTCCCTCTTGGGAAACACCAGCCTGGGGAGCGAAGTGCGGAAAGAAGATATAATGAGCAGCTTGTTGGGAAAACCAATGATAACGCCGCACGGAAAATACAAAAAGTACGACAGCCGCGTAAATACCAGCATTGCACTGGAACATACCCTGTTTTTGAACCGTTTTGCAGCATCAGCCGGCCTATTAATGAACCATACTACCCTGCTGAAAGGAAAATATGCGTTTTACCCTTCGGTAAACGCATCGTACAGGCCATCCGACGAACTAAAGGTTTCAGCGTCATGGAATAAATCCACCCGGATGCCAACCTTTACCGATTTATATTATACCACCGAAACACATAACGGCAACGACGGGCTCGTACCCGAGAAATCGGAAGCCCTCGATATGGGGTTAAAATACAACAACTATTTTATCGACGCTTATTTAACGGGATTCCTATTGTGGGGTAAAAATATGATAGACTGGGTAAAAGAAAATCCCGAAGATACCAAATGGGCCTCATGGAACCTGACAAAAGTCAATACACAGGGAATAGAAGCAGGAATACGTTTCCGTTTATCATCCTTTAGCCCGTTGCTGGGTGAACAATCGTCAATAGCGCTGGATTATATGAGAATGCACCAAACGAGCGATACAAAAAAACTCATTTCCAAATATACATTAAATTACCTGAGAGATAAATTTACGGTAGCGTTTACCCATCAGGCAGGCAATAACTTTTCGGCAGGCTGGTATTTCCGTTTCCAAAAACGCATGGGAACCTATGAAAAGTTTGTTGATTTGGAAAAAACAGGAGACGAACCTTTCCCCTCTTTTTCAACATTGGATTTAAAACTAAACTACCAATACAAAGAAATCATATTCAACCTCTGCCTGAACAACCTTTACAACACGGCCTATTTTGATTTGGGGAATATCCCCCAGCCAGGCTTCTGGTTGACAGGAGGAATAAGTTATACGCTTAGGAAATAGCAATCCTGCCGCGGCTTAGTAACAATGGGAGCTGCCTCTACCCGAAGCAGCTCCCCTATTACATCTGTTATTTTTCAATCCTTCGCCGGGGCGTCGTATACATGAATTCATTAATCATCCCCGGTGAAACCGGTATAGCGATAACCGGAGATTCTGTATCGGGCATAGCCATATTGCTCCGGATAAGTATCGTCGTCAAAGGAAATTTCAAATACGATACTGTCTGCCGGCATTCCGCTGGGCGTAGTGGCAACACCCGGCAATATCTTACCGTTCAGGATCGTTACTTTGCAATCGTAATACTCATTGTCGGCATTATCAATCGAGAAGGTCTGCGTATTGATATCTGCCGTTACTTTCGATTTAAACGCCCAAAAGTGTTCGGAATCGTCTACCCAGAGCTCGGTCGCAGAGTTGGACGCCGTATTATAAGTGGCCAGTAAGAAGTGTCCTAAGCCGAAAAGGTCTTCTTCCCAGACACTTCCGTCTGCGTTGACCGCATCAGCCGTTACATACCATTCTCCGGCCAAACTTTCGGTTGCCGTACCGCCGATCTTATCTTTTTCACAGGAAGTAAAGAATACGCCTGCAACCATTATTCCTATATATATTATCTTTCTCATATTTCTTCTTTATTTAGCTAAATAGATATAAAAACTAAAAGTAACATATCCCAACTCCCAGTAAATACTCTCCGTTTCAGCGTCGTATTTCGCATCAGACAAATAGTTGTATGAGTCGCCCCATCCGGCAACGTCTCCGCTGATAATCTCAATACTGTTATCTGCATTTAACTTGAAATATCCTTTCATTGCATAGGCAGATCCATAACCGGCGCGTTGATCATAATAGCCACCCATATAATCCGAACAATAGAAAACTCCGGGCGCTATCTGTGAGATGGAAATACTGTAATCCGAAAAAGGCGTTTCCGTTGTACCAGACACACGACGGGTTTCACCGACTGTGGTGTACGATCCTGAGATATCGGTTGAAATCTCCGGGTTATAAACAACAACCGTTCTTCTTGCTGAACCCGGTAAGCCATCTACATTATTTGCCGTATAGGTCACCGCGTAAACGCCTATTTCTTCCGTATTTACATTACTGTTTGTAATCACAGTTGAAGTAATGTCATTTTCTCCTTCCATAACCACTACGCCAGCATCAGTATATGAAGCCCCTACAGGTACTAATTCGGTCGATTCCCCCAGTAGTGTAAACGTCGGATAATACGTTATTCTGGTAAATCCGGCAGTAGAATCACTTTCGCAACTTGTCATTGTTATCAGGCCAAGTGCGCATACCATTATTATATATAATATCTTATTTTTCATATTTATCTAATTTGAATTAGCCAATATTTTTACTGTGCCCAGAATACAGGTATTGCAGGCGCATCATTTCCCTGTTTAGGGGCATTATTATTACGGTTAGCCGAACTTTCGGCGTACAGGAAGCGCTGCAATACTTTTCCGGGCCCCAGATTCGTATTATAATTGACGGGCGTATACAATGTTCCCGGCACATAGAGCGACGGAGTGAATGTATCCGAACTTACATCATAGATTTGGGCGCCTGTCACATTCCCGAAGGCCGGATATTTGAGACGGCGCAATTCGCACCAAGCTTCGAAATTGTTGGTTCCGCTCAAGGCTATCCATTTCTGCAGGCCGATCAACTGTTTGTAGTTGGCATTATTCCACGGGTAATGGGTGGTATAAACTACGTCGGCGCCACTGATGCCGGCCGAAGCAAAAGAGGCTTCAATGGCGGCTTTGTAGTGGCTTTCGGCCTCGGCAGACGAGCCGTAGCGGGCATAATATTCGGCTAAGAAAAACTCGATTTCCGCCAGTGAGATTAAATATACCGGCGCATTATAAGCAGAAACCGGACGACACCAATACGCACTGGTATATGTACTGGAAGTAGAAAAATTAGTCCCCGATACGCCTCCGGTATAATTACCACTGCCGTTCGGTCTGAAAAATGCTTCCAGGCGAGGATCGTTGGTAACCTGTAAAGTGGCTGTCAAAGCTATGTTAGCTACCACGTTTACCTGAGTTGAACCGAAGTAGGTGGCAAATTCTTCCTGATAGAAAGGATTGGCCTTTCCGGATTCATCGCTCCAGATGCCTGTCCATGCCACATCGCCGGCAGGGAAATTATTCCCGGCTATCAGGGATGCCAGCGCCGACTGTACGTTCTGTACATCACTCATGCGCATCAGTATTTTTAATTTCAATGCGTTGGCCAATCTGATCCAGTCGGCTGCCGTAGTGGAGCCAAACAGGAAGTTTGTACAAACCACGCTTGAAGGCGTCACTTGCGCCAAAGCCTCGTCCAGTTCGGCCAGGATACCCTGATAGACCGTTGCCCCATCATCATATTTGGGAGCCAGGTTGTCGATATCCAACCCTTCCGTATACGGTGTTTCCCCGTAAGCATCGACCAACACCTGATAGGTGAAAGCGCGGATAACGGTAGCGGCCAAATAAGTACCCCACTCTTCAGACGTTGTGGACTGTTCGCGAATCGTCTGCATGTTTTTCAGGCAGCGGGCGGTCAACTGGGTATACGTACTGCTCGAACGAGTGGCCGACATGGTGAATCGGGAGTAGTCCAGATAGTTGCTCGTACCAAAGCTTTGTACATAATGCTGTGCATAATAACCGCCCGTAATACGCAGGAAGTTCCCGTAACTGGCGGCCAGATTCATTTCGGCGCCGGGAAAGATCATAGAGGCATCCACGTTTTCTTCCGACGGTGAATTGGGATCTTGGTTGATGTCAAGATAGCTGTCGCAAGAGGTTATACCCAGCGCAACGGCAAATAGTAGGATAAGTATATTTTTCATTGTTCGTTTCATTTTAGAATTTAACGCTGAGATTGAAACCATACACCCGGCAAGAGGGGTTCACATAGAGTTCGCCGAAGTTGCCCTCAAGGTCGGAACCCACCGTGCTTGTTTCCGGATCATTGAATGTATTATCTTTCGCTGTCCACATAAACGGATTGTTCACAAAAGCGGATACCGACACATGACTTAAGTCTAAAGGCTTCAGCCATTTTTTCGGCAGATCGTACGCCAGCGTGATGTTACGGATTTTTGCGAAAGAGCGATTGATCATATAAGCGTTGCCGCCGTTGCCCCATCCGTTATCATTATAGTATACCTGGTAGCTGCCGTCCGACTGTTTGAGCGGAATCGTATTTTCCTGAATATCCACAATATTATTATCGGCGTCCCGGGTGACTTGTACGGAGTTTGGAACAACAAACGGCTGGCGCCCGTTGTAGGTCGTGACAGAACCGTTACCGGTAAACTGCATCAGGTTCTTGGTACGCGAGAACATGTATCCGCCGTAGCGAACATCCAGTGTGCCGCTCAGCGTCAGTCCGTAAGCGGAAAACGAAGTGGTGACACCGCCCGTCCAATCGGGATTCATATCAAAACCCGTATCCTGAAGATCCGTACTGATCACCGGCTGGCCTGCGCTGTCTACGATCGGCGATCCGTAATAAGGACTGTTCTTGTCGGTTATGAATTGTGGCAGGTAGGTGTAGAACCGGCCCATCGGCTTTCCTTCTTCGGCATACATGTAAACGGCATCGTTTCCGGCAGAATACCGATAGATGGTTACCTTACCTCCTTCCAGGCTTTCGGGTACGGAAAGCACTTTATTGCGGTTTATGGCAAAGTTTACATTCAAATCCCAACGGAACTTTTTCGTCTGTACCGGCACAGTACTTACCAGTAACTCAATCCCCTGGTTACGCACTTCGCCAAAATTGGTTACCATATAATTAAATCCAGAGGAAGGATCAACCGGCAACGTATAGATTTGGTCGCTAGTCGTACGGTTGTAGAAAGCGGCGTCAAACCCCAAGCGTCCCTTAAAGAACTGCAGGTTCAGACCGGCTTCATATTCAGTCGTCATTTCCGGTTTTAATGTATTACTTCCTGCCGTAGTATTCGCGATAAACGAATTGGCGCCGTTCATCGGGAACAGAACGATGTCGTTTGCATAGTATCCGTTTGCATATGCCTGGTCATACCTGACGCTTGTATAATAAGGATCTGCATCGTTACCGGTTTTACCGTAGGCAAGGCGTAGTTTACCAAAGGTAAGCACATTGTTTTCGGGCAACAGTCTGGTGAAAAGCCAGCTCAGCGTAGCGCCCGGATAGAAAAAGCTGTTGTTGGCGATAGGCAACGTAGACGACCAGTCATTACGGGCGGTTACGTTCAGATACAGCATATCGTCGTATCCCAGAGTAACGTCGCCGAACAGACCTACCAACCGGCGTTTTTGCTGAGTTTCGATTAACGTGGTTTTAGACGCCCCGTTACTTAACTGCCAGAAACCTGTTTCAAAAGTCAATATATCTGTCTGACCCTCCATGTACGTTAAGGAGCGTTCGTTCATATTCACCCCGGCATTGACATTCAGGTCGAATACATCGATGAACTTTCTGGTATAATTAGCCAGGAAATCATGATTGAGTTCGTGCGCACGGCGATAGCGGGAAAGCACATATCCGTCCTGATTCATATTAGAGGGGGCATATCCGTAATCTTCTTCAATCAGTGCATCATCCAAACTTATCTGAGGATTACCCACTTTCCGGTCGTAATCCGTGTAATCGAAACCAAAGCGATACGACAGGGTTAGATTCTGTATGGGTTTAATATCTACCTGCACCTTGCCAAACAGTTGTTTGGCATCCAGATGATTGTAATTGTTAGCCAGCGACCAGTAGGGGTTTGTGATACCATAAGGCGTATAGTAAGCTTCCGGCGTATTGAACGGATTGCTCAAATCCTTCATGTCTACGATAGACACATCGCGCGGCATTTCATACAAACCATCAATCACGGATGTTCCCTGATAGATGCTCACGATGTCCGTAGAAGCCTTAGAGTAGTTGACGGAAGAACTGACTTTCAGCCAGTCGGTAGCTTCGTGACTGCCTCGGAACGCAAACACATTTCTGTTATACGAATCTGCTTTGGTAGGCATAATACCGTCGTCTGCCGAATTGGAATAAGACAGGTAATAGGTCATTTTCTTGTCATCGGAAATACCGCTGAAAGAAACGTTGTGATTCCACGATATACCAGTATCGAAAAATTCTCTCACATTGTCTTTGCGGGCAGAATATTCATGAATCAATTGCTGCCCCTTCCAGATCGGACCGTATACCTGCTGCGAACCATCTAGGCGAGGCCCCCACGAACCGTTTTCAATATACGTTTGCGCACCATTCCATCCTTGTCCGAATTCATTCTGCATGTCCGGCAGATACGATACCTGGCGCGCCTGCATACCACCGTTGTATTCAACGCTGAAATTACGCCTGTCGCCTTTTGCGCCCGATTTAGTGGTGATCACAATCACTCCATTGGAGGCGCGGCTACCGTATAAAGCCGTTGCGGCAGCGCCTTTTAAAACGGTCATGCTTTCAATAATATCGGCCGGAATATTGCTGATCCCTTCTGAACTTATAGAGTGCCCCTGACTTTGTATCGCGCTGTTTTGTAAAGGAACGCCATCTACTATATATAACGGCTGATTGTTTCCGTTGATAGAGCCGAAACCACGGATAACTACCGAATTCGCTGTACCGGGAGATGTTGAAGTGGCCTGTATTTGCAAACCGGCCACTTTACCCTGAAGAGAATTGGTCACATTTGTATTGCGGGCCATTCGTATCTCTTCGTCCTTTACGGTAGTAGCTGAATAACCCAGAGATTTTTCCGCACGGGTAATACCCATTGCCGTCACCACCACCTCATCCAATGCCTGCGAACTTGTTTTTAGCATAATCCTGAGAGTCGATTGTACGGCCACCTCCTGGGGTTCCATCCCCACATACGAAATTACCAAAGTCCTTGCGGAGCCTGGTACGCTTAAACTAAAATTACCGTCTATATCGGTAACGGTACCGGTAGTAGTACCTTTTACGATTATAGATGCACCAATAATCGGTTCACCGTCGTCAGCAGAGATAACAGTACCTGTTATCTGCCTGGTTTGAGCAGTAACCAACCCAATGCCTAAGAACAGGCAAAATAAAAGATAGGTCAACTTCTTCATAGACATACTTTTTTTGTTTGACAAAGAATAACTAATTTACACTATTTATGTTTAATATTATAATATAGAAAACATTCATATAATTAAATATTGGTATGGAAAATGCACTGCCAATTTTAATTATTGACTGCTAAAGTAAGACTTTTTATATGAAAACAAGCTAAATAATATCCTTTTCTTTAATGTTATGCAACATATACACGCCCGTGCTTCTTGAAAAAGCGCTACATAAAACGCCCACTTTCCGGGCAAGCATCTTCTTTAAGGTATTACATGAATAAGAAAAAGTTATAGCCTGACTTATTGTTTTGTTTGCTATGTTTTCATCTGCTCACCCTTGTGACAGACCCCAGTCACCCTTGTGAGCAGATCCAGTCACGGCTGTGAACGGGGTCGTTCACAAGGGTGAGCGATGAAAACGGATGAGATAAATACACCAAATTATCGTATACGGAAATAAAAAATTACAGCTTGTTTTCATTAATTTGCCCTGAGGCATTTTTTTTACTATGTTTGCGTCTACTTAATGCCTGAGGGCATTTGCAAACGCTTTAATTCAATTTGGAAATGAATAACAGGAACAAACTTTTTTTTTCCTTCCTCCTCCTTTTTCTCCCGGTCTGTGTTTATAGCCAGGATAACGCCCTGCCTTATTGGCGCGACATGCAGGTATTGCAGGTAAACAAGCAGTATCCGCGGACGGCTTTTATGAGTTATGGCAATGAAGAGAGCGCTTTGAGCGGGAAGTATGAAAACAGCCGGTATTATAAGTCGCTCAATGGCGTATGGAAGTTTTATTTTACCGAAGACCAGCGGCTACTGCCTGCCGGTATCACAGATGCCGGAACGGATGCCGGCAACTGGCGCGATATTAACGTGCCTGGCAATTGGGAGATGCAGGGGTTTGGCACGGCCATTTATGTGAATCATCCGTACGAATGGCAGCCGCGCAATCCGCAACCGCCGCTTTTGCCCGACGCTACGCCGGCGGGCGTTTATCGCCGGGATATTGAGATTCCGGCCGATTGGCAGGGACGCGATATATACCTGCACCTGGCCGGAGCCAAGTCTGGCGTATATGTTTACCTGAACGGAAAGGAAGTTGGGTATAGCGAAGACTCGAAGAATCCGGCGGAGTTTCTTATCAATCCCTATTTGCAGGAGGGTAAAAATACGCTGGCCGTTAAGATGTATCGTTGGAGTACGGGTTCATATCTCGAATGTCAGGATTTCTTTCGCCTGAGCGGGTTTGAACGGGATGTATTTCTCTGGTCGCAACCCCATACGGCTGTGCAGGACTTCCGCGTAATCTCTACGCTCGACGACAGTTACAGCAAAGGTATCTTCCGTCTTTCGGTAGATATAAAGAATACCGGGCATGCGCCTTCTTTGGCCAACGTAAGTTACCGGTTGCTCACGGACGACCGGAAAACGGTTTTATCCGGCAACGAAGAGCTATGGATAGACCCGGAACATCAGGCTACGGCAGGCTTTTCGGCCGAACTGCCGGATGTGCAGGCGTGGACGTCTGAGCATCCCAATTTATATAAACTGTTGATAACGGTAGCGCAGGAGGGTAAAATGACGGAGTATGTACCTTTCCATGTGGGGTTTCGCCGGATTGAGATAAAAGAGAGCAACGTTGTTATCAACGGGAAGAAGCAAGCCTTGTTTTATGTGAACGGCCAACCCATTAAGCTGAAAGGGGTAAACATACACGAAGTAAGCCAATACACCGGACATTATATAACGCCCGAAGAAATGCGCCGCAATTTTGAACTGATGAAGCAAAACAATATCAACAGCGTGCGCCTGAGCCATTATCCGCAAGACCGCCGCTTCTATGAGATGTGCGACGAATACGGGTTGTACGTGTACGACGAGGCGAATATCGAATCGCACGGCATGTATTATGCTTTACGGAAAGGAGGATCATTGGGAAACAACCCCGATTGGCTGGAAAACCATATCGACCGGACACGTAATATGTACGAGCGTAATAAGAATTACCCCTCTGTAACTATCTTTTCCTTAGGAAACGAAGCGGGCAATGGATACAACTTCTACCATACGTATCTATGGCTGAAGGAGCGCGAGCGGAAGCTGATGAACCGCCCAGTAAACTACGAACGCGCCCTGTGGGAATGGAATACCGACATGTACGTGCCGCAATACCCGTCGGCTTCGTGGTTGGAGGAGACAGGCAAGTCGGGAGCCGACCGCCCGGTTGTTCCTTCGGAATATGCCCATGCAATGGGTAATTCTACCGGCGACCTTTATGGGCAATGGAACGCTATTTATCAATATCCCCATCTTCAGGGCGGCTATATCTGGGAATGGACAGACCATGCCCTCTTAGTAAAGAATAAAGAAGGAAAAGAGTATTGGGCATACGGCGGCGACTTTGGTACGGATATGCCTTCGGACGGAAACTTTGTGGCCGACGGCATTATAGGCCCCGACCGGAAAGTGCACCCGGCCATGAGCGAGGTAAAATACACCCATCAGAATGTGGGATTCAGGGCGGTTGATTCACTCGTCAGAGAGATTGAAATAACCAACCGCTTTTACTTCACTAACCTGTCTGCCTATCAGGTGAAATATAAAATAATGCAGAACGGAAAAGTAATCAGAGAGACGCTCATCCCCATTGACCTGGCTCCCCAGAAAAAAAAGATTATATCAATAGACTGTCCCCCTTTAAAGAATGAACCGAAAGCGGAATACTTTGTAAACTTTGAAGTGACAACCAAACAACCCGAACCGCTTCTCCCCGCAGGCCATCTCATTGCCTACGATCAATTCCGGCTGCCGTTCAAGACGGAGGCGAAGGTATACAAGGGAACAGGCTCCCAATTATCGGCCTCGGAGAGCGATGGGACAGTATCTATATCATCCGGAAACGTATTCTTTGCGTTTGATACGAAGAAAGGCGTTGCTACCTCCTACAAAGTAAACGGGACGGAATATTTTGCCGAATCCTTCGGCATCCGGCCGAACTTCTGGCGCGCGCCTGTTGATAATGATTACGGAAATGGCGCCCCTAAGCGTTTGCAAGTATGGAAGCAGTCAAGTAAAGACTTCACCGTATTACATTATAAGATAGAAGAAAAGGAACGGAATGTTATCCTTACAGTCCATTATCAGTTGGTAGCCGGTAATGAATATATCGTTGCCTATACCGTTCAGCCGTCAGGTATAATTAATGTATCGGTTTTGTTTACTCCACTTGGAAAAGAAGCCGGGGAAATAACGAAATCCGACGCGGAACTAACGGCTACTTATTCCCCGCGGACGATAGCGGAGAATAAAGCTAAAAAGAATGTGCTGGAAGTACCCCGTATAGGCGTACGTTTCCGTTTGCCGGCCGCCATGGAACATATCCTGTATTTCGGACGAGGCCCGGAAGAAAATTACATCGACCGCCATAAAGGAACATTGGTTGGGCTTTATTCGGCCAAAGCATGGGATATGTACTATCCCTATGTGCGTCCGCAGGAGAACGGCCACCATACCGATGTACGCTGGATAGCCGCCACAACAAATAACGGAAACGGCTTGCTGATTATGGCGGAAGATAAAATAGAATTTAACGCCTTGCGAAATTCGATAGAAGATTTCGACGCACAGGAATCGGGCGCCCCGTACCAATGGGAGAATAAATCGGCGCGTGAAATTACGGGCAAAGACTACGATGCGGCAAAAGACGTTCTGCGTAAACAAACACACGCCGCCGACATCGTTCCGCGTAACTTCGTAGAAGTATGCCTTGACTGGCGTCAGCAGGGCGTAGGCGGATACGATAGCTGGGGGGCGCGCCCTGTCCCGGAAGCTACCATCTATTCCGATGAAACATACGAATGGGCTTTCACCCTGGCGCCGGTAAAGAGCCGTAAGGACATAACGGATATGATACGATATGATTTTTTAAGATAAAAATAGAATAGATTATGAAAAACAACACGTTGAAATTTTTAATTGGGGCAAGTATTTCAGTATTGCTGTCGTGCAGTAAACAGGCGGATATCCACAGGCAGGCGGAAACAATCATCGCCCGGCATGTCGTGCGGTCTACCCAACCGCCGCAGCGTATCCCTGCCAAAGTATCCGTAGACGCTCCCCTGCTGGGAAACGGCTTTATGGGCGTCGCCCTGTCTGGGGCTCCCGAACATCGGGAGTTCTATATAGCCAGGAATGACTTTTGGCGTCTGAAGTCGGCACACAATGAATCGTATCCCGCCATGCTTGGGAAAATAGAAGTCTCCGTTCCCGGGCTTGAGGGAGCGTCCTATCTGGTAGAACAGCATTTGTACAACGCCGTGACGGTGGCCCGTTTCGCCAGGGATGGCTTTGCGGTTACATACAGGACGTATGTAGCCGCCCTCGACGATGTAGCGGTCGTCGAAATCGGCATGGAAGGGAAGGGGTCGCTCGAAGGTAATGTGCGGTTGTCTCTGCCCGTGGCCAGGAAGGAAATCGTTGAAGACCTCCCGTTAGACCGCGCTTTCCCCGAACAAAGGGAACAGAGCGCCGTGGACGGTATACATTATATTACCCGTGCGTTTGAAGATTCGGTAGACATTCCAACTAAAGCGGCAGTGGCGCTACTGACGGAGGATTCGCCGGATGGCCGCTTTACGCTGGAACCGGGGAAAACCGTTCGCTTGGTCTTCGCCACGTCGGGTAATTTCAAAAGCGACGACTGCCTCCATGCAGCCATCTCGAAAGTAAAGGAATCCGCTACCCCTCAACGCCTGCGCCAACTGGAAGACCAACACCGCGAATGGTGGAAAAACTACTGGGGGAAATCGTTTGTTTCAATTCCCGACAGCGCCGTAGAAGGGCATTATTATCTTTCGCTCTATGGAACGGCTTCGGCAAGCAGGGATACGGATTTCCCCCCCGGTCTGTTCGGTACGTGGATCACGCAGGAACAGCCGGCATGGATGGGCGACTATCACCTGAACTACAATCATCAGGCGCCGTTTTACGCGCTCTACTCTGCCAACCGGATAGAGCAGGCAACGCCGTATTACGCTCCCCTGCTCGCCTTTATGCCAAGGGGAAAATATTATTCCGAAAAAGTAACGGGTATCCCCGACGGCATTTTTTATCCCGTGGGAATCGGGCCGCTGGGCATTGAAACCACCCGTTGGACGCCGCAGATGGCGAAGTATCACTGGGCAAAGGATTACATGGAAAATATTGAAGATGAAGGCATGTTCTGGGGACAGAAAAGCAATGTCTCCTACGCGGTGGCAAATCTTTCCATGCAATTCTATCTTACATGGGACAGGGAGTTTACGCAGAAAGTCTATCCCTTTGTCAGGGCGGCGGCCATTTTCTGGGAAAAATACCTGGTTTACGAAGACGGACGATATGTTGATTACAACGACGCTATTCACGAGGGGACGATTGGAGATAAAAACCCGCTCCTTTCGCTCGGACTGATCCGGCAAACCATGCGCACGGCAACCGACATGAGCGAACTGCTCGGGGAAGATGACGACAGGCGGGAAAAATGGATGCATATTCACGACCATATTTCGCATTACCCCGTATTTGAACGCAACGGCAAAACCGTGTTCCGCTATACGGAAACCGGCATCGAATGGGTAGACGGAAACACGCTGGGTATTCAACACATTTATCCCGGAGGCGCTATCGGACCGGACAGCAGTCCGGAACTGCTCGCCGTTGCCATGAATACCATGCAGGAGATGCAACGGTGGTTAGACTCCAACGGAAACAACAGCTTCTTCCCCGCAGCCGTACGGATCGGTTATAACCCGGATACTATCCTGTATCACCTTGACCGCTATGTAAAGCATTCCTTCCCCAACGGATACCAAATGGACAACCCGCACGGCGTTGAAACCCTGAGCACCGTGCCGAATACCGTCAACGAAATGCTCTGCATGGGGCATCAGGGCGTGACGAGACTCTTCCCGGTATGGAATCGCAGCAGGGATGCATCGTTTCATCAAATCCGCGTGGAGGGCGCCTTCCTTATTTCCGCAAAACTGGAAAACGGAGAGATCGGTAATGTAACGGTTTTCAGCGAACAGGGCAAAGAATTGCATCTGCTCAATCCGTGGGAAGGCCGCAAGCTGAAAGTGAAAGGGCCGGACGGAGAGCGGCAGTACGAAGGTGAACGCATCCGGATAAATACAGGAAAAGGAGCAACATACCGGTTGGAACCTGTGAAAACAGATAATTAAGTAACGAAAACAAATTTACATAAACTTGAATAAATAAATAAAACTCAAATGAAGACACGAATTATGTTGTTTACGAGCCTGCTGTTTCTTGCTTTTCTTGGCGCATGCTCTACAATGCCACAACAAACAGTAAAAGAAAAAGAAAAGCCGAAACATATTATCATGGTTGGTTTCGACGGTTTTAGCGCACATTGTGTGAATAATGGAGCCGATATGCCTGCGCTACGCAAACTGATGGCCGAAGGCGCTTATACGCTGGAGAACCGTTCGGTACTTCCTTCGTCGAGCGCTGTGAACTGGTCTTCGATGTTTATGGGAGCCGGCCCCGAATTGCATGGATACACCGAATGGGGTTCGCGTACGCCAGACCTTCCTTCAAGGGTAACGAACAGCGATAACCGTTTCCCCAATATTTTTGGTTTATACAGGGAAAAAGCGCCGGACGCCGAAATAGGATTAATGTTTGAATGGGAAGGAATTAATTTCCTTGTCGACACATTGGCGTTGAATTATCGCAGGCATACTCCCGTAACGGCCGAAAACCCGGACGGTTGTACAGCCTACGCCGTGAATTATATCAAAGAGAAGAAACCCAATTTCTGCGCCATCATTTATGATCAACCGGATGGCATCGGCCATGCAAAAGGGTGGGAATCTCCCGAATACTTTGTGAATGTAAACCGGTTGGACGGTTACCTGGCGCAGATTATCCGGGCAGTCGAAGAAGCCGGTATAATGGACGAGACGGTTATCATGGTAGTAGCCGACCATGGCGGAATTAAAACCGGGCACGGCGGCAAAACAATGGAAGAAATGCAAACCCCAATCGTTTTCTACGGAAAAGGAATAAAAAAAGGATACCGGATACAGGAAAGCACCATGATTTACGACATAGCCGGCACCCTCGCCTATATGATGGATGTAGAACAACCCCAGGTATGGATAGCCCGCCCGGTTGTTTCAATATTTGAGTAAGGTGAAAACCGGAAGCGGACAAATACATATTAGTGATTTATACAAGCTACATTACAACAGAATCTACCTGTTTGCCAAATCGTATGTACACGATAAGTGGGTGGCTGAAGATATAGCTTCCGAAACCATTATGGCTTATTGGGAAATAATAAAGCAAAATAAAATTGAACATCCGTTGACTTTCTTATTTTCCATTGCCCGGAACAAATCAATCGATCATTTGCGAAAGGAATTGACGCGGCAGGAAACACTTACCGCATTATCTGAAATAGGGATACGTGAGTTGAACACACGTATCTCTACTTTAGAGGCTTGTAACCCCGACGTGTTATACTCAAACGAAGTGACGGGAATAATGGAAGAAACGCTGGCTTCGTTACCGAAAACAACACGGAA
>JAIRKZ010000187.1 GCA_031259845.1 Tannerellaceae bacterium | reverse complement strand
CGGCAGACATAATCCTCAGACAGGCAAACATGATTGGTACTACCGGTTGGTGGAGAGCTACCGTAATGCCCTTGGCGAAGTGCGTCAGCGGACGGTTCTCTCAGTCGGCTTTGTTGATTGCCTGACAGCGGAACAATTGAATGCCATTAATCTTGATCCAGAAATCATTGAAAAATACAATGGATTTGATAGCGGAACCTATCCCATGCAACAGTCATATTCATTTGGGCTGAATCTGACATTCTGATGTGTAAAATGATTAAATGTTTTATGATAGAGATTTATAATATGAGAAAATATATACTAAGCGCCATGGCGCTGGCATCACTTTTGGCATTCATGTCATGCGAGGATTTTTTAGACAGAAATCCTAAAACGTCGATTACGGCTAAGGATTATTTCAAAGTAGCCTCCGATTTGGAGACTTATTCCAACCGCTTTTATCAGGAACTGATCAGTCCGCCGTTTGATGATGTGGGTTCTGATAATGTGACAATCAGTACAAATTCCAACACGATGTATTCGATGGTAAATAGCGACGGTATTTCATCAAGTAATGTGGGAGATTGGGATACAGACGATTGGACGCAATTGCGAAGGATAAACTACATGCTGAACAATATTCATCCCGAAGAGATGAGCATTGCGGAAGTAGACTTGAATCACTATATAGGGATTGCCCGGTTTTTCCGTGGCGATTATTACTATAAGAAGGTGAAGAAGTATAATTCGGTACCCTTTTACAACAAAGCGATGGATGATACGGACGAAGACCTTTACAAGCCTGCCGATCCGAGAGAGGTTGTTGTAGATTCGGTAATAAGCGACCTGGAATTTGCCGCCACCCACATCAAGCCGGCTTTAGGACAGCGTACGCGTCTTAACCAATATGCCGCTTTGGCTTTACTGGCAAGGGTGTGTCTGCATGAAGCCACTTGGCGTAAGTATCATACGGAATCAGGACTGACGGCATCGGCCAATACCTTTTTCGATAAAGCAATTGCTGCCTGCCAGGAGATAACAGGCTCTGGATTGTTTGAACTGTACGGCTCAAGCGCGAAAGATTATGGCGCGTTGTTCTGTATGCCCAAGCTGAGGGAAAATAAAGAAATCCTTCTGTTTGTAGAATACGACCAGACACTCGGCAGGGGAAACAATACCCATACCGTACTGGGAGTGTATTGGGGGCTTAGCCGTTCGTTGATGAAGTCCTATCAGATGAAAGACGGTAGTGATTTTAGCTAGATAAAGCCCGATGGAACGTATAAAACGTATGTGGAACTGTTTGAAAACCGCAATCCGCGTTTGGCCGAAACCTTTGCCTGGCCCGGTTTCAATATTTCCCCGGAAATAGAAGGAAACAATCCTTATATTCCTAAAACCACGTATGGGGGAATGGACCAGATAAAGTTTTTCCCCAAGGAAACGTCTCAACGCATGGGGTGGAATATGAACTATACATCTATACCTTTTTTCAGGTATGCCGAAGTACTGTTGATCCTGGCGGAAGCAAAAGCCGAAAAGGGAACGCTTTCGCAAACCGATCTGGATCAGACGGTCAACCTGATAAGGAGTCGCGCCGGGATGCCTCCCGTCAATCTGTTGGCAAACGTGCTCAACGATATTCGCAGGGAAAGAAGAGTAGAGCTTGCCTGCGAAGGTTTTCGTTTAGACGATGTGATGCGTTGGGCTAAAGGCAGCGAATTAATGGGCGCCAAGCCACAAGGTATTTATATACATGGCTACGGGGCGTATGATGTAACAGGCGATGGAGAGCCCGATGTGGCAATTCTTCACGATGCCGGCGATTTAAGCCCGATAGCCCATTTACCGGCTGATGTTCAGGCTAAAATTGAAAAGGGATACCTGTATGATGCGAATAATAACAGGACAAGTATTTATTTAAGCGATGATGGCGGGAAATCCGGATTTATGGAATTTGTAACAAGTGAGAACAGGGAGTGGCAGGAAAAGTTCTATTATGTTCCGGTTCCCAAACAGCAACTGTTGCTCAATCCTAATCTGAAACAGCCTCCTGGCTGGGAATAATCCGGTATTTACGCACGCGTCGTGTGCAGCCCGTGCACGCGACACGTGCAAGCCCGCGCTTTATTTCTTTGCTACCTGTACCCGTTCGGTGGACGCTTGGCGTTCGTTCCGGCAGGCTGTCCGGGCCGCCACGTTTTCGGCCAATGTGCGGAAAGCGGCTCCGGTGACGGTGTTTGGCTTTAGCGCTACGGGGTATCCGGCGTCGCCTCCTTCACGGATGCTTTGTACGAGGGGGATTTGGCCCAGTAGCGGGATGTTCAGTTCTTCCGCCAGGCGTTTTCCCCCGTCTTTTCCGAAGATGTAATACCTGTTTTCCGGCAATTCGGCCGGCGTAAACCAGGCCATGTTTTCTATTAATCCCAATACCGGCACATTTACCTTGTCGCCCATAAACATGCCGGCGCCTTTACGTGCATCGGCAAGCGCTACATCCTGCGGGGTAGTTACCACGATAGCGCCCGTTACGGCTACGGTTTGTACCAGAGTGAGGTGGATATCGCTCGTGCCGGGGGGGAGGTCTATCAGGAAGTAATCCAGTTCGCCCCAGTTGGCCTCGGTGATTAACTGTTTGAGGGCGTTGCTTGCCATGGCTCCGCGCCAAAGCACCGCATCCTCTTTATTGACAAAGAAACCGATAGACAACAGCTTCACACCATACTTTTCCGCCGGCTCTATCCATTCGCGCCCGCCTGCTTCTGTCATGCAGGGGCGAACGTCTTCCACCTGGAACATTTTCGGCAGGGAAGGGCCGAATATATCGGCGTCGAGCAACCCTACACGATACCCTTGCCGGGCCAGGGCAACCGCCAGGTTTGCAGCCACGGTACTCTTTCCCACGCCTCCTTTGCCCGACGAAACGGCGATGATATTTTTCACCCCCTGCAGGGGTTTGTTCGGTTCGGGGCGCGGCTGTTGGAGCGTAACGGCCCGGATATTCCCTTTTATATCCGCCTCCTTGTCTACGTAGGTAAGGATAGCTGTCTCCGCCGCTTTTACAACTGATTTGATAAACGGGTCGTTCGGCTTTTCAAAGAGAAGTGAAAAACAAACCTTTTTCCCGTCAATACGGATATCATCGCCCACCATGCCGGCCTCCGCCAGATTCTTACCCGTGCCCGGATAACGTACTTTCGTAAGCGCCTCTATAATTAACGCAGGATATATTGTTGCCATGCTTTTTGGGTATTATATTATTATTTGCCGGATGCCAAAGCGCTCCGTTTACTCCTGTTGAAGCTCCGGTACGTATCGTATGCTATCTCTACGTCCGGTTCGATTAATTCGCTCCGTTCTTCAGGCGCAAACCGGATGTATTTAATCTTCATCCCGCGTTCAATCCATTGCTGTTCGTAATAGGTTTTGATGGAAAGGATATCGTCTGCCCAGCCGGAATGATATAAATCATCCGTACGGAATAACACCGGATAGCGGTTGGCTTTTATCACTTCATTTGTGTAGGCGTACATAAAATGGCTGTCTGTTTTCAAATGAATAATCCCTTCGCCTGCCAGCAGTTGGCCATACAGCTTCATAAAGCGGGCAGAGGTAAGGCGTTTATTCGCTTTCTTCATCTGCGGGTCGGGGAAAGTAATCCATATCTCCGCCACTTCGCCGGGCGAAAAGAAGTGAGTAATCAGTTCGATATGCGTACGCAGGAAAGCCACATTCCGGAGGCAGGCTTCTGCCGACTCTTTAGCACCGCACCACATACGGGCGCCTTTAATGTCTACCCCGATAAAGTTCTTATCCGGAAACAGCCGGGCCAGCCCCACGGTATATTCCCCTTTTCCGCATCCCAGCTCCAGCACAACAGGATTTGTGTTTTTAAAGAAACGTTCCTTCCAATGGCCCTTCAAGTCAAAACCTTCTTCGCTGAGCCGTGCAAAAGGATATTGGAACACATGCGGATATCCCGCCATATCATCAAACTTTGCTAATTTGTTTTTTCCCATCGGGGCTAAATCTAATCAATTATTGTTAGTAACATTCGTCAGGTTCATGTATTCCTTCCGGCGGTTTTTCCATTTTTCCAACGCATACTGCTGCATATCGCTTATCGTGTCTTTTTCGTCTACAATTTCTATCCCCATCAGGGTTTCAATCGTATCTTCAATCGTAACGATCCCTTCCATGCCTCCGTATTCATTTACAATAATAGAAATATGTTCTTTCAGTTCAATCAGTTTTTCCCAGGCTTTATATACATTGATCGTTTCGGGCAACACTACAATCTCGCGTTTGATATCCTTTAATGTTACGTTGAACTGGTCTTCGGCCAACTTTTCAAACACATACGAACGAAGCACATAGCCGGTAATGTCATCGTTATTATTCCGGTAGACGGGTATACGCGAGAAACTCAGGAAATCTTTGTTTTGCATAAACTCTTTCAGCGTCATATCCTCATTGGCGGTTACGCAAACGATTCGCGGCGTCATAATAGCCGAAACTCTTACATCATACAGTTTTATCAGGTTCTGGATAATCTGGTTTTCATTCTCCCGGAACACTCCTTCTTCCGTACCGATATTGGCCAATACGGAAATTTCCTCACGGCTGGTGGTCTGTTCTTCCCCTTTTTTAGATAATAATTTGCCTAAGAAAGCCGACATTATTACCAAAGGATAGGCGATAGCAACCATTACTTTTATTGTTTTAACTGAAAAAACCACCAATTGCCTGGCATAGTTGGCGCCAATGGTTTTAGGAATAATTTCGGTGAGCACTAAAATTAGAAAAGTGAGTATGGCGGAAACCAATCCGAAGTATTGCTCGCCGAATACGACTATGGCTTGGGCGCCCACGCCGGCGGCTCCCACAGTATGAGCAATCGTATTAAAGGAAAGAATGGCAGACAAAGGCCTGTCTACATTTTCTTTTAATTTCAGGAAATCTTTAGCAGAATTGTTTCCTCCATCGGCTTTCGCCTTCAGGAAGGTTACAGGAGTAGACAGCAAAACCGCTTCGACGATAGAACATAAAAAAGAGGTGAAAAGGGCAAGGAAAAGATAAAATAACAGAAGTGTCATAATGCATTGAATAGTTAATGTTGCGAAGATATAAAATTATTTTGATGTAGTTGTCCTAAATCCATTAATCATTGGGTGGATATGATTTTATTTTAACAGGTATCCCGCTTATCATCAGGATTACCTCGTCGGCGCGGGAGGCGATGTGTTGGTTTAGCCAGCCTTGCATGTCGGTGAATTTCCGTTGCAATTCGTTCACAGATATTCCTCCCATACCTGTTTCATTTGTTACAAAGATAAAACAGGCTTCCTGACGGGTGAAGAGGTCAAATTCGGCTTTTATAAGCGATAAGGCTTTTTCTACATCTCCGTCGTTATCGTAAAAGAAGTTCGTAGCCCAGAGGGTTACGCAGTCTATTACAATTACTCTTCCCTGCAATGGGTGGCGGCTCAGGTTTTTGTCTTCTTCTATGTTTGTCCATTCGGGGCCTCTGTCTTTTTTATGCCGTTCGATACGTTGCCGGTGTTCGTCGTCCCACACACGCGAAGTAGCCAGGTAAACGGGATGCGTTGTTTGCTGTAAGGCCAGTTGCTGGGCATAGCCGCTTTTTTTTGAACGCTGCCCGCCGGTAATCAGGATAATCCGTTTCATCAGATACGAATATAAGGGAAACCGGTTAATAAAAGTAATACCACCAGAACCCCCATTATGAGTTCTGTATTCGTATTTACCTGGATAGCGTGTTGCAGGTCGTTCCACGAGAAAGGGCGCTCATTCACGCCGATGTATGGTTTCTCTACCGGCTGGCCGAAATAATCATGCGTCCCTCCGAAACGGCAATCCAGTATAGCCGCCAGCGCCGCTTCGGGATAGCCGGCATTGGGGCTTTCGTGGGCCGGGCCGAAGCGGCGTACAAGCCCCCGCTTGTCCCAATTGCCCGAAACAAACAGCATCAGGTAAGCCGTCAGCCGGGCGGGGATATAATTCGCCAGATCATCAATTTTCGCCGCCGCCTGTCCAAATTCATAATACCGGTCTGTTTTATAGCCAATCATCGAATCGAGCGTATTAATCATCTTATAAGCCATCATGCCGGGTAATCCCAATAAGGCAAACCAGAACATCGGGGCCACCACCCCGTCGCTCAGATTCTCGGCCAGCGATTCCAGCGCCGCCGTTTTGATTTCGTGCGGGGAAAGGTTCGATGTGTCGCGCCCCACAATACGCGAAAGCCGTTCGCGGCCTTCTTCCACGCTTCGCTCCACGGCTTCAAATACGCCCTGTACTTCGCGGATAAGCGTTTTACCGGCCAAACAATAAAACACGCCGGTTCCCGCCAGCAAGGCTTCTATGTGAGGATGCAAGAATAGGGAAACGGCAAGCAGACCATGACAAAAGAGGAATACGCCGGTAATCAGCACAAACGTAAACAGGCTTCCCTTCAGGTAACGGTTCGTTCCTTTGTTAAAGGCGCGTTCGCCGGCGCTGATTAGTTTGCCGAACCATACCACAGGATGGGGCCATCCTTCCGGGTCGCCCAGTAAACGGTCGGCCATCCATCCGCCGATAAAAGGAATTATCTGCAATAATGCGACAGAATGGTAAATCCAGAGCATATTCTTCATTTTTAATGTAGGCAACAAAGATAATGTTCCTGAATGAATATCCCCGGATTGGGAACAAAACAAATGCTAAAATCGTGGAGGGCCGCCCGGTCCACCCGGTCCGCGGGGGCCACGAGGGCCGCGGTTTCCACCCATCGAATCTTCAGCCGTGGCTCCTCCTTTAAATATGCTGAAGCGGTATACGAAATGAACCATAAAGTAACGCCCCAGGGTATTATACTTTGAATAAGAAGAGCCTTCCGCATTAATCTGTTGCGTAATACCGTTACGCTGCGCCAGGATATCATACATCTTGATACGCAGGGTAGCCTGGTTTCCTTTAAGGAACGATTTAGAGAGGGAGGCATTCCAAATCGTTTCATCCTGCTGGTATCCGGCGTCGTATCCCGAAGTGGCAGACCAGTCTATTTCGCTCTCTATTTTGAAGTTGGATGGAAGATAAACCGTAGCAGTTCCTCCTACTCCATAATTAAACGTATTCAGATTATTATCCGGTTGGAGGGAATAATCGGCTTTATTGTAACGAATATTTCCATTCACGCCTAAGTCAATAAAAGAAGAACGGAAATCAAGTCCGCCCCGTTCCATTAATGTAAGCGTTTTGTTCGTATTCTTTTCGCTGTCAATAAAAGAATTATTGTTTGCATAGCCCGCCATCGACATAGAGTTTATGGTGAATTTCTTATTTTTCAAAGGCGTATTGAAGATAAACCGGAAGTTCCCCCGGTAATTCCCGTTTGTATTCCTGTAAGTAGTCTGCCTCCTGCCGCCGCCCAGATTGATTTGCTCCGATACGATCGCATTCACCACATAGTTTCCATCGGCCATGAAGATAAAGGCTGTTTGTTGTTCAGGTATGAATTTCTGGAAACGTACCACAAGGTTATTGGTATAATACGGCTTGAGGCCGGGATTGCCAATGATTGTATTATTGGGATTCGATACATTGGGCACGGGTTGCAATTGTGTCATACTTGGTTGGCTCGTTCGCCCGTTATAGTCTATCCGCAGGTTGGTTTGCTTATTATATATGTAGTTAAACTGAGCCATGGGCGAAAGATTCAGTACATTCCTCGATATAGACGAAAGAATGGTATCCCCAATAAATGTTTCGCTTTTATTATACGAAGGGTCCAGGTTTAAACCAACAGTATAATTAAACATCTGCCGTTGTGATTTGAAACTCAGGCTGGCGCGCTGGTTGATGAAGTCATTGCGGTAGCTCTGGCTATAAGCCGTGTCGAGTACAGCATAATTCCCCTTGTCGTCTTTTGCATACGTATATTTAAGGGCCTCTTGCCTCCGCTGGTTAAAGCTGTACGTGGCCTGAAGGAAATTATTCCATCCCAAAGGCTCCACCCACGAAAGGTATGCCCGGTAGTTATATCCTTTGTTGTCGTATTGATATTGCTGGTCTATCAGCTTATTGGTCATCACGTTCCTGTCGCCATAGTAATAGGTATTGGAGTATTCCGTACCGTCTTCATCCGAATCGCTATAGCCTCCCGAAAAAGAAGCGCTCAGCACGCGTCCTTTACTGTTGAGCTTACGGCTTATTTCCAGGCGTGCGTCCATATTATACCCGCTCCCGTTATCCGCCGTATACGAATCACCCCTGTTGAGCGAATCCATCAGGGCTTCGTCTGTATCTTTCAATCCTTGCAGGGTGACATATTCTTCGGATGAAATATTATTACTTTTACTGTAACTGAAATTAGGACGGAAAATGATATTCGTCATGGTGTCGGGCTTCCATTCCAGACGGAAATTCACGCCCATATTATCCGATTTCCGGTTTCGGGCGCTCTCGCTCTCCTGATGCTGAAGGCTGTCGCCGGGCTGAATCTTCCTGTCTTTGCTGTTTCCAAAAAGTTCATTGTCCGAATGGCTGTAACGGACATTCCCGTTTAATGTCAGCTTTTTATTAAATTCCTTCGTAAAATTCATCCCTATATTGCCCGACTGGGTAATACCGCTGCTGTTGCCTCCGCGAAAACGCGGGCCTCCGCCTCCGCCCATCCCCTGAAACATGGTAGATGCAAGGTCTGAAAATCCCATATTATTCGTATTGTTCAATCCCCCCATGAGGGTGAACTGGTCATTGTTATAAAAACGGTTGATCATGAAATTGCCTTCATACCGTTCGTCGCTTCCATATCCGGCAAAAGCGTTGCCGAACCATCCCTGCTTCATCCCCGGTTTGACGGTCAGGTTTATCACCGTTTCTTCTTCGCCGTCGTCAAAGCCCGTCATCAATGTCATATCGCTTTTTTTATCCAGCACTTGCAGTTTGTCTATCATCTGGGCAGGAAGGTTTTTAGAAGCCACCTTCGGATCGTCTGAGAAAAATTCTTTCCCGTCTACCATCACCTTTTTTACTTCTTTCCCGTTCACCGTAATTTTCCCTTCGCTATCTACTTCCACGCCGGGCATCTTTTTCAATAAGTCTTCCAGCACCGAGCCTTCTGTTACCTTATACGAATCGGCATTGTATTCTATCGTATCATTACGTACCACCATTTCGGGGGCTTTTCCCATAACAACCGCTTCCCCCAGAAGGATAGCCTCATCGCTAATCTCTAATTTCCCTACGTCAACGGGATGTGTTCTTCCCGTAATCTGCAAAGGCTGGTATAAGGGTTCAAAACCAATAAAGGTGACATGCAACAGGTAATTCCCCGGTTTTATGTTTTTCAAAGAGAAACTTCCGTTACGCGAACTGGCTACTCCGTTTATCATGATACTGTCCTTCACATTCAGCAGGCGAATCGTAGCCTGCTCTACCGGACTCCCCGTACCTTCTTCCACAATCATCCCTTTTACTTCCACATTGCGCTGAGCAAACGCCGGTAATGAAAAAATACACACAATCAACAGGATAAAAAAAATCTTAACGTTCATAATTAATGATTAATTTTTTTACTACGAAAGAATATCAAATTCGTGTAAAATAGACCGTAGGAAAAACAATTAGTTTAATAACTCTTCTGAAGATTTGTGTTTATTAACAAACCTACCCGTTTTACAATATGCTACCGTTAAGCCTGGTTTGCTGACAGATTTCAAGGAATTTACATTTTCAGCTAACAGCTATTTTGTGCGGACAGGAGGGAATCAGAGGGCGATTTTGATTGTTACCGTAATCAAATGAGGCTGTATCGGCTGTTTTGCGAGAGGGTTCCGGGAAAACATAACGGAGTCTTCAGGAAAGGATTACGATGACTTTGCAAAAGCATTGCAATGTCTTTAGAAAAGCAGTACGATGACCTGGCGAAGACATCTCAATAAAAAAACGGAAGGCCCGGAAGCGCCTGGAAAAGTGGCTCCCGAAGGCTCGGAACAGCGCTGGAACAACTGTTTTTACCCACTGTTTTTATTGAACAAACAGATAGCAAACGGCTGTTTTTTACTTTATTTTGTGTATATACAGCATTAGCTGGCGTGCATCTGGATTATATTATCTCTCCTTTCATGTCATTTTATCAAAAGGCAAGTGTAAAATACAGCGTGTTTTTAGGAGTTATCCCGGATGGGATACAAACAGGCGAAACAGGGAGGGGATAAAATAACAAAATGATAAAATAGCAAAAAGACAGAAGCGCTGGTTTTACTTATCTTCTTTTTTCCGCTTTCCTTAATCCGTTAACCCAACTTTCCGGTAGCAACTTCAATACTTTTGCATTTTGCAGCAACTGCACGGTATTGTGGGCATTGAGTTTGATATTCAGTTTTTGGCGATAGCTACGGATGGTATTAATGCCCAGATACATCTTGTCGGCTAATTGCGGCAGCGTATAACCTTCTGCAATTAATTGCAGCAATTCGATTTAGCGGCGGGTGAGTTCCATCGGGCTGTTCTCGTTCATTTGGAGTGTCATATTGGCTTCCTCACACAAAAAGCGTTCGCCGGACGCGACAGTACAGATGCCTTCGAGCAGTTCTTCCGGTTCCGAGTTCTTTAATACATAGCCGTTTGCCCCTGCTTCCAAAGCGCGGGTGATAGTTGCCAGTTCGCCGTAGCTTGTCAGCATCAATACCTTTACCTGCGGATATTTTGCCTTGATTTCCGGGCACAGGTCAATGCCGCTGCCGTCCTGCATACTGATGTCGAGCAGCAATACTTCCGGTTGCCTGTCTTTCAGCAATTCCCGGCATCCGGCAATGGAATGGGCCTTACCGGTAACACAGGCCAATCCCGATTCGTTAATCAACCGCTCCAGTCCGTCGGCTATCACTTTGTGGTCGTCTACTATGGCAACGTTAATGAGTGGAGAATTGAAAGTGGAAAGTTGAGAGTTATCTGGTTCCATGTTTTTCCTTTGATGTTTTTTACGATACTTGCCAACCGGCGGATTAGTATGTTACAATTCACTTTCAATTCTTAATTTCACCGTTATTTCCGTTCCTTCGCCGGCAACAGAATGAATATCCACGTCACCGTTGTAAGCGGCTACGCGGTTCCGGATATTATCCAGCCCCATGCCCTGCGATTGCGCCGAAGCATCGAAGCCGCAGCCGTTGTCCTGCACGGTGAGGAATATCCGGTCGGCATCCTGTGCGATTTCCACAAGGATATGCGATGCCCCGGAATGTTTGAGCGCATTGCTTACCAGTTCGTGCATAATGCGGTAAATCATCACTTCTAATTGCGAATCCAAGCGAGTGTCGTCTCCATAATACGAGAATTTCACGATGGGAACGCTGTTGCAGAAGTCGGCTATCGACTGCTTCAGCCCTGTGCTGCCGAGCGATTCGGGCATCAGGTGATGAGCAACCCAGCGCATTTCGCGCATCGAATCGTCGAGCAGGCTTACCGAGTTGTCGAAATGCTCCGCTTCGGCAGAATCCATCACGAGCGCTTTACGGATATCGATCAGGTTATATTTGGCGGCGGCAAGTCTGCTGCCCAGTCCGTCGTGCAGGTCGCGGGCCAGGCGGGTGCGTTCCTGCACTTCGCCGTCAAGTACGGCTTGCGTGGCTATCAACCGCTTTTCCTGCTCTAACTGTTTGATTTGCTGTTCAGCCAGTTCATTTTGCATTTCGGCAAGGCGTTTCTTCTGTACCGTCCAGCGCCAAAGGAAAAACAAGGCCGCCAAAGCCAGCAGTAACACGGCGACTCCGGCAATGCCCAGCCAAATCATCAGCCGTCTTTCTTCTTCGAGCAAGATGATACGCATTTCTTTCTTTTCGGTTTCGTATTTGATTTCGAGTTCTTCGGCAGCGCGAAGCATGGTTTCGTTCACCACAAGGCTCTGCACCGAATCGAAAGCGGCCTTATAGCGGAGGCGGCCTGCCCAGTCGTGCTGTGCGGCGGAGAGTTCCCACAGGAACGAAAGCGTGTTTTTCTCTTCCAGACGTATTCCGTAGCGGCGAGAGAGTTCGAGGTTTTTGTGCGCCATCGCTTCCGCTTTCGCCAACTCGTTGCGAAACATGGTAACCTTTGCCAACCCGATATTCGCTATGCAAAAGTCTTTCGGATAGCTGTTTTCGCGAAAAAGGGTAAGGGCTTTGCGATAATAGACTTCGCTTTCGTTCGCTTGGTTATTCAGGGAATGAATATTGGCTATACTGTTATACGCTCTGGCTTCCATATAGGCATTGCCTGTGGAAGCGGCAATATGCAGTACTTTTTGCAAATATGTCAGCGCCTTTTCATATTGCGGTGGGCTGAGACTGTAATAACTTACCGACAGGTTCAGCAAACAGTATCCATAAGTGGAACTGAGCGTATCATTTATGAACGTGAGCGCTTTCTCCCCATACGAAACAGCGTCTTCGTGCCTGTCCATCCGGGCATAAACCGTTTGTATCCTGTTGTACAGATTACCTGTCTCTTCCCGATAATCAGCCTGCTCGAAATAGGTCAGACTCTCCAGGTAATAAGCCAAAGCCGTTTCGTTGAAGCCCTTATAGACATAGCCTGCTCCGATATTCCATTTTTCGATAGCTGCCTGATAGGCGTCGAAATATTTAAGCGCCAACTCCAGCATTTCGCAGTTTACAGCAATCGCCGAATCATACAGGCTTTGCCGGTTCAATACAAATGAATAATAATCGGAAGCATAGAACAAGCCATGCAGGTAATTCAATTCGCGGCTTAATGCCTGTGCCTTCAGGTGATATACGGCAGAAGATTGTAAATCCCCGGTTTTCCGGTAATGCTCTCCTATATCGATATATAATAGAACGGCGTTAGTATCCGATTTAGCTGCGGGGAGCAGTTGCAACAGGCTGTCTAAACGGATAGCCTGTTGCAAATGCTGTTCCGAAACAAAAAATCATCAGAAACAGAAAAAGGATACATCTGGCTAATGCCGATTTGTACATGAAGATAAGTTTTTATTCATTCCCTTGTTCTGCACCCACTTCATCATTTCCCGGAGGTAATCCACCTGCAAGGCTCCTTTGTTGTTGTTTTGTCAAAGCAAACGAGTTGAAATCTTTAACGCTTTTCTTGTTTTTCTTTTCTTTTTTCGTAACTACTCAGGTTCTTCAATAAGGAAAAATTTCGGAAAACAGAAAAAAGTTTACCTTTGTGCCGTGGAAGAAAAGATACACATAGGCCGTTCGGAATATGAACAGTTCTTATC
>JAIRKZ010000183.1 GCA_031259845.1 Tannerellaceae bacterium | reverse complement strand
TTTTACATACTTTTCCTACATCGAACTCACGTTAAAATAAGCAATTGGAGGGGGTATTCTAAATAACTTCGCTATATTTGCAACATTTTTAAAATAAATAAGATGAAAGCTGTTATATTAGCTGGCGGTTTTGGAACCAGACTTAGTGAAGCAACGTTAATGATTCCAAAGTGGTCGACCGGCATCGTTTTCATTTCCGGCCGGTTCGGAGCCCATGCGGCATGGCGGCGCCCGGCCTGTGATCAGTTACTTAACTCTTAAAGTCATATTTCAATGAGCGATAGCCTTTTATATAAACTTAATAGCGGCAAACCGCCCAAAATACTCTTTTTCCTGAAAGGATATCTACAGATGTGTATACCGGATTGTTTCTTCGGCATGCGGAGAAAGAGGTATTTACGGCAAGTAGAAGAACGTCCCGATAAGGCATACATATATGAGCGTGTGGATTATTATAATAAGATGCAGTGCCCGTCAGCATTGCCAGATACAGTTCTGCATGAACATAAACACAGTTATTACGTATATCTGGATAAAATTAAGAAATTCCATCCGTCCACTTTTCATAAAGTATATTATTTCGATTTGCAGGATGTGGCCCGTTGGTTTAATCAAAACCTGCGTATAGGCTATATTCCGGGTGATGTATATTTTACTCCCCCATTTCCTGCTATCGTAAAGAGCCGTTTGCTGAAAGAAGACAATGAATATTCGGTAGTGCTTAAACTGGATAAATTACGCCATTTTATGTTTGTGAACGATCCGGTTCCTTTTCGGGAGAAAGCCGATCAGGCCATCTTTCGCGGTAAGATACGCCTTAGCCGTATTCGCGAGAAGTTTCTTCGGATGTACTTTGACTCTTCGATCTGCGACTGTGGGGTAGTAGGGAAAAATGAAGGATATCCCGAAAAATGGATGGCGCCCAAGAAAACGATCCGTGAGCATCTTAACTATAAATTTATTATGGCACTGGAAGGAATGGATGTAGCTTCTAACCTGAAATGGGTGATGTCTTCCAATTCTATTGCCGTAATGACACAACCCACTTGCGAAACCTGGTTCATGGAGGGGAAACTGATACCCGGTTATCACTACATCCGGATACAAGACGACCTTTCTGATCTGGAAGAAAAGCTGGCTTATTATATCGGTCATCCGGAAGAAGCGGAACAGATTGTGCATAACGCTCATGCGTATGTTTCCCAATTTTTTGATAAGGACCGGGAAAGGCTTATCTCTTTATTGGTGATGGATAAATATTTTAATATGACAAAATAATGAATGTTCAGGTAATAATAGCTCTTTATGATACATATAGCTTGTAATATCGACGCCCATTTCACGACGCATTGCGCTGTGACGCTTGTATCTCTGTTTGAGAACAACAAAACTTCTGATATTTGCGTGCATATCATAGCCCCCGACCTGCCGGATACTGACCAGGAAATACTGCAGGACCTGGCGGCGGATTATGGGAATGAAGTGTACTTCTACTTCCCGCCTGCCGATTTGCTGAGTGATTTTTCAATAAAGAAGTTCGGCAAGCGGATATCTATGACTACTTACTATCGTTGTATGCTTTCTGTTATTCTGCCGGAGCAATTGGAAAAGGTGCTGTATCTGGATTGCGATATTGTGGTTCTGGGAGATATTATGGAATTTTGGGAAACAGATTTGTCGGAATGTGGCGCGGCCTGTATAGAAGATATCGGGAAAGATGAAGATGAACGCTATGAAAGGCTTCATTATGATAAATCCTATTCTTATTTCAACGCCGGCGTATTGCTTATCAACCTCTCTTATTGGCGGGAACATAAGGTAGACAGGCAATGTGTGCATTATTTCCGGACTTATCCGGAACGGATCCTCTTCAACGACCAGGATTTGCTGAATGTTGTTTTGTACAAGGACAAAGTGTTTGTTCCCTTGATGTGGAATATGCAAGATGGGTTTTACCGGTACGGAATTGAAAAGAAAGTACCTGACTGGCCTATGTTCAGGTGGCTATTATTGCACCCTGCCATTCTTCATTATACGAACAAGAAACCATGGAATTACGACAGTATGCATCCGCTGAACAGCGAATATTACAACTATCTGGATATGACCCCCTGGAAAGGGAAGCGCCCGCGCCTTTCATTCAAATCACGCCTGCAATGGTATGCAAAGATTTTTCCTTATATGCTTGGATTGAGGAAGCCTAAATATGTGAACCTCAGCGACTCCATGCCGTATCGTACGAAGGGGCGACTGATATAGAGCATCATTCCGCCCTCAGTTTAGCCGATCTCTTTTTGCAGTAATCAGGGCAGGTATTAATAACTTGAGGTATTTATTGAAACGTTCTACTCTATACTCGGATACACCGGCATGCATTACGTCGTACAAATAACGGAATATAGGTTCTTTCTGCGATGCATTAACAGGCAGCCGCTTAATTTTCCTGTATAACAGGCCATGGCGTAAACGCATCTTGTATTTATTTAATCTTCCTCCTAATTTGTTTTCCATATATTTCACGATTTGAATATCCTCCATAACTCCTCTTCCAGCTTTGTGGGAACTGACAGTCACTTTTGCCGGATGCTGACGGAAATAATTCAGGTTCTTATATATTTCTACAACCTTTCCTTTTATAGCCATCTCAACCCAAAACAGCCAATCGCCACAACAGAGCATGTTTCTGAAAGGAGAACCGGATAATTCAAGGGCGTTCTTGCGCAAAAACAGCGCACCGCTTGCGTTTATGATATAGTTTTTCCAATATAAATTATGTGTAACAAATAGAATCCCATCGAAGCAGGACGTTCCTTTCACCTTGCGTTTTCCCCAATGGTTTATATCTTTCCCTGAGATCCGCCCATTGGCATCAATCAATAATGAACCGGTATAACAAACAGAAACATTCTTCTTTTCCTGCATAGACCTTACACAAATTTCCAAAAAGGTCGGCTCCGCAAGATCATCGGCTTCAGCTATCCAGACATATTTACCTTGAGCCAACGAAAGGCCTTTCATCCACTGCTGAAAAGGGCTGCCTGTATTTTGCTCATTGATTACAATATGAGACACATATTCATTGTCCCGGTATTTTTCTAAGATAGAAACGCTTTCATCTGTTGAGGCATCATCTAACAGGATTAATTCAAAATTTGTAAAGGTCTGATTCAGGATGGACTCGATACGCATAGGCAAATAACGCGCATAATTATAATTTGGGACGATAACGCTAACCAATACTTCTTTTGCCGCTTTCAACTCTACAGCCTGCGACACGCTTTTCTCCCTTTTTACTTCATTTTGGCCCACCCAAAGGGTCGCCTCTATCTCCGAGGTTATGGCCTGCGGCACGCGCATCAGCGTGCCGGACTCGGTCGAGACCTGGACATGGGTGTTCTGCTGCATAAGTGCGCCGGTCAGTATTCGTACTCCACCACTATCTTCCATCTTACTTTACCTGTGTTTTGTTCCTGTTATCCTTCATCCCCCATTATTACCTGTTTTGAGAAGGATATTTGTGTCATTAAACGAACGTTTAATGAGCAGCTTTTCGGGGCGATCCGGAACCTCTCCGGGAAAGCCATTTCCTATACCCAAAGACTCATCGGAAACGCCCACTGGCAGGGAGATACGGGCGACTTTGAAAATTAATCGCCGTAAAGTTTGTACGGTATAAATAAATGGTTATTTTTGTGCTCATTAAACGTTCGTTTAATGAGCAGCCTTGTTTTCAATAATCTTTTCTTACAACTAACTTTCGTTTACATATTGAGATATGTGTATGCACAGGCGGTTCAGCACAATTGACTTATATTGTTTTTTAGACACGGAGCGCATGTCGGAATGCGGATCTGTAACACCACGAAAGAGTACCGGCTTCGGGCTTATCAACATTATATCAGCTGGCATAAGGGTATCATACCAATTGGTATAAAGACATTGATCCTTTACCTGGCCAGCATCCTGTTTGCGAACTGTTCGGACGGCGAACCCCCCGGCGGCGGTTATCAACCTCGGCGGGAGTTATCGATTGGACCGCGGGAGTCGGTACGGACAGGACCAAAAAGGTAGCGACTTTACCAACAGTGGGGCAGGAAGGATCCTTTCCCCGCCACAGAAGCTCCCAACGCAGA
>JAIRKZ010000178.1 GCA_031259845.1 Tannerellaceae bacterium | reverse complement strand
ATAAAATCGTGTAACTCGTAGATGGAACCGGCGCCACCGCCTCCATGAAGCAGCACAAATGGTTCTCCTTCTCCATAGACCTCATAGTAAATTTTGGCGTCACCAACATTCACGTAATGCCCCGCCACCGGATTATTGCCGTATGGTATAGCTGTTTTATCCACTTCCTTTGCTATTTCTACAAGGTCTAATATTTCTGTTTTCCCTTTTTCAATTGCAGGTTGTGCCGAGCAGACCAAACTCAACATTGTCGCAATACTCAAAGAAATCTTTTTCATTTCTTTACATTTTATATGATCTGTGTTTATTCCTTAGGATAACCGACCGGATTGTTTAGCAGCAGCAACTGCGTTTCTTTCAGGTTGAGCGCTTTTTTAAGAGCCTCCTTGTCCATTGTTGTGCGGGTTACGGTGGCAAGTCCGAGACTGGCGCATGCAAGGTTGATGTTCTGTGCAATAATGCCGGCATCCATGGCTCCGAAGAGCCTTGTTTGTTCATCGGGCGCATTATTGCCACGTGTCAGTCGGCTCAGATCGGATACCAGTACAAGGAAAACAGGCGCCTGATTGATGTTTCCCTGTCCACCGCCGGTTGCATCGCGGAAATTACCGGCTGCAACAGGATTCAGCACGTGCGCTTTGGCATCGTAAATGTAAGCTCCTTCAGGCGTCACGACATAAATATCCACGTCCTGCGCATTCATGGCCGACGGAGCTGTGCGTCGTCCGTCGGTACGGTTGACACCGTTGGCCGCCCACAATAACATTGAGAGGTCTTTAGGCTTCAGCCTGTCTGATGCAAATTCACGCACGGACTGGCGGTTGGCAAATACCTTCCAAACAGGCTGTCCACCTGTCTTGTCCGGCGTTTCCAGTGTGATTATACTAAGGTCTGGTACTTCTGTTTTCCCTTTTTCAATTGCAGGTTGTGCCGAGCAGACCAAACTCAGCATTGTCGCAATACAAAAAAAAATCTTTTTCATTTTCTTTACATTTAATTACTACTATCGTTACCAAAAGTATTTTGATTACTTTTGCGGCGAAAAGGTACGGTGAGTAATTGTATCTTGCAAGAGGTAACAAATTGATAATAAAGTTACAAAAAGGTAAGCAATGTTGATTTTTAACAGGATAAAAGCGAAAAAAAGATGAAAAAATTTTTACATGAGGGAACATGTCCCATCCGCGACATCCTTAGCCGGCTTGGCGACAAGTGGTCATTGCTGGTTTTGGTAACGTTGAGCGCAAACGGAACAATGCGTTTCAGCGACATTCAAAAATCTATCGGCGATATTTCGCAGCGGATGTTGACGGTTACTTTACGCTCATTAGAAGCCGACGGTTTAGTAATCAGGAAAATATATCCCGAAGTGCCGCCGAAAGTTGAATATTTCCTGACTCCAAAGGGACATTCGCTTATGCCGCATCTCGACAGTCTTGTAACGTGGGCGGTGGAAAATATGCAGGAGATTGTGGCTTCGCGACAGCGTTACAGTGATAAAGAGGAATAATGCAAGGGTAAAATGAAAAGCCGCATGGGTCGGTTTCCCCTGTGGATCAAATTTGTCTTATTGAAAAGTACAGTAGTTATTTTACATGGCTGTAGGCGGGAATCCGTACTGTCGTTTAAATGCTGTTGAGAAATGCGCCAAGCTTTTGAATCCTACTTCAAAACAAATCTCCGATGCTTTTTTTCCTTCATTGCGGATTTTATCGTGCGCCACCTTCAAACGCTTTTCCATCAACCATTTTTCGGGAGACAGCGGGCTTGTCTTTTTGAAGTCCCGTTTGAATGAGGCGAGGCTTCTTCCCGTAAGGTGAAAGTTATATAGGTTGGTTTTCTGTAAGGCTCAAGTTTGCTTTATTGAAAAGGCTCTCTTGCGTTATATCAGTGTTTGGAAAAAATCATCATAATGTCTTCAGTAAACCATTATAATGCTTTGGAAAAGAGATCATAATGGTTTTCTGAAAGCATCGTAGTGGTTTGCCGGAGTCATCATAATGATTTTTTTTGCTTCGGAATTGGTGACTTTTCCCGGAACAGGTTTACAGTTTTGGGTTTACTAACTAAAATAACTTTACACAAAAACAGGATAATCACCCGTTCAGTCACCTCCGGTCACGCTCAGTCACATGTTCCGTCACACTTATCAGTCTGTATATGAGTGATTTATGGCGGATGTGACTGAAAAGCGGATGTTTCTTATTGTTTGGAGTGAAAGCAAGGGGGCTTTATGTACCTTTAGCGGGTTTTTTGAGGTGGTTTTGCAAATGTAACAAAACGGTCTGTCATAAAAAAAGTCACTCCGTCATTTCCTTGATAATTTTCCTTACAACGTTCATCTTGATGGTCGAAGCATCTGATTTGTCGTAAATAAGCAGCAGGTACATTCGACCTTCCTGCTCGGAAACAAAAGCGTTGAATGTGACGACACGCGCACCGTCGGACTTTCCTTTTCCTTTGGCGGATATCTGCATCCGGATTTTCTTTCAGACTATCCAAGAAGGTTTCATAATCATCGGCAAGCCCCCTGTAATGCTTTGCCAGCCTTTTCAGTTCCGCAGCAAAAGAATCAGAGAGTACTATTTCTAAGTTCATCTAACGATGATTCTGCCGATTTAAGTTCTATTTTCCCATCCATGTGGTCTTTAACTTGCTGCAAAGCCCCTTTAAGCTCTGCGATAAGGTCTCTTTTAGGTATATCTTCCTCTCTCGCCACGCTGATGGATATTGGCTTACCGTTCTTTCGGGTAACGAAAACAGTCTCTGTTTCTGCCAGTTCAAAGTATTTCTTTTGATTGGCTCTGAATTCCCTTGTTGAAATAATATACATTGCAACTTATTTAGTTCTTGCAAATATAGCTATATTTCAACAAAATACAATAAATTAAGTGTTTTTGCGTACTTGCTCGCGTACCTGTTTATGTACATCTTTTGAAAATCCTGCTAAATTAAGATGCGTTTGCCCTGAAAATATTCTATGGAGATGGAGTTAAATTGCCTGGGTGATGCTATCTTTGCAGAATCAATCAATTAAAGATACAATTATGCCAGTCACGATAAAGCCTTCAATAAAGAGCGTATTAAGGAAAATCCGCAATTATACGCTTGCTGCAGTAGTATTGGGTTTGGTTCTGTTTGTTGCTATCCGTTATTATTATCCTTTCGGGGAAGGGGTGAAAACCGGACAACTTAATTATGTGGTATACAAAGGTATTCTTTTCAAAACGTATGAGGGGAAATTGATTCAGAGCGGTTTTCAGAGTAGCGAGACCGGAGCGATACAATCCAATGAGTTTAACTTTTCAGTGGCCAATCCTCAAATAGCCGACTCGTTGATGCGCGCCGGCGGACAAATGGTGGAGCTCCGGTATAAAGAATATTTCGGTACGCTGCCCTGGAGAGGGTATTCCAAATTCATTGTAGACGAGATAGTAAGTATTACTCCGGTGAATCAGCCGTTTCTAAATAACTATCCTCCGGCGGGCGTTCCTTTCCAGTAAATGTCAGTTCTCTTTCATCCATTCTTTGATTGCGTCAATCAGTTGTTGATTTTCTGCGGGGGTTTGTGCGCAGAGGCGGAAATAGGTTTCGTCGAGGCCATGGAAGTTGGAGGCGTCGCGAATGAGGATGCCGTGGTTTGCAAGTAAATATTCTTTTAGTCCGGCGGCTGTTCCTTTCTTTAATCTCACTAAAAAGAAAGTGGTAGCGCTGGGGATAACTTCCAGTTCGTCAAGTTTGTTTAGTTGATAAATCAGCTCGGCTGTTTCGCGTTGCCATTTGCGGATAGGCAGCGTAAATTGCGCCGGATGTATCAATATGTATTTGCTGGCTTCTATCGCCAGGGCGTTGACCGACCAGGGGATAAGGCATTTGCTTACCGCTTTTGTTATAGCCGTAGAGGCCATGATATATCCCATGCGCAGGCCGGGTACATTGTATGCTTTGGATATGGAATGTACCAGCGCCAGGTTTTTGTTAGCCTTCAAATCGGAAGGTTTCAGTATATCCTCGGTAGTGAAAGCGGCGTAGGATTGGTCTATCACAAAGGTTGTTTGCCTGTTGGCGGCAATCAGGTTAAGCAGTTCCGTGCGGCTAAACAGTTTGCCGTCGGGGTTGTTCGGATTGCATATCCAGCAATGATCCTGTCCTTCAAGGTTTAGTTCCGGAATATCTTCGGAATTGGGGATGAAGGTTATCTTGTGCTTGTGAAGGTGGCAGGCATCTTCGTATTCGGAAAAGGCAGGCGTCAGTATAGCCGACTTTTTCTCGCGCCATACTTGTGCCAACAGGTAGAAGGCAGTTACGGAACCATTCGTTATCACTACATTATCTTCCGCTATTTCGTACCGCCGGGCGAGTAACCGTTTCAAACTCCCTGCGTCGGGTTCGGGATAACGGGTTATCCTGTCGAACTGCGTGTTAAGATGGGCCGTCAGCTTTTCCAGGTTGGCGCCATGCCATACATTGGAACTGAAGTTGCTGGTTACCTGTTGCTGTGTACTGTAAAAATCATCGCCGTGTCCGAATAACATATCTTTCGTTTTTTTAGAGGTACAAAATTATAAATTTTTTTGGGTTTTCCTGTCAATGGCCTTGTATATCGCATCCTGTATCCTTGCGCGGATGTCTAATGAACTGAGTTTGTTGTTGGCGCGGGTAGGCGTAACGCGGTTGCAAAGGAAAATGTAGATAAGCCGGTTGTCGGGGTCTACCCAGAAACAAGTTCCCGTATATCCTGTATGTCCGTAGACAGATGCCGGGGCTAAGGCGCCGCAGGGTGAGAGTTTAGGCGTTCCCACAGCCGGTTTGTCAAAACCTAATCCGCGGCGTGAGACAGGGCTTTTGCTCTGCGTAAACAGCTGGCTGGTTTCAGACGAAAGATAGCGTTCGCCTCCATATTCTCCCTGATTGAGAAAGAGTTGCAACACCTTAGCCAAGTCGTTGGCATTGGAAAACAGACCGGCATTACCGGACACACCCCCCTGGAATGCCGCCGCCTCATCGTGTACGTAGCCCCGGAGCAACTGCCGGCGCACGAGCCGATCGTCTTCCGTAGGAACAATCCGCAGGGTATCCATTGTCTTTAATGGGTTATAAGTGGTAGTAACGGCGCCCAGCCGCCTGTAGAAATTAGCGCGCAACAGCTTGTCGAGCGGCTCTTTCGTCTGGGCTTCCACCATTTTTTGCAGCATTATAAAGTTGATGCAACTATAGAGGTATTTCCCTTTCGCCCCAAGTTTGGACGTTTTGATTTCATTGATAACCGTATCGCGGAACGAATCGTGCAGATAAAAGCCGCTTGCCACTTCTGTCCGGAAACAGGGCTTTGCTGTGTCGGAAACCAGATTGGGGAGGTTTTTATTCGTATAGAAAGCTATCGTAGGGATTACGCCAGACTGGTGATAAAGCAAATCCTTTATTATAATATCTTTTTTATCGGAATCTTTGAGTTCGGGTATATAGTCGGATATTTTGTTTGTGAGGGTGAAGTTTTTCTCGTCGTACGATTTCATTACGGCAAGCAGCGTTCCGGCAGCCTTTGAAACGGAAGCCATGTCGTAGACGGAATGTTCGTCTACCCGTTGTTTCTTGTCGTAATTGTAATAGCCAAAGGATTTATCGTAAATAACCAGGCCGTCCTGGGCTACCAACACCTGGCATCCGGGAAAAGCTTTCGCTTCAAGCGCTTCTTTTACGATACCGTCAATCACATGCAGGCGGTCGCTATTGGCGCCTGTCTCTTCGGGTTCGTGGTATCCCAGGCGCGTCTTCCCGGTAAAGACGCCCGTTCCGGAAAAATACATGCCGGGGATGGAAACCGGGAGTTTCCCTTTTGCCGCAATACCTCCGAAGATAAGCTGGGCTGCATATCTCTGCGCCGGCCGGGAGGTTTCGTAAGCCATGATAACGGCTTTCGCCTTGTCTATAGACTTTTTGTAATCTTTAGAGAAGTAAGGTTGGGTGAAGAAGGTCAGGATAACGTCTTTCTTCTCTGTCACCTTCAGGAGCAGTTCCGATTCGGGGATACGTACCGTGTGGATACTGCAAATAATCAAGTCGAACGTTTCAAGTTCGGCATATACTTTCTTCTGTTCGGCGGCTGTGGCATTCCGTCCCAGCGTGAAGAATGACACGGAGTCGTAGCGGTTGAGCATCTGCTGGAATTCATTGCCTTTGGGTTCTCCGAGAGAGAGAGCGGCTATTTTCTTTTTGTCGAGTTCTTTCAGCGGGATATAACCGGATGTGTTTTTCAGCAGGGTAATTCCTTCTTCATTGAGTTTGGCTGCCAGCCAGGCTGCATGGGGCGTATTGATACGCTCCGACAGGCCTTTTGTTTGTATGGGCCTGTAATCGGCCAGGCCGGTGATGTATTTGTATTGCAATACTTTGAGTACGCGGCGTTCAATATCCTTTAAGTCCAGCGTCCCTTTTTCGAGCGCTTCTTTAACAGCCTCAAAATCGGTTATGGGCGTAGCCGGCGACACCAGGATGTCATTTCCTGCCTGCAATGCTTTGACGGATATGTTTTCGCTTTCTTTTACCAACGCTCCTTTCATGGCAAGCGCATCGGTAAACAATAATCCCTGAAAACCAAATTCTTCCTGCAACAGGCCCGTCACAACAGGTTTGGAAAAGGTAGCCGGCATATCCTTCGTCTTGTCCAGGGCAGGCACGTACAGGTGAGATGTCATGATCCCGGCATATCCATCGTAGATATATCTTTTAAAGGGGAGTAGCTCTACGCTGTCGAGGCGTGCACGGCTATGGTGGATGACGGGAAGCGTATTATGCGAATCGTCCGAGGTATCCCCGTGTCCGGGAAAATGCTTTGCTACCGGGATAATGCCGGCGCTCTCCAAGCCTTTGGAATAAGCGAGGCCTTTGTCGGAAACCAGGTTGGGGTTTTCGCCGAAGGCGCGGTTGCCGATTACCGGGTTGGCCATATTGCTGTTCACATCCAGGGCCGGTGCAAAATTGATTTGTATCCCCATTTCTTTGCATTGCCGGCCTACTTCTTTCCCGTATATTTCGAGGAGGGTATCGTTCTCTATGGCGCCAAGCGTCATGTTGCGGGGGAAACGGGTGGTTCCGCTCAAGCGCATTGACAGCCCCCACTCGCCGTCTATAGCGATGAATAAAGGCACGCGCGCGAGTTTCTGTATACGGTTGGTTACTTCGGCCTGCGCCTGCAGGCTTCCTTTGGCAAAGAGTATCCCGCCTGCCTTTATTTCGTTGATATAGCGTGTCAGCCTTTGCATATTCTTCGTATCGGCAGCAGGGTTTGCGATTACCATAAACAACTGGCCGATACGTTCGTCTAAACTCATTGCATCGAAAACCGAATCTACCCAGTGGTTCATCTTGCTTTTGTCTGCCGACCGGAAAAGATTGGTCTCTGTTTGGGCTGTAAGAGCCAGTGTAAATAGATTGAAATAGAAGAGAAAAATAACCTTTTTCATCATCGCGTAGTCAAAATTTGCCCAAAAATACGAAAATTACATCGAAATCTTTACCTTTGATACGTTTTTACAATCCATTTAATCCATGAAAAATATGAAGAGAAGACATTTTATGAAAGCAGCCGGGTTGCTGGCTACCGTTCCCATGGTGGAAGGTATTGCTTCCGTACCGCCCCGTACGGCAGGCGGGAAAGAAATCTACGACTGGCGTATCTATACGCTTACGACGCCTGAAGGCAACGAACTTGATTCGTTCTATAAAGACACGCTTATCCCGGCGTATAACAGACAAGGTATCAACGTGGGGGCGTTCAAACTGTATGAAGAAAAAGATGCGGCGCAGCGTTTTTACTTTTTTATCTATCCCGATATCGCCACATTCCATAAGGTAAAGCATGCGATTTGGGACGACGACGCTTTCAGGAAGGCAGCCCAGCCTTTTTACGACAAAGCAGCCGTAAGCCCTGTTTACAAAGAATTTGAATCCTATCTTTGCGAAGCGTTCGATAAGATACCTCGCTTAAAGATGCCTGATAAAGACCGTACTTTATTCCATCTCAGGCATTACCGCAGCCCTAACGAAGAGGCCAACCAACGCAAGGTAAAGATGTTCAACGAGGCCGAAATGGCTATTTTCGACAAGGTAGGTATCCACCCGGTATGTTACGGCGAGGTACTGTCTGGCCCGCATCTGCCTTCCCTCATGTACCTTACGTGGTATAAAGATAAAGAATCGCACGACGCTTCGTGGAAAGCCTTCGGCAGCCACCCCGACTGGCATGCTATCAAAGACCTCCCCGCATACGCCCATACGGCTACGGATAACACAAACCGTATCCTGCTGCCGCTGGCGTATTCGCAGATATAAAATCAGGTTGTCAGGAGAACGACTACCCCTTTTGCCCCGTGCGCCCCTACCACGAGGGCCTGTTCTATATCGGCTGTTTTGGAAGGGCCTGAGATGAATACGCCGAAGCCATTGTCGTTGAAGCGGATTTTCCGGTAAGCTTCGTGCATATTGCTTACAATCTTGTTTTTATCCAGCAGTATTATTAAGTATTCGGCAATGAAATAGACGGCTTTTTCTTTTACGTTCTGGGGTATCCATACGCAGCCGTTTTCGGCTACGCCTACCTCGCCCTGTACAACGGCAAGGGCGGTTCCGTTTAGCTGATGAGGGGTTTCTACCTCATCGGGGTTAATAGTGGCTATGCGTATCCCCGGGAGATTCGAGGCTATGGTTGCGGCTTCCGGGTACAGGGAGATGATTCGTTCGTTGATATCTTCGCCTTCCTGCAGTTCGATGGCGCTTCCTCCTACGCTCTTTATTACTTCCGCAAACCGGGCAACCGCGTCGGGATACTGTATGGCGGCCGGTTCAATTACAGGCATATCGTACGTTTGTCCGGTATGACGCCGTATGTTAGACAGTATGTCGTTCTTTGTACTCATTGTTCAGGGATGTTGCTTTATTTTTCCTTTCTTCCACATTTGGGTGAATGATTCTTTGGCAAAGGCGGGTAGTTCGCGTCCTTTGCCCCAGGCATCCAGGTTGTTGTAGATGAGGAAACGGGGAGATTTATTTATAATGGGAGCCAGGCGCAGGGCGGTATTGTACAACCCGGGGCGGGTGAAGATGTACTTCAGTCCTCCGGAGATTAGTTTCTTTGTACGGTCTGCCTTCCCGAGCGAATCCAGTTGCTGGCGCCATTTGTATATTTGGTCGGCAAGGTCTATTTGGGCCGGGCATACATTATTGCATGAGTAGCAGAGGGAGCAGGCCGATACGTTGCCGGCATATTCCCCGGGCGACTTTAGCATGCCCAGGTTGATACCGATGGGGCCGGGTATAAAATAGGTATACGAGTAGCCTCCGCTCCGGCGGTAAACGGGGCAGGTGTTCATGCAGGCGGCGCAACGGATACATTTGAGCGCCTGGATATGGTCCGGATTGCCTATTATGTCGCTCCGGCCGTTGTCTACCAGTATGATGTGCATCTCGCATCCTTTCCGGGGTTTACGGTAATGGGAGGTGTAGGCGGTGGCCGGCTGCCCGGTGGCGGAACGGGCCAGGAGGCGGATGAAGACGCTTAATGCCTGGTAATCGGGCGTCACTTTTTCTATGCCCATGGATACGATGTGCAGCTTGGGGAAAGAAGTTCCCATGTCGGCATTCCCTTCGTTTGTGCAAACCACTACGTCTCCTGTGGCTGCCACGCCGAAGTTGGCGCCTGTCAGGGCGGCGGCGGCCGTGAGGAACTCGTTCCGGAGGTGTAGGCGTGCGGCGTGCGCGAGGTAGTCCGGGTGGCTGTTGCCTTTTTCGGTATGGAGCTTTTCTTCAAACAGTTTGCCTACTTCCTGCCGTTTGATATGGATGGCGGGCATCACGATGTGGCTGGGGGGCTTGTTCATCAACTGGAGGATTCGTTCGCCCAGGTCGCTCTCCACCACTTCTATGCCTTTGCTTATGAGGTAGGGGTTGAGATGACATTCTTCCGTGAGCATCGACTTGCTTTTTACGAGCTTTCCCACCTGGCGCTCCCGGAGGAGGGCGTGGATGATTTCGTTGTGCTCGCGTGCGTCTTTTGCCCAGTGAACGATAGCCCCGTTTGCTTCCGCGCGGAGGGCAAACTGTTCCAGGTATTTGTCCAGGTGGGTGATTGTGTGCATCTTGATTTGGCTTGCCAGCTGGCGTAACTGTTCCCACTCGGGCAAGGTGATTGCCTGGCTGTCTCTTTTCTTGCGTACGAGGAAGAGCGTTTCATTATGCCATTCTTCCAGCGCTCTGTTTTGGATGAAGCGGGCGGCTGCTTCGCTGTGTTTGGCGTTCATAATCCGGCGGCTAATATTTGTGCTATATGGATAAAGCGGGCGGGCATTTTCTCCCTCCGGGCTATGCCTTGCAGGTGCATCAGGCAGGAGCTGTCGGCGCCGGTTATGTATTGGGCGCCGGTGGCCAGGTGGTTTTTCAGCTTGTCGTGCCCCATGCATACGGATACGGCGGGTTCTTCTATGGAGAACATGCCCCCGAAGCCGCAACATTCGTCGGCGTTGGCCGGTTCTACTACCTCTATGCCTTCTACCATGTACAGTAGCTTTTTCAGTTTGGAATAATGCGGCTCCATTCGTTCGCTTGCCGAAGAGAGGCGCAGCTTGCGTACGCCGTGGCAACTGTTATGTATGCTTACCTTATGGGCAAACTTGCCGGGCAGCGTTTCTACCTTTGCCACGTCGTGGAGGTATTCGCAGATTTCGTATAGCCGGCCGTTCATCTCCTCAAGATGTTCTTTTACGAACACTGCGCAACTGGCGGAAGGCGTTATGATGAAATCGTAGCGTGCGAAGAGGCTGTGGAATTGCTTGACCAGGGGTACGGCCTCGCGTTCAAATCCTGCATTGGCCATTGGCTGGCCGCAGCAGGTTTGCCCCGTGGGGTAGTCTGCATCTACCCCCAGGTATTCCAGCAGGCGCCAGGTTGCTACGCCTGCTTCGGGATAAAGGGCGTTTACGTAACAGGGTACAAACAGCCCGAATGTAGCGTGCGGCATCTATTATCCTTTGGTTTCGAGGTAAACTACGTGTGTTTGCAGGTATTCTTCCAGTCCGTGCTTCCCGTCTGCACCGCCGATGCCGGATTTGCGCCAGCCGGCGTGGAATCCCTGCATGGCTTCAAAGTTTTCGCGGTTGATATAGGTTTCGCCAAACTTCAGGGCGCGTATGAGTTTGAAGGCAACGTCCAGGTTCTGTGTGTAGACAGACGAGGTGAGGCCGTATTCGCAGTCGTTCGCCCAGCGGATGGCGTCTTGGGTATCGATAAATTCTACTACCGGGAGTACGGGGCCGAAGGTTTCCTGCCTGATGATATCCATCTCCTGCGTACAGCCGTCCAGGATGGTTGGTTCGAAGAAATAGCCTTTTGTCCCGATGCGTTTGCCGCCTAATACTAATGTGGCGCCCTGGGCAATGGCCCTTTCCACCTTAGCCTGTACGGCCTTCAGGGCGGCTTCTTCTACGAGCGGGCCCATGTCGAGGTCGGCTGTTTCGGCGGGGTTGCCTGTTTTTACGGCCTTCATGCCGGCGATGAGTTTTTCCATGAACGCATCTTTTATGCTTGCGTGTACATATACGCGTTCGCAGCAGTTGCATACTTGCCCGGTGTTGATTACCCTTGAGGCGATGATGGATTTAACGGCCAGGTCAAGGTCGGCGTCGGGCATTACGATACCCGGGGCTTTCCCTCCCAGTTCGAGCGATACTTTGGTAACGTTGGCCGAGGCTGCGGCCATTGTCTGTATACCGGCCTCTACGCTTCCGGTGAGGCTTACCATGCCTACTTTAGGGTTGGCAGCCAGTTCGTGGCCTATCACGGAGCCGCGGCCGTTTACCAGGTTGAATACGCCCGGGGGCACTCCTGCCTCGTCTGCTATCAGGGCAAAGATGTAGGCGTTTATGGGGGTGATTTGGCTTGGCTTGATAACGATAGTATTACCCGTCAGCAGGGCGGGGGCCGCTTTGCGGGCGATGAGGAAGAAGGGGAAGTTCCAGGGGAGTATACCCGTTGTCACGCCGATTGGTTTTTTAAAGAGGAAGATGCTTTCGTGCGGACGGTCGCTTGGGATGATTTCTCCTTCATAGCGGCGCGCCCATCCGGCCATGTATTCAAGGTAATCGGCGGTGAAAAGAACTTCTACGTTGGCCAGGCCTTGCGTTTTGCCGCCTTCACGAACGATGATATCGGTCAGTTCTTTTTCCCTGGCGCGGATTCCGCCGGCTATCTTCGTGAGGTAGGCCGCACGCTGGATGGGAGGAAGCTTTTCCCAGTCGGGCTGTGCCTTTTCTGCTGCGTTGATTGCACTGCGGACGTCTTCAACGGTTCCGTCGGGCATTTGCGCAATAACTTCTTCGGTGGAAGGGTTTAATACATCAATCCATTTGCCGGACTGGTTGCCGGTGAACCGGCCATCAATGTACATCTTTAATTCTTTCATGGTAATAACAGTTATTATAGATTAATAGTTATAAGTAAGCATTGGCTACAAATATAATCAGAAAAAACAGTTAAGCCGGGAAAAGAGCCGGGAAGTTGGAAAGTTTTTTTCTTCCGGCTCCTTTACTTCCCGGCTTTTTCCCGGCTCTTTCATTCGGGAATACTCAGGTATAAAAGAAAAATATCAAGCATAAATTTGCATCGGCAGTTGCTTATTTTTAACTTTGCGTTTGTTAACACTGAATGAACTATCTCGAAATATATTTTATAAATTGCAGGAGTCATATCGAAGCATTCGATTGGTAGTCAATGCCTTAAAGGTACAAATTCCTGCGGTTTTTCACAAATAAAAGACAATTATTTTATTGTAAATCAGTAATTTAATGAGCTTTCGAAATTATATTGGGAATGAACAAGGATTCGGTAGTTATAGAAGGTCTTAGATCTGGAGACGAGAAGGCATATAAATATCTGTATGATTTCCATTACAGTATTTTATGTGCTGTCGCCAACAGGTATATACATGACTATGACGTGGGCGAAATGATCGTAAGCGATGTTATTTATGCTATCTGGAAAAATCGTTCCGGCTTGATAATCAATCAGACACTGAGGGGATATTTGCTGAGAGCCGTAAAGAATGGATGCCTGAATTACTTGAATCGGCAGTCGAAGCAAATCAGTATCGAGCCGTTGCAGGAGTCATTGGAAGATGGCGCGCATCCGTTGGAAAAACTTATTGAGCAGGAACTTGATATTAAGATTGAAGCCTGCATCAAGGCATTGCCCGGTCTGACGCGGCAAGTCTTTGTCTTGAGCCGATTTGAAGAACTGAAATACAACGAAATAGCCCAAAGACTGAATATATCTGTAGATGTAGTCAAATACCATGTTAAATCTGCGCTAAGCAAGCTGAGGAAAGAACTGCAAGAGTTCTTAGTGATAGTTCTGGCATTGCTTTTTTTATAAAAAATGTATCCCGAATTTACCCGAAACCGTCTTTCAATTGTCATACTACTAAAGGAACTTATGAATGGACAATGATCTTCAAGATAAAGACACGCAACTGAGTGATTTAATCGACTTAGTTGCAGAGGGGAAAAAGCATTTTGATTCTTCATCGGCCTATAGCTGGTTTAGAGATCGAATTGAACCGGATATTCGTTATTTAAGCCGCAGAAGATCAAATAGGCGATGGTTGTATGCCGCGGCCATATTGATCCCGTTTTTATTTCTTAGCCATTTCACTTACCAGTATTTCCGCCTGAAAGCCGATGTAGAAGTGGAGCATAATGTGGCGATGCTATCAGAAGTCGTAGTCCCGAATGGCTCGAAAACCCAGTTGGTCTTGCAAGACGGAACGAAAGTCTGGGTAAACTCCGGCTCTACGCTCCAATGCAGTCCGGATTTCGGTAAAGAATATCGCGAAATAAAATTGTCGGGGGAAGCCTATCTGGAAGTGGCTCATGACGCGAACCGCCCTTTAGTTGTTTCAACAGGAGACGTGAAGGTGAAAGTCTTAGGTACAAGATTTAATGTGAATGCCTATAAAGAAAATGAAGAAATAAGGGTGGCTTTGCTGGAAGGCTCTGTCGAAATGTTGGCTTCCGGCAATGCCCCATTACGTTTATCCCCAAGGGACTTGGCGCTTTATAATCCAGTATCCAAACAAACAAAAGTGTTTAGTAATGCGACTGATGATAGTATAAACTGGATTGAAAATAAGCTGATTTTTGATGGTGAGACGTTCGAACAGATTGTATTTACCCTTGAACGCAGTTTTAATGTAAAGATCAATATCCTTAATGTCTCCGTTAAGAGCCGCCGCTTTGCCGGTGATTTTGTCAATAATGAAACGATAGAACAGATATTCAACGTCATGTCGTCTGACGGCAAATTCAAATATGAAATCAAAGGTAATGTGATAGACATCTATTGATTGTTTAATCTTAAAAATATAAAAATATGAATAAAACGTGAGAAGAAAAAAAGAATCGGAGAATGCACCCACATCCTCCGATTACAAGAAAGACTTAAAACTATAGTTATTAACTTTAAATCCATTACAAATGTATAAAAAATATATGGATACAGGACTTTTACGTCCTAAAATAATCACAAAAAAGGCCTTAAATATTATGAGGATATCAGCGCTACTCCTTCTCATAGGAATACTCTCAGTGTCGGCTACTTCTTACTCGCAAGAGGCTAAAGTCTCAATCTCTGTTACAGATAAAACAGTGAAAGATGTGTTTGAAGAAATCAAAGCACAAACGAACTATTCTTTCTGGTATGACTTGAAAGATGTAAATGCAAACCGGAAAGTAAACGTGAATGTCGAAAATGAATCTGTAAAGAATGTCTTGGCCAAAGTTTTGGAGGATCAAAATCTGGAGTTTGAGTTGAAAGGGAACCATATTGTGATTATGAAAAAGAGTATCTCCGAGGCCAAGTCCGGAGTACCTGTTGTCGCCCAAGACCAGAAAAGAATTTCGGGGACAATAAAAGACGAAAAAGGCGGAGCGATTATCGGCGCCAATGTCATTGTAAAGGGCACTAGCATAGGTACGACTTCCGATATTGACGGGCGGTTTTCTTTTGAAGTCCCTTCCAATTCAATTCTCCAGATTTCATACATCGGCTACCTCTCCCAAGAAATGCATACAGCAAATAAGACAGTCTTGGATATAACGATGATTGAGGATGCAAAAAGTTTGGAAGAGGTTGTCGTTGTTGGATATGGGGTACAAAAGAAAGAGACATTGACAGGGTCTATTTCTTCTGTAAAAGGAACAGATATCGTAATCGCTCCTGTAACGAATGTAACACATACGCTTGCCGGTCGATTGCCTGGCGTAGTAGCTGTGACCCGAAGTGGAGAGCCTGGAGCAGACGGAGCAACCATACGGATACGTGGAACAAATACGCTTGGAGACAATAATGCCCTGATTGTTGTGGATGGAATCCCCGGACGTTCATTAGACAGAATTGACCCTAATAGCGTGGAGTCTATTACGGTTTTGAAAGATGCCTCTGCTGCAATTTATGGAGCCCAGGCAGCCAATGGCGTTATCCTTATCACAACCAAGCGAGGAGAAGCAGGAAAGCCTCAGATTACTATTCAGGGGAATATGGGAATACATCAACCAACGGTTCTGCCGTCATTGCTGAATGCCTCAGAATACGCAACGGCTCTTAATGAATTGGATATGTATAAGAACAGGCCGGAAAGATATACGGCAGACGATATAAGAATGTTTTCCGACGGCTCTGATCCTTGGAAATATCCAAATACGGATTGGTTTGGCGAAACCTTCAAAAAATGGTCAACGCAGACCAATGTAAATGCTGAAATATCAGGAGGAAGCCAGTTTATGAGGTATTTTGTTTCGGGAGGAGCAAAAAATCAGGAAGCTATCTACAAAAATAGCGCGACTCGTTATAACCAATATGATTTGAGGGCCAATATGGATATGGAAGCGAACAAACATATACGCTTTGGCTTGGATATTGCCGGAAGAATAGAAGACAGGAATTATCCGATGGGAAATAATGGCGTTACGGATATTTTCAGGATGTTGATGAGAGGAAAACCCAATACGCCAGCTTATTGGCCTAATGGTTTGCCAGGGCCTGATATTGAATATGGGAGTAATCCTGTGGTTGTTACGACAGACCAGACCGGATATGATAGGGATAAACGATATATTTTCAATAGCAATTTCAAATTGGATATTTCAATCCCCTGGGT
>JAIRKZ010000177.1 GCA_031259845.1 Tannerellaceae bacterium | reverse complement strand
AATAAGAAGCATGGAAATATTCCGTTATAAAATCATGAAATTTCTCTGCGGGATAAAATAGAACGGAAACAAATAACAAGTCCATTCTTAATAAGATGCATAGAGCGAGGGGATAATAGTATGAGCAATATGTTTAAAGGCAAGATCTTAATGATTACCGGAGGCACCGGTTCTTTTGGGACCGAGACTATTAAATCTTTTCTTGATTCTGATCTAAAGGAGATCCGTATTTTCAGCAGGGACGAAAAGAAACAGGAAGATCTGAGGATACATTTTAAGAATGAAAAGTTAAATTTCGTTATCGGGGATGTTAGAAATTTCGAGAGTATCAATTCCGCGATGCGGGGTGTTGATTATGTATTTCAGGCCGCTGCTCTAAAGCAGGTCCCTTCATGTGAATTCTATCCGATGGAAGCAGTCAAAACAAACATTTTGGGGTCTGAAAACGTACTGGAAGCCGCGGTACAGAATCATGTTAAACGGGTTGTTGTATTAAGTACGGATAAAGCGGTTTATCCTATAAATACTATGGGAATGACCAAAGCGTTAATGGAAAAATTAGCCATTTCAAAAGCGAGGGACCTACGAGTAAAAGAACACGGTTCTGTGATATGCGCAACCAGATACGGGAATGTTATGTGTTCGCGGGGTTCGATCATTCCATTGTTTATCCAGCAAATTAAACAGGGACGGCCCTTGACCATAACTGAACCGGACATGACTCGCTTTATGATGACCCTGCATGATGCGATTAACCTGGTTGTTTTTGCGTTTGAGAATGCAAATCCCGGGGATTTATTTGTCCAGAAGGCTCCGGCGGCAACGATACTTGATTTGGCAAAATCGTTAAAGGAACTCTTTAACGCGGATAATGAAATAGTAATAATTGGTTCCCGGCATGGTGAAAAGAAACACGAAACATTATGCGGCAAAGAAGAGATGACCAAGGCGGAAGATTTGGAAGATTATTTTCGTGTGCCCGCCGATTTCCGGGACTTAAACTACACAAAATATGTCAAAGAATATGGAACAAAACTGGTAGATAACGAGTATAATTCCAGTAATACCCGGCGATTGTCGATTCCTGAATTGAAAGATCTATTGTTAAAAAATGAATATGTCAGAAAAGAGCTGGAAACAAATAAGGAAAAGTGAAATGATACCCTTGGTTAAACCTTTTATGCCGCCAAGAGACGTTCTCATGCCCGCGTTGGAGAACATATTATATAGCGGATATATCGCCGAAGGGGAAGCGGTATATCAATTCGAAGATACATTTAGGCAATATGTGGATAATCCATATTGTTTAGCGGTTAATTCAGGTACTGCCGCCCTTCATCTTGCGTATTTGCTGGAAAACATAAAAGCCGGGGACGAAATTATCAGTACCCCCATGACCGCCGAGCCGACCAATACCACAATCGCCGTGACCGGGGCAAAAGTTGTCTGGGGCGACGTGGACCCCAACAACGGGCTCCTGGACCCTAAAAGCGTCAGAAATCTTATTACGGAAAAAACAAAGGCGATAGTACTAGTGCACTATGCTGGTATGGTATGCGACATGGATGAATTTAATCAATTGTCAAAAGAATACAATATCCCGGTTATAGAAGACGCCGCCCACGCGCTGGGAAGCAAATACCGGAACAAAATGACCGGTCTCGGAAACAACAATACTATATTTTCATTTCAGGCAATCAAACACATGACCACGGTTGACGGCGGCATTCTGGCTTTAACCAACGGCACGGACATGGAACGAGCCCGCAAACTGCGATGGTTCGGCCTTGATAAAAAGAAGTCTCGGCTGGAAAACGACATTACCGAGGCCGGGTATAAATACGGCATGAATAATGTCAACGCCGCTATCGGTAACGTTCAGATGCGATACCTTGATTCGATTATTAATACCCATATCAGCAACGGCAAATATTATGACGCGGAATTAAAGGATATGAGCGGCATTGAATTGCCGAATTACAGTAATCATACCGAGCCGTCTTACTGGCTTTACACAATGAAAGTTGAACGCCGGGAAGATTTTATCAAGATGATGGAATCCAACGGCGTTACCGCGTCAACTCTGCATCATCGCAATGATACGCATAGTGTTTTCAAGCCGTCAGAAAGAGAACTGCCCAACATGGAAACCTTCTATAATTCTTTCGTACACATTCCCTGCGGCTGGTGGGTAACGGAAGAAGACCGGGAACGGATAGCCGCCTTAATCAAAAAGGGCTGGTAATGATACCCTTATACAAACCCTATATGCCCGATCAACTGCCGGAACTTGACGCCATTCTTCACTCCGGCAATCTGGCCTACGGGAAATGGGGAACGTGTTTTGAGGAAAAGCTGCGTAAGTATATTGGCAATGATTTATTGGTAACAACAAATACCTATGCTTCGGCCATTCAGACAGCGTTAACTGTTTTGGGATTACAGCCGGGCGATGAAGTTATCGCGTCTCCGATGAGCTGCCTCGCGTCGAACCTGCCGCTGGCAGCCTTCGGGCTAAAAGTTGTCTGGGCCGACATCGATCCGGCGATGGGAACCCTTGATCCCGATTCGGTAAAAAGCAGAATTAAACCACAGACAAAACTTATTTTTCATAATCATTTCTGCGGATACGCGGGATATATAGACGAGATAAACGCCGCCGGAAAAGAGTATGGGATACCGGTTATTGATGACTGCGTTGAGGCGTTTGGCACGGTTTATAAAGGCAGAAAAACAGGAAATCTGGGGACAGATATTACCCTATTTTCGTTTCAGACAGTCCGTCTTCCCAATACCATAGACGGGGGCGCCCTTAGCTTCAGGAATAAAGAACACTTTGAAAAGGCCCTGCTGGTACGGGATTTCGGCATAAACCGGGCTGTTTTTCGGGATAAACATCACGAAATATCGCCTGAATGTGATATTTCACAGCCCGGCTATGGGGCAACCATGAGCGATGTAAACAGCTATATAGGATGTTTACAGATGGATGTTCTTGACGAATTGCTGGAGAAACAGCAGAAGAATGCCATACTATGGAATCAGTGGTTTGAAAATAATATGAACGGCGTGTTCCGCTTAAATAGGCGAAAAGAGACAAGGCCCAATTATTGGGTCTATGGATTTTTATCGGAACACAAATTGGATGATATGCTGCGATTCCGCGAGCTGGGCTATTACGCATCCGGGGTGCACCTAAACAATAACAACTATTCCGTGTTTGGCAGGAAGGAATATTTACCGGGTGTGGAGAAATTTAATGCAGGGTTTGTTGCCGTGCCGTGCGGCTGGTGGGTAAATAGAGAAAAATGAACATCGAATTTATTATCAATAAAGATATACCAGAGGACACGCTTAATCATATCTGTATGCTAAAACAACAACACTGGCATTATTCAATACAAGAACAATTGAAATGGATAGAGTTATGAAAAAAATTAGAGTTGTCTTTCTAGGCGGAAAAGAGTTGGGTTA
>JAIRKZ010000151.1 GCA_031259845.1 Tannerellaceae bacterium | reverse complement strand
CTTGCGGCTTTCGGGTCAGCCCCTGGCGCTTTCGGGTCAGCCCTTGCGCTTTCGGGTCAGCCCCTTGCGTGTTCGGGTCAGCCCTTGCGGCTTAGGGGTCAGCCCCCCGGCCTTAGGGGTTGGCCCCCCGGCCTTAGGGGTTGGCCCCCCGGCCTTAGGGGTTGACCCCCCAGCCTTAGGGGTTGACCCCCCGGCCTTAGGGGGCGACCCCCCGGCCTTTGCGGGCGACCCCCCGGCCTTTGCCGACAACCTTTTGTGGAACGCTTTCCCATTCGCCGTGTACCCTGATATTGCCTCTGCTCCGGCTGGCGAGCCGGCGTCTGCAACTGTCCGTTTCCCCCTTTTCGGGCATAACAGAGGCTACAGGAAAAGCAGGTTTGATTAAAAGAAATTGAAAATTAATGGTATTTTTGCAGGAAATGTGATAATTAGCTCTAAATTTGGGGCTTCACTTGTGAAAAACGTAATGATTGAAAAGCATACCGTGAAAGAATCAGCTAAAGAGGCTGCCCGGGAAACCGTCTGTATCCAAATAGACCCGGCGGATAATGTGGCTGTCGCCCTGGAGAATCTTTCCAGAGGCCGCCCATTGAGCGCAGGCGGGGTAACCCTTGTGTTGCAGCAGGATATTCCCGCCGGGCATAAAATCGCATTGCGGCATTTCAATGCCGGCGACAGCATCGTAAAGTATGGATACCCTGTAGGCCACGCCACCCGGTCGGTTGCCGCCGGCGCCTGGGTAAACGAGGAAAATATCGCAACAAACCTTGCAGGCTTGCAGGATTACGCCTATCATCCCCAGCCGGCGCCGGTATTACCCGCTAAGGAAGACGTGTATTTTAAGGGATACCGCCGTAAAAACGGCGAGGCCGGGATTCGCAACGAACTGTGGATTATCCCTACGGTGGGCTGTGTGAACGGGATTGCGCAGCGATTAGCCGCCATGCTTCAGCAGGAAACGCAAGGGGCGGGCGTAGACGCTATTGTAGCTTTCCCTCACAATTACGGCTGTTCCCAGCTGGGGGAAGACCATGAAAACACCCGGAAAATACTCCGGGATATGGCGCTCCATCCCAATGCCGGAGGCGTATTGGTGGTAGGCTTGGGGTGCGAAAACAATCAAACGGGCGCTTTCCGCGAATTGCTGGGCGAATTTGATACGGAACGTATCCGCTTCATGGAAACCCAAAGCGTAGCCAACGAGTTGGAAGCCGGCATGCAGTTGCTGCGCGAATTATACGCTTTGGCGCTGGGCGACGTACGCACGGACATCCCTGCAGGAGCGCTCCGCGCAGGGCTGAAATGCGGCGGATCAGACGGCTTTTCCGGCATAACGGCCAATCCGCTGCTGGGCGCGTTCTCAGACTACCTCGTAGCGCAGGGCGGCGCTACCGTTCTTACCGAAGTGCCCGAAATGTTCGGCGCCGAAACGATACTGATGAATCGCTGCGAATCGGAAGAAGTATTCTGCAAAGCCGTTTGCCTGATTAATGATTTCAAACAGTATTTCATCAACAATAAGCAGCCCGTATACGAAAACCCTTCTCCCGGCAATAAAGCCGGCGGTATATCCACACTGGAAGAGAAATCGCTGGGCTGCACCCTGAAAGCCGGACACTCGGCGGTAAGGAACGTGCTGCGGTATGCCGACCGCTTGCAGACAGGCGGGTTAAACCTCTTGAGCGCCCCCGGTAACGATCTGGTAGCCGCTACCGCCCTGGCATCCGCCGGATGCCAGCTGGTATTGTTCACCACAGGGCGCGGAACGCCGTTCGGAACGTTTGTCCCAACAGTCAAAGTAGCAACAAACACGAACCTCTTCGCCCGCAAACCCAACTGGATTGATTTTAATGCCGGCACACTGCTGGAAGGCGAAACGATGGAACAGGCAGCCAGCCGGTTTATCCGCTTTATCCTGGGGATAGCCGGCGGCGCATATACGAATAACGAGAAAAATAATTACCGGGAGATAGCCATATTCAAAACCGGCGTAACCCTGTAAAAGTCTATTGTATAAAAGTAAAGATATAAATGTATGAAAGCATTCATGAACGAAGATTTCCTGCTGACAACGGCTGCTGCGCAGGTACTGTATCATAATCATGCCGCCAGGATGCCCATTATTGATTACCATTGCCATTTAAGCCCCCGGATGGTGGCAGACGATCACCGCTTCCGCTCGCTTACGGAAATATGGCTGGGCGGCGACCACTACAAATGGCGGGCCATGCGAGCCAATGGCATAGACGAGAAGTATTGCACAGGGGATGCTTCAGACTGGGAGAAGTTTGAAAAATGGGCGCAAACCGTTCCTTACACCATGCGCAACCCTCTTTACCACTGGACGCATCTGGAACTCAAAACGGCTTTCGGCATCGATAAAATCGTAAGCCCCGCTACCGCCCGGAAGATATACAACGAATGTAACGAAAAGCTCAAACTCCCCGAATACTCGGCCCGGGGTATGATGCGCCGCTACAAAGTAGAAGTGGTATGTACCACAGACGACCCGGCAGATACCCTCGAATATCATAAGAAAACCCGCGAATCGGGATTCGAAATAAAGATGCTGCCCACCTGGAGGCCGGATAAAGCCATGGCGGTAGAATCGCCCGCCCTCTTCAGAAGTTATGTAGAATCGCTTTCAAACGCAAGCGGCGTTACTGTCAGTACGTTTCCCGATATGATTGACGCCTTGCAGAAACGGCACGACTTCTTTGCCGCGAATGGCTGCAGGCTGTCCGACCACGGCCTCGAAACGTTTTATGCAGAAGCCTGCACAACAGACGAAGCAAAAACAATCTTCAACAAAGTATATGGCGGCAAAGACTTAACCCATGAAGAAATACTGAAATTCAAATCGGCCATGCTGCTTATCTTCGCCGAAATGGATTGGGAAAAAGGCTGGGTGCAACAGTTCCACTACGGCGCAATCCGAAACAACAACACAAAAATGTTCCGCCAGGCAGGGCCGGATACCGGCTTCGATTCTATCGGCGAATTTAATACGGCCAAAGCCTTGTCTGCCTTCCTCAACAGGCTGAACGCCTCAGGCAAACTGGCCAAAACAATCGTATATAACCTGAACCCCTGCGCCAACGAAGTGATTGCTACCATGCTGGGCAATTTTCAGGACGGGACAATCCCCGGAAAACTGCAATTCGGCTCGGGCTGGTGGTTTCTCGATCAGAAAGACGGCATGCGGAAACAGATGAATGCCTTGTCTGTGCTGGGACTGTTAAGCCGTTTTGTAGGGATGCTGACCGACTCGCGAAGCTTCCTTTCCTATCCCCGCCACGAATACTTCCGCCGCACGCTTTGCGATTTGCTGGGGACGGATATAGAGAATGGAGAACTTCCTTCGGGCGAAATGTCATTCATCGGACAGATGGTAGAGAACATCAGTTATTATAATGCTAAACAATTCTTTATGTTTTAAATATGAAAAATAAAATTGTAACTTTTGGAGAGATTATGTTGCGCCTGGCAACACCCGGCTACCTGCGTTTCAATCAGGCGCCGCAGTTCAATGCCTCCTTTGGCGGGGGCGAAGCCAATGTAGCCGTTTCTTTAGCCGCTTATGGCCTGGAAACGGCATTTATCACCCGCCTGCCCGATAATGATATCGCACGCGCCTGCGTGATGGACCTGCGTAAATATAATGTAGAGGTTGAGCGCATCGTCTATGGAGGCGAACGCCTGGGTATCTATTTCCTGGAAACAGGAGCCGTAGCCCGCGCCAGCAAAGTGGTATACGACCGCGCCCATTCTTCCATGTCGGAGATTAAGCCGGGAATGGTTAATTGGGAAGAAGCGCTGGCAGACGCCAAATGGTTCCATTGGACAGGCATCACCCCGGCCTTGTCGCAAGGCGCCGCCGACGCTTGCCTGGAAGCAATCCGGACAGCCAATAAATTAGGCGTAACGGTGTCGTGCGACTTGAATTACCGTAAAAACTTATGGAAATACGGGAAGAATGCGTCGGAAATAATGCCGGCCCTCACAGAAGGATGCGACATTATCCTCGGTAATGAAGAAGACTGCGAAAAGGTATTTGGCGTCAAACCGGAAGGCTTTGACGTAAACGCCACGCATGGCGAAATAAATGCCGCCCAATTTGAATCGGTTTGCACCCGGATGCAGGCGCGTTTCCCAAGAGCGAAGAAAGTAATCGTCACCTTGCGCGGAGCAGTCAACGCCAACCATAACACATGGGGAGGCGTATTATATGCCGAGGGGAAACTGTATCAATCCAAACGCTATGATATAACTCACATCGTAGACCGCGTAGGAGGAGGCGATTCCTTCATGGGAGGATTGATTTATGGCCTCATCGCCTACCCGGGCGACAATCAGAAAGCCCTGGATTTTGCCGCCGCTGCTTCATGCCTGAAACATACCGTCTACGGCGACTATAACCAGGTAACCGTAGAAGAAGTTGAAAAACTAATGGCTGGCGACGGCTCCGGCAGGGTAAGCAGATAAGTTATAAATCAAAAGTCGGAATTAATAATTCAAAAAGTAAACAAAGTGGCTAAATTTAATAAGATAAAAGTGCTCAGCGCGATGGCTGCCACAAAGATGGTTCCCGTTTTCTATGACGAGGATACCGGAACGGCCTGCAGCGTGGTGAAAGCCTGCTATGAAGGCGGGGTTCGTGTGTTTGAATTTACAAACAGGGGCGACTTTGCCCAGGATGTATTTGCCGGGTTAATTAAATATGCGGCGGAAGAATGCCCGGAACTGATTCTGGGAACCGGCTCGGTTATAGACGCTCCTACGGCGGCTTTATATATGCAGTTAGGGGCTAATTTCATTGTAGGCCCTTACTTCAATATGGAAGTTGCCCGGATTTGTAACCGCCGTTTGGTTCCTTATATTCCGGGATGCGGGTCGGTAACCGAAATAGGCAATGCACAGGAAGCCGGATGCGACATCTGCAAGGTATTCCCGGCCGGCAATGTGGGCGGCCCGTCGTTTGTGTCGAATATAAAGGCGCCGTTGCCCTGGTCGCAGATAATGGTAACCGGCTCCGTAGAACCTGCCGCGGAAAACCTTACAGCCTGGATGAAAGCCGGAGTAACCTGCGTAGGCATGGGCTCCAAACTATTCCCTAAGGAAGTTATCAAAGCAGGGAAATGGGACGAGATAACCAACCTTTGCCGGCACGCACTCTCTATTATTCAATAACAACCACGAATACCACAAATATCATGAATGTAACAACTACCCCCCGGCAAAAAATGAGCAACTATCGATGGATGATATGCGCAATGCTCTTTTTTGCCACAACCATTAATTATATGGACAGGCAAGTACTGTCGCTTACATGGCCCAAGTTCATCGGGCCTGAGTTTGGATGGACGAACGACGATTACGGGAATATCACCGCGTGGTTTTCCATACTTTATGCCGTATGCATGCTGTTTGCCGGGAAATTCGTAGACTGGATGGATACGAAAAAGGGATTCCTCTGGGCCATTGGCGTCTGGTCGGTCGGCGCATGTTTGCACGCCTACTGCGGCATCGCAACATCGGGGATTCTTACCGGCGAATGGCTGGTGGGTTTTGCCGGAGCAAGAGAGATAATCTCTCATGTTGGCGACGGGGCGATGGTTGTCAGCGTCAGCGTGATTCTGTTTATATCCGCGCGCTTTGTACTGGCGCTCGGCGAAGCGGGCAACTTCCCGGCGGCCATCAAGGCTACGGCCGAATATTTCCCGAAAAAAGACCGCGCTTTCTCTACCAGTATCTTCAATTCCGGAGCCACGGTGGGCGCCATGATTGCCCCGGCCTCCATACTCTACATCGCCGAACTGTGGGGCTGGGAAGCAACGTTTATCATCATCGGTCTGCTGGGATTCGTCTGGATGGCATTCTGGGTGTTTGTATACAAGAAACCCGAACAGCATCCGAAAGTGAACGCCGCCGAACTGGAATATATACAACAGGACAAGCTGACGGACCGGGTCGTTGAAAACGGACAACAAGACAAAAAGTTGTCATTCGCCCAATGCTTCCGCTTCAAACAGACGTGGGCGTTTGCCTTCGGCAAGTTCATGACCGACGGCGTCTGGTGGTTTTACCTCTTCTGGATGCCCAAATACCTGCAAACCGTTTTCCATCTGGAAGGCGCCGCCCAGGTGCTTCCGCTTACGGCGCTCTATACCATCGTAATGATTTCCATCTATGGCGGCTGGCTGCCTTCGTATTTTATCGGCAGGAAAGGGATGAATCCGTACGCCGGGCGTATGCGCTCAATGCTGATATTTGCCTTCTTCCCGCTGCTGGCGCTCTTTGCGCAGCCGCTGGGCGAATATTCATACTGGCTGCCGGTCGTTATCATCGGTATTGCGGCGGCGGCTCATCAGGCATGGTCGGCCAATATTTTCTCTACGGTAGGCGACATGTTCCCGAAGACGGCAATCGCCACGATTACCGGCATCGGCGGAATGGCAGGCGGACTGGGCTCGTTCTTTGTCCAGAAATGCGCAGGTAAGCTCTTTGACTATACCGGCCGGACAAACATGAGTTTCCTCGGCTTCGAAGGCGAGTCGTCCGGTTACTTTATGATTTTCATCTTTTGCGCCGTAGCCTATCTTATCGGCTGGGTTGTAATGAAATCGCTGGTTCCTAAATACAAACCTGTCGTTATATGAAACGGTTTATACGGAAAAGTTGGAAATAGGCATTCCCACACCGGGTATGCTTCATGGGGACTTTGTGGCGGCACATAAAGCCCCCTTGCTTTCACCCCAAACAATAAAAAAATATCCGCTTTTCAGTCACATCCGCCATAAAGCGCTCAGACGGTCAGATTCTATTGGTTAAAGAAATAAAAACGATAGGTCTTTACATAAATAATTCGTTCTTTTGCAAAAAATTGGGATATTTGTGTCCTTGCCGGTCTCCCTGATTTGTTTAATAATAATTATAGTGTACGTCTGATGGCTGAAAATAAGAAGGTTAATTCTGTTTCTTTTTTTAATTCCCGTTTTACTTCTACTATTAGTATTGCTTTGGTCCTTTTTCTTTTAGGGCTGATTTTCTTATTGGGTTTGCTGGGGAATAAATTATCCAGCTATGTGAAAGAGAATATCTCTTTTTCAGTTATATTGAAAGATGAACAAAACGAAGCGGAAATCAAGCGTATCCAGAAAAGCCTCAACGGCCAGCCCTTTATCAAGTCTACCGAATATATTTCGAAAGAACAGGCGGCAAAGGAGTTGGAAGCGGAACTTGGCGAAAATCCCGTAGATTTCCTTGGTTATAACCCCTTGCAGGCGTCTATTGAGGTGAAACTTTATTCCGAATACGCCAATCCGGATAGTTTACAGGTTATTGAGCGAAAACTTAAATCGTATACTTCCGTATCGGAGCTTTTATATCGTAAAGATATGATGCAAATCGTAAACGAGAACATGAAACGGGCGAGTATCGTGTTATTTACATTGGCGCTTATACTGATGGCTATTTCGTTTGTGCTTATCAGCAATACGATTCGATTGCTGATATACTCCCAACGATTCCTTATCCATACGATGCAATTAGTTGGAGCTACGGCCGGTTTTATCCGCCGCCCGTTTATCAATTACAATATTGTAAGTGGTATTGTGGCTTCTATCCTGGCAATATTGATGCTTATCGGCGCGTTATATTATCTGCAAAACGAATTGTCCGGATTTGTGCAAATGCTTGATACGGGTTTGCTGATACTCGTATTTCTTTCTGTCTTTGCAATGGGTATCCTGCTTTCGGTTGTAGCTACTTACTTTGCCGTAAGCAAGTATCTGTATATGGAAGCTGATAGAATGTATTATATATAAAAACATACTGACAAATGAGTAAAGAAGATTTTGCTTTTGGTAAAGAGAATTTTATACTGATTGCTATTTCGGTAGTAATTATAGTTACCGGTTTCATGTTGATGAGCGGCGGCGCCGGAGAGGGAGCATCCTTTAACCCGGAGATATTCAGTACGCGCCGGATTGTGGTGGCGCCTGTTGTTTGTATGATTGGTTTCGGATTAATGATAGTTGCCATTTTAAAGAACAGTAAAGATAAAAAAGCGGCCTGATGAATACTATAGAAGTTATTATTATTGCTATAGTAGAAGGGCTTACGGAGTTTCTTCCGGTATCGTCTACCGGGCACATGGTTATAACGCAGCATTTGCTGGGTGTTGAAAGTACGGATTTTGTAAAAGCATTTACCGTTATTATTCAGTTTGGAGCCATCCTTTCGGTTGTTTGTTTATATTGGAAACGTTTTTTTCATTTGAATAAAGGGAAAGTGACCGGCTTAAAGAGTATTCTTCATAAATATGATTTTTACTGGAAGCTGCTGGTTGCTTTTATTCCGGCTGCTATAATCGGTTTCCTTTGCAGTGACTTTATTGACGATATGCTCGAAAATGTTTGGGTGGTGGCGTCGATGTTGATTATAGGCGGTATTTTCATGCTGTTTGTTGATAAACTGTTCAACCATCCCGGCAAATCGCAAGACATTACGGAAAAGAAAGCGTTTTATATCGGATTGTTTCAATGTATTGCCATGATTCCGGGAGTTTCACGTTCGATGGCTACGATTGTAGGAGGTATGGCGCAAAAATTATCGCGCAAAACAGCCGCAGAGTTTTCATTCTTTTTAGCTGTTCCCACGATGTTTGCAGCAACCGCTTACAAAATGCTTAAACTTTTTCTGGAACCGGGCGGGGCAGACGTGTTAAACCAAAACATGCCGGCGCTGGTTATTGGAAATGTAGTGGCTTTTATCGTTGCCATGCTTGCCATCAAATTCTTTATCGGATATGTAACCAGGTATGGTTTTAAGGTATTCGGTTACTATCGTATCATCGTGGGGGGGATTATATTGGTATTGATATTAACAGGACATAATTTACAGATTATTTGATGGATTTTTTTTCAGGAGAGATACTTTATTTCAATAAACCGTTAAAGTGGACCTCTTTCGATTTGGTAAACAGGTTTCGCTATAAATTATCGCGAAAACTGAATGTGAAGAAAATAAAAGTAGGTCATGCCGGAACATTAGACCCGTTGGCTACAGGCGTTATGATTCTTTGTACGGGAAGGGCAACCAAACGCATTGATGAGTTTCAATACCAGACAAAGGAATATGTGGCAACGCTTCGATTGGGAGCAACAACCCCGTCGTTCGATTTGGAAAGGGAAGTGGATGCGGTATACCCTACAGAACATATTACCTGCGAGAAGGTGAAAGAGGCCCTTGCACAGTTTACCGGAACCATTCAGCAGGTGCCGCCTGTTTTTTCGGCTGTAAAGGTTGATGGACGGAGGGCGTATAAGTTTGCCCGCAAAGGGCGTGATGTTGAACTCAAAGCCAAAACCCTGGTTATTGACGAACTGGAACTGTTGGCATGTGATATACCTGTTATAAAAATAAGGGTAGTGTGCAGCAAAGGAACCTATATCCGTGCATTGGCCCGTGATATAGGCCAAGCGCTTGATTCGGGCGCACACCTGCTTGCATTAGAGCGCATACGTATTGGCGATGTAACGCTTGATATGTGTATGAATCCGGAAGACATAGACTCTTTCCTGGATAGTGTTAAGATAGAAACAAAAGAAAATATATAATTATGAAACTGTCAAAATTCAAATTTAATCTGCCGGGCGAACTCGTTGCACTGTATCCGTCAAAAAACAGGGATGAGTCAAAAATGATGGTTGTTCACCGTAAAACAGGCGAAATTGAGCATAAAATATTCAAAGATATTTTGAGTTATTTCGACGAAAAAGATGTGTTTATCTTCAACAACACAAAAGTATTCCCGGCACGATTGTATGGGAACAAGGAAAAAACGGGCGCTCGCATTGAAGTTTTTCTTCTTCGCGAATTAAATCAGGAATTACGTCTATGGGATGTGCTGGTAGACCCGGCGCGTAAAATCCGTATCGGAAATAAGCTATACTTTGGCGAAGACGATTCGATGGTGGCGGAAGTAATAGACAATACAACCTCGCGCGGGCGTACGCTCCGTTTCTTATTCGACGGAGAGCATGATGAGTTTAAAAGGTCGTTGTTTGCTTTGGGTGAAACGCCGCTACCCAAATACATAGCCCGCCCCGTGGAGCCGGAAGACGAAGAGCGTTATCAAAATATCTTCGCTTCCGAAGAAGGCGCCGTTATTGCTCCGGCGGCAGGTTTTCATTTCAGCAGGGAATTAATGAAACGCCTGGAAATAAAAGATTGCCGTTTTGCCTTTTTGACAGTCCATTCTGGCTTGGGTAATTTCAGGGAAATAGATGTGGAAGACCTCACCAAGCACAAAATGGATTCCGAACAAATGGTGGTGAATGGCGAAAGTGTACGGATCGTTAATGAAGGAAAAGAAGGAAACCGTCAGATTTGCGCCGTAGGCACATCGGTTATGCGGGCGATTGAAACGGCGGTAAGTACCGATGGGCGATTGAAAGAATTTGAGGGATGGACCAATAAATTTATATTTCCTCCGTACGACTTCAGCGTGGCGACGAGCATGGTTACAAATTTCCATTTGCCGCTTTCTACCTTGTTGATGATGACGGCCTCTTTCGGTGGGTACGATTTAATAATGGATGCTTATAAAATCGCTGTCAGCGAGAAATATAATTTTGGCGCTTATGGCGACGCCATGCTCGTCATTTAAAAAGAAAAGAAGCGGATGGCAACCGTTTTTCTGGGCCTCGGAACAAATTTAGGAGACAAAAAAAACAATATGGCAACCGTTGTACGGTTGTTGGCTGAAAGGGTAGGGGAGGTGCTTGCTCTTTCAAGCCTGCATGAAACCCAACCTTGGGGGTTTGAATCGGAAAACGCCTTCCTCAATGCCGCGATTATCCTCAATACCCGGTTAAGCCCGTTCGGATTGCTCAATGTAACCAAACAAATCGAGTTGGAAATGGGACGAAAAGAAAAAAGCAACGGTTCATACAAAGACCGTATCATTGATATAGATATTCTTATGTATGAAGATGTTGTTATCCAAACATACGAATTAACAATCCCTCATCCATTGATGTATAAACGGGAGTTCGTAATGAAACCTTTGGCAGAAGCAGCCGCTCAGGTAGTCAACGTAGCCGGGGAGACCCCCAAACTGCCTTAACTGCCTTAACTGCTTTTTATGTATCTTTGTGGTGAACAATCTTTCAATAGGAACATTATCTAATGAGAAAATTAATTGGTTTACTGTTATTAACGCTGATAACTATTATTACGCAGGCGCAGATACTTACTCCTGTAAAGTGGAAAATAAGTCCGGATACCTCCGGTACTTCGGAGAAAGCGATTATTTTTACTGCTACGATGGATGCCGGATGGCATTTGTATGATATGGATTTGCCGGAAGGCGGGCCTGTATCTACGTCGTTTACATTTGAAACGTTGAAAGGGGCGGAATTAATAGGGAAGCCCGTTGCTTCCGTAGCGCCTGCATCGGTATATGACGAGTTGTTCGGTATGAACTTGCGCTGGTTTGCCAAAACAGTTTCTTTTACGCAGAAATTTAAGGTAACGGATGCGAAAAGATTTAAGATAGCCGGCGAGGTGGAATTTATGGCCTGTAACGACGAAACCTGTTTGCCTCCCGAACGTGAAGCCTTTTCTTTCGACCGGAAACATATAAAAATAGAAGACCCGGTTGAGGCTCTTTCCATAGAAGAATTGCCGGATGAACCCGTTGATTCAATGGTCGCAGGCGATACGCCCGCAGGTGAAGTTGCCGTAAATCCGGATACTTCAGGCGCAGTTAAAATAAAAACAATCCCTCCGGTTGATTCCGGGCTTGCAGACGACAAATATCTTTGGACGCCGGTGATAGATGAAATGAAGGCCTACGGAGATACTACCCTGTCGGCTGCGGATACCTCGTGGTTGTTCATTTTCTTTGCCGGGTTTCTGGGCGGATTGGTAGCCCTGCTTACGCCTTGCGTATGGCCAATGATTCCGATGACGGTTAGTTTTTTTCTGAAACGGACAAGTCACCGGAAAAAAGCTGTTCGCGACGCCTTGATGTATGGATTGGCCATTATTATCGTATATCTTTCGATGGGATTGGTTATCACGGGCGTTTTTGGGGCAAGCGCTTTGAATGACTTATCAACGAATGCGGTATTCAATATCCTGTTTTGCCTGTTGCTTGTGGTTTTTGCCGTTTCTTTCTTTGGCGCTTTCGAGATGGTGTTGCCTGTTTCGTGGACGAATAAGCTGGATAGTAAAGCTGATTCTACAACCGGATTTGTCAGTATCTTTTTTATGGCGTTTACATTGGTATTGGTTTCTTTCTCCTGTACAGGCCCTATTATCGGGACATTGCTTGTGCAGGCTGCCGCCATGGGAAGCGCTATCGGGCCGGCTACCGGTATGTTTGGGTTTGCGCTGGCATTGTCTATCCCGTTCAGTCTGTTCGCCATTTTCCCCAATATGTTGCAACGTATGCCGAAATCGGGAGGATGGCTTAATTCCGTGAAGGTAGTATTAGGATTCCTTGAATTGGCATTGGCGCTAAAGTTTCTTTCCGTAGCCGATTTAGCTTATGGATGGCGGATACTCGACAGGGAGGTATTCCTTGTTTTATGGATTGTGATTTTTGCTTTGCTTGGGCTTTATTTACTGGGTAGATTGAAATTTGTCCACGATAGCGATATAAAATATGTATCGGTTCCCCGTTTGTTTATGGCAATCATATCGTTTGCCTTTACCCTGTATATGATACCCGGATTATGGGGCGCGCCGCTTAAATCAATCAGCGCTTTCGCCCCGCCTTTGTATACGCAGGATTTTAATTTGTACCACGACGAAGTACATGCTCCTTTTGATGATTATGAAGCCGGTATGGCGTATGCCAAACGGATAGATAAACCGGTGATGATAGATTTCTCCGGTTTCGGATGTATCAACTGCCGCAAGATGGAAGCCGCCGTATGGACAGCTCCGGCCGTAAAGCAATTGCTCGAGAAAGAATATGTATTGATAACCTTATTTGTAGACGATAAAACCAAACTCCCCCGTACGCTTGAGATAGAAGAACACGGGAAGACGCGTAAACTGAAAACGGTCGGAGATAAATGGAGTTATCTGCAGCGGAGTAAATTCGGCGCGAATGCCCAACCGTTCTATGTATTGCTTGATAATGACGGTAAACCCTTAGGCCCGTCGTATGCATACAATGAAGATGTGGCTAAGTATGTAAAGTTTCTGCAAGATGGTTTGACCAATTATAGAGTGAGAATAGAAAAATAACCGGGATGAAATGAAATACAGTAGGGAAGAACAGCTGAAAGCCTTCGGGCAACTGTTGGATATTTTAGATGAATTGCGTGTGAAATGTCCGTGGGACAGAAAACAAACCAATGAGAGCCTGCGCTCCAATACCATCGAAGAAACGTATGAATTATGCGATGCGATTATCCGCAACGATACGGATGATATCAAGAAAGAACTGGGAGATTTGCTGCTCCATATCGTTTTTTATGCCAAAATAGGAGAAGAAAAAGAGGCGTTCGATATCAAAGACGTCTGCGATGCGCTCTGCGATAAATTAATATTCCGCCACCCGCACGTATTTGGCGACGTATCGGCCGATACAAGTAAAAAGGTAGAACAAAACTGGGAAGAGATAAAGCTAAAAGAAAAAGGTGGTAATAAAACCGTACTCGAGGGGGTTCCCGCCGGACTTCCTTCGGTTGTAAAAGCGCACCGTATCCAGGATAAAGCCAGGAATGCAGGTTTTGATTGGGAGCAACGCGAACAGGTATGGGATAAGGTACAGGAAGAGTTTAACGAACTCAAAGCAGAGATAAACCAATTAGACGCCGACTGTATGGAAAGCGAATTTGGCGACCTCTTTTTCAGCTTGGTCAATGCAGCCCGGCTGTATAAGATAAATCCCGACAATGCCCTTGAACGCACGAACCAAAAATTTATCCGCCGCTTCAATTATTTGGAAGAGCAGGCAAATAAGGCAGGGCAATCGCTGAAAGAAATGTCGCTCGGCGAAATGGACAAAATCTGGGATGAAGCAAAGGCGAAAGGGCTTTGATTTTGATGGAGATTAGCGATATTCTGATAGAGTGGTACGGGAAAAACAAACGGGATTTGCTTTGGCGGGAAACGACCGACCCGTATATCATCTGGATTTCCGAAATCATATTGCAACAGACAAGGGTAGCGCAGGGAAAGGATTATTTTCAGCGTTTTACCGAACGTTTTCCTGATATACAATCGCTTGCAGAGGCGCACGAAGATGAAATATTAAAATACTGGGAAGGCTTGGGGTATTATAGCCGGGCACGTAACCTGCACGCCGCCGCCCGCCGGATAATGGAGCAATACGGCGGGAAATTCCCTGCCGGATATAAAGAGGTGTTATCGTTAAAAGGTATTGGCGAGTATACCGCCGCCGCTATCGTCTCCTTTGCCTGGAACAAACCCTATCCGGTAGTAGACGGAAATGTGTTTCGTGTGTTATCCCGCCTTTTTGCCCTGGATACTCCGATTGATACAGGTAAGGGGAAAAAGGAATATACGGAACTGGCGGCTTCGGTTATGAATCCTGCGAGAGCCGGGCTACACAATCAGGCCATTATGGAGTTTGGAGCCTTGCAATGTACGCCGCAAAACCCTGCTTGTATGTTCTGCCCCCTTCAAAGTAAATGCATGGGATATGCTTCCGGTTCGCCGCTATCCTATCCGGTGAAACAAAATAAGACAAAAACCCGGAACCGCTATTTCCACTACTTACATATAGTATATAAAGGAAAGACCTGGCTGAACCGCCGTTCAGGGAAAGATATCTGGAAAGGCTTGTATGAGTTTCCGTTGATAGAAACCGGAACGTCTGCGGATTTTGCGCAATTACAAGAGGATGACAACTTCCGGCAACTATTGAAAGGAGCCGGGAAATTATCCATATCCGTTGAACTGTCTGACGTAAAACATGTATTATCCCACCAAATACTTTACGCCACATTCTATAAGATTGAAATAGAGAAAATACCCGGTTCGCTACAATCCTGTATAGAGATACCCGGCGATGCAATAAACGAATATGCCGTTCCCCGTCTGCTGCGGATTTATCTGGAAAAATAACGGTGTTATAACACGGATACAACTATATTCATTTACTTTTTCTTTGTAAAATGATTGAATTTGTTTTTCTTTGTAAATTAAAATTCAGGAAAAATAAATTATGTCTTTAAATAAAGTGATATTGATAGGGAATGCAGGGAAAGACCCCGACGTACGTTATTTCGACAGTGGCGTAGCGGTGGCAAATTTCCCATTAGCTACTTCGGAAAGAGGATATACGCTGGCAAACGGTACGGTTGTTCCCGAGCGTACGGAATGGCATAATATAGTTGTCAGGAGAGACCAGGTAGCCTTTGTGGAAAAATGGGTAAGAAAAGGATCCGGTTTGTATGTGGAAGGAAAAATCCGTACCCGTACATACGACGACCAGGCGGGCGTTAAGCGTTATGTAACGGAAATTTATGCCGACCGGGTAGAATTTTTCAGTTTTGGAAAGCGTGAAGAAGCACAGCCTGCTACGCAGACGGCCGGTACACCTCAAACAACGCCCCCGGTTTCGCATACGCCACATTCCCAACCAGATCAACCTTTGGAGACGTCTGACGCAGACGACCTTCCATTCTGATATTGTTTAACTAATACGGTTCGCTTTGGACTCAGACTATTTTTTATCGGGATTATTAGATCAGGAAACCATACAATTGTTAGTAAGGCTGCTAACGGGCTTGTGTATTGCCATACTGTTATTATGTATATCCGGTTTCGTATCGGCGGCGAAAGTTGCTTTTTTCTCTCTCAGCCCGGCCGATATAGATGAAATCAAAGAGAAGAGGCATCCTTCCGATCCGGTTATAGCCCATTTGCTGAAACGCTCCGGGTATCTTCTTACTACTATTTTTATCATTTATACCTTTGCCAATGTCACGATTGTGCTGATATGCGCTTGTATTATAGGCCGTATGATTGATTTTTCATTCGCCCCATGGGTGGGGGTTCTTCTTCGGATAGTAATACCGGCGTTCCTTTTGTTGCTTTTCGGAGAGATTATACCTAAAGTAAAAGCCCTGAAAAATCCATTGCGTTTTTCGCGTGAAGCAGCTTGGGTGATAAATGGTATGGAGATTGTTTGCCGCCCGCTATCCAAATTATTGGCAAAACCGGCTTCCTTAATAAATAACGCGTTGACAAGGAAGAAGCATGAAATATCTGTTGACGAATTATCCAAAACAATAGAATTGACATCGAAAGAAATGCCGGAAGAAAAAGAAATGATAGGAGAGATCGTAAAGTTCTATAATAAGACTGCCGGCGAAATTATGACCTCCCGCTTAGATGTGGAGGATATAGAAATACAGACTCCCTTTAGTGATGTAATACGGATAATTATTGATTCGGGCTATTCGCGTATCCCTGTTTTTACTGCAACGGAAGATAACATCAAGGGAATCCTTTATATAAAGGATTTGCTTCCTTATATTGATAAACAGGATACCTTTCATTGGCAAAGCGTGATTCGCCCGGCTTATTTTGTGCCGGAAACAAAAAAGATTGACGAATTGCTGGAAGAGTTTCGTATAAATAAAATCCAGATGGCTATTGTAATAGACGAATTTGGCGGAACATCCGGTATTGTAACCATGGAAGATATTCTGGAAGAAATAGTGGGCGATATATCCGATGAATATGATGAAGAAGAACGGCAATTTATCCGCCTGGCCGATGGCAGCCTGATCTTTGAAGCTAAAATTCCATTAATGGATTTTTTCCATGTGATTGGTTGCGACCCGTCTGAGTTTAAGGAATTGACAGACGAAGTAGAAACCTTGGCCGGCCTGTTGCTTGAACTGAAAGGAGATTTCCCCGAACCGCAGGAAGTTATAGAATATAACGGCTATCGTTTCCAGGTATTGGAAGTAGACAACCATCGTATTCTAAAGGTTAAGTTTACAAGAATTTCCGGTTCAGAAAAAAAAGAAAGCTAATGATGCCGGGATTGGCAATACCGGTAGGGGCCTTTTTGTTGGGCCTATGCTTATCCTGTTCGGAATACACGCCGAAACCGCGGGGCTATCTCCGGATTGACCCCCCTGCTCCGTCTTACCGGGCATTACCGCTGGATGAATTGCCTTATACATTTAATATATCTTCTTTGCCGGAAATAGAACTTCCGCCCGCCGGCGATTCCGCAGGATGGATTAATTTGTCTTATCCTTCATTGGGCGCGAAAATCTATTGCAGCTACCTGAGTATACAACCTTCCGCGCTGGGCGTCGTTATGGAAGAGTCGCGCAGGCTGGTGGTCAGGCAGTCGCAAGACGCTCATTCCATTACGGAGCAGGCATACAATAATCCGGGGAAACGGGTGTATGCCTGTGTGTACCAGTTGGACGGAGCGTCTGTTTCGCCTGTCCAGTTTACGCTGACAGACAGCATGTATAACTTTTTCAGGGGTTCTTTGTTCTACAACCGGCGCCCGAATGGCGATTCGATTGCCCCGGTTACGCACTACCTGAAAAATGATATTATAGAACTCATCCAATCTTTTAACTGGAAGTAGCCATGCCTCTCTATCTAAAACGGACAGTTCCCCTTATGGGCGTTTGGAAAGTAAACGAAAGCGCAGACGAATTACTTTCCCTCCTTACCCAAACGCCGGCAAACTTTCTTTTCCCGGAAGAAATACATACGGAAAGCCGGAAAACGGAATGGTTGGCTGTGCGCGTATTGCTGAAAGAATTGCTGGGCGAAGAAACCCTTATTGCTTATCATGCCAGCGGCGCCCCTTTCCTGCCCGGAAAAGATTTATGTATAAGCATTTCCCACACAAAAGGTTATGTAGCCGTGTTGTTGCTGGAAAAACCTCCGGCCGGCATTGATATTGAGTATCGCGCCAATCGTATCTTAAACGTACGCCGCCGTTTTATAAGCCCGGAAGAAGACAGCCATATAGACCCGGCAAACGAAGCAGCCCATTTGCTTATCTATTGGTGCGCCAAAGAAGCCTTATTTAAAATGCTGGGACAAAACGAGGTGGATTTCGCAAAACATATACGCGTAGCCCCATTCCCCTATAACCAATCCGGCAGCTTAACCATAACGGAAACCCGTACCCCCCAAGCCGCTTCCTGTTCGTTATCTTACCTGGTAGATAATGATTTCGTACTTGTTTATGCTTCCTTCACGCTTGATTGATGTAAAAACGAATAACGGGCAAGCATTGAAATGGATAAAAAAATGACAGGATAATCTCCTTCCTGATATTATTCTTTCGCTGTTCTTTTTTCGTCTGCATATTCTAAAATGTCACCCGGCTGGCAGTCTAATGCTTTACAAATTGCGTCTAAGGTGCTAAAGCGAATTGCTTTCGCCTTACCTGTCTTCAAGATAGAAAGGTTAGATAATGTTAAATCAACTCTTTCAGAAAGTTCATTCAGCGAAATTTTTCGCTTTGCCATTATCACGTCTAAGTTTATAATAATTGACATGGCTTTAAATTGTTAAATCATTTTCCGATTTTATATCTACGGCGTTTTGCACTGTTTTTTCAACTATTGCCGCAGCGGTTGCAACTACGACAGAAACAAAAGCAGCCACCATACAAATGGTAAGAAAGCCCGCAGGATCGTCTTCTTTACTATGGAATATCCTTATGTATAATCCTGCGGCCACAATTAAAATACTTAGTAAGATTCCACAATGCTTTATGCTCTTTAAAGCCTTTACGGAGTTTGAGGAGAAAGCTTTATTTTGTCCGATGTATCCAAGTAATTTGAATGCCTTGTACAGCGCAACGAAAAAAGCGATGGATGCTGCATATCCATACAAAATGAACTTGTCAAAGTAAATGCTAAACAAGTCCAGGTTCGTGGCTCTTCCCTCGGTTAAGGGAAACCAAATCAAAACAGCAAGCGCCACCATGCCGGTAAGCACAACTACTGCCTGAAGAAATACGATTGAAACTTTTTTCATGATGATTTTATGAATTATAGATTATACTGCAAAGATAATAAATATTTATTTATAAACAATATATATTTATCGTTAGGTAAGAGCCCTGACAGGAATCTCGATAAAACAATTTTCTGATGGACATTTTGGGATACTATTGGCAAGGTATTTTAGAACTGTTTTTGCTCTTGTCATAATGCTGGCAGGGAGTTTTAGAACTGTTTTCACCCTTGTCATACTATTGGCAAAGCATTTTGGAACTGTTTTCACCCTTGTCATAATGCTGGCAAGGAGTTTTAGAACTGTTTTCACCCTTGTCATAATGCTGGCAGGGAGTTTTAGAACTGTTTTTATCCTTGTCACAGTTCAGGCAAGGCCGGAAACAAAGACGGGCAGCCTTACCCCGGATGAGGTTTGGCTGCCCGTCTTTGGCCGGTCTCTTGCTTCGAATCAGGATTCTTCTTCCTTCGATTCTTCGCTTTTGGCCCGGCGGCTGGAGCGTTGCGCCAGGATGGCGTGGTATTTTTTTACGATTACGTTCCAGGTGATAACAAAGTTATAGATTATGTTTCCGTGGAGTTCGTGAAATCCCCCTGGTTCGTCTTCGCCGTCTATGTGCACTTCATCGTCCAGTTCCCTGGGGTCTATTACGATGTCGCCTCCCAGTCCGTCTGCCGTGAGCCGCGCATCCAGGTAAGTTGCTGTCGCATTGTAAAGAACGTCTGCCTGCCGGCGTATCTTCCTCAGGTCTTCCTGGGGTTTTTCCACGGTTTCCCTTGCCCGTCCGGCAGCGAGGGTGAGGTATTCCTGTTCGGCCTGGCTTATGGTAGTTACCCATTCGGTAAGCGCCAGCAACGTAATGTCGGCGGCGTATGCCCCTTGAAGGTCTTGCAGCAGATTGTAAACAGAGGCGGATTGTTCGGCATAAGTTCCCTGGAGGACAGGCTTTTTGTAGCCTCTGTCGAGCAGAATGAATAGCTGTTCCGCCGCTTTTTGCTTGTCGCCGGCGGGCAGTTTTTGCAAGCCCTTAACTACATTGAAAAATCCGCGGAAAAATTCGTTGCGCTTCCTTACAGCCTCTTCAATCTCTTCCGTATAAATACTTTTCCTTACTACCACCAGCAATTCGTCTGCCTTTTGACAGAGCAGTTCAATCCTGTCGAACAAATCCTTTATGCCAAGCGTTACTTTGTTGAAATGCGTAACGGCGGCTTTAAATTCCGTATAAAATTTAAACCACTCTTCGTTGTGCAGGCTTGCCTGCCTGATTTTTTCTATTTTCATACGTTCGTGAATTATAAGTCTTTTTAAGACTGTTTACTATTGTCGGTAAAGATATGAAATAATTCGGATATTCACCGTTTTTGACATTTTTTTTTGCCCGAAAGAGAAAATAAGCAGAAATGCAAATACGCCGGATAGCCTCTTCCCCCAAAATGAGAAAATCTTAAAAACTGTGTATGGTTTAAAAATAAGTCTTATCTTAGCAAGCGAAAAAACAATAAAAAAAGGAAAGAGAATGAAGAAATCACCCAGACCCCTGTGGAACTGTGAAAATTGGAAAAAAGCCGTAGAAGCGATAGAATGCAGCGGTTGTAAGTCTGCATACAAATTAGAGCAATGTAACGGGACTCATTCCCAACAAAAATAATCAATCAAAAAGCCGTGCCGCTGACTAATATATCTACAAATAAAATCATTATGCTACAAGTAACTCAAATCAAAAACGTTTCAGTTGAAAATATTAAGTTCAAAAAACACACATTAGTGTTATTAAAGGTTAGCCAAAGACCAACAAACAGTGGCAATTTAAATACGACAATTAAGTACATAGAAGTATGCGAGTTGAAAAATTATAAATCTATAACATTAATTATGTCCTTATTAACATGCTGCTTAGCAGAGTTTCGGGTATGTCAGGCTTTTGAAAAGGAATTTTCTGATATAGGTCTTAAGCAAAAACAAATATTGCAGCCATTTCTAAATACAAATGTTATATTCAGGACTAATTCAGAAGGAAAAATTAGCGGGGCGTTAATATCAGAAGTAAACCTCAATGCCACCGCCTTTAATATCCGCAATAAACATACAATTGCGACTGTTGAATCGAAGAATTTAAAGGCCGCTATCCATAAGCATGCAAAAGCGATATTGGCACAATGTCAATGGACTTACCAGTCTGTTGGTTTTGTAACAGTTCATGACGATTCTAACCACGACACCACATATACCATCAAACTCAGCCCAAAAGGAAAAACAACTATGGAATTATCCAGACCCCTGTGGGACAGTGAAGATTGGGAAGAAGCCGTAGAAGAAGTAGAGAAGATTGAAGATAAAGCCATACTGAATCAGATCGCAAAAGAAGCGCGATGTAAGAAGGCATGCGAAGCTGCCGTTGAAAGACTGACTGACCAAAACCTGCTGGCAGATGTAGCGAAGAATGCCAAATACAGCGATATTCGCTATGCCGCCGTATCAAGAGTCACCGCCCAAGACGTACTGGCAGATATCGCGAAGAATGCCAACGACGGCGCTATTCGCCGTGTCGCCGTATCAAGAGTCACCGCCCAAGACGTACTGGCAGATATCGCGAAGAATGCCAACGACAGTGATATTTGCTGTGCCGCCGTATCAAGAGTCACCGCCCAAGACGTACTGGCAGATATCGCGAAGAATGCCTACTACAGTTATATTCGCCGTGTCGCCGTATCAAGAATCACTACCCAAGACGTACTGGCAGATATAGCGAAGAATGACAAAGACAGCGATGTTCGCCGTGCCGCCGTTACAAGAATCACTACCCAAGACGTACTGGCAGATATAGCGAAGAATGCCGACTACAGCGATGTTCGCCGTGCCGCTGTTGAAGGAATCACCGCCCAAGACGTACTGGCAGATATAGCGCTGAATGACAACAACAGTGATGTTCGCCGTGCCGCCGTTAAAAGAATCACCGCCCAAGACGTACTGGCAGATATAGTGCTGAATGACAACGACAGAACTGTTCGCTGTGCCGCCGGTGAAAGAGTCGCTGATAAAATCCCGCTGGCTCGTATCGCAAAAGAAGCGAGCTGTTTGAAGGCA
>JAIRKZ010000149.1 GCA_031259845.1 Tannerellaceae bacterium | reverse complement strand
GGACTTGCACCGGAAAGCCCGGCCCCCGACACCGGCGGGGGATGCGTCCAAATCTCCTGCTGCATAAAAAAACGCCGGGATTGGGTCTGCAGGGAATTTTGTCGTACACCCGAGTAGGTTCGGATTGAAGAACTTTTTAACCCAACTTTGACCCCTGCAAATATTTACAACCTATATCACAAACACAGATTTTTGCAGGTGAGCCCTTTACCGGAGTGGGAGACCCGGTATTGATGGAATAGCGGTTTTTTCCCGGAAATGAATACGCCAGGTTTTTATGATTAAGGAGGGAAGGCTTGTTCTTCCCCCTGTTCATTCCATACTACGCCAGCCCGTTCATTATGGCATAGAAGGTGAGGCCGGAAACGGTTTTTATGCCGAGTTTAGAGGTTATGTTTTTGCGGTGGGTGAGTACGGTGTTTAAACTGATATTCAGGGCGTCGGCTATATCTTTATTGGTAAGCCCCTGTACGATACATTTGAGTACGTCTGTTTCGCGGGAGGATAGTTCTTTGCTTTTTTCGTCCGTTGGGTTATTTCTTTCGGAAGCGAACAGCTGTTGCAGGTTCCGGATGATGTCTTCCTGCGTGGCAAGTATATTCAGGTTGTTTCCGGAGGCAATGGCTGCATCCCGGCTGATTAACAAAACGGTCTTCGCTTTGCGGGGGAGAAAGAAGTCGGCGTTTAATACAAATATTTCCGGCAGGGTGAAATAATAATCATACGCGTCGTTGTTTGCCGAGGCCATAGATTCAAAAGAAGGAAAACCGGCAATCTCTACCGGATGGAAATAATCCGTCAGCAAACTTTGCAAGCCGGCGCTCTGTAAGGTGTCGGGGAGGACGATCGCTATTTGCCTTGTTTTCTGCATCTGTAGAACCGGTTATTGGCAATGTTTCTCCATCATTGTTATCATGGGGACAAGTATACGGTAGCGAATACGATTCTGTTGTTTAATATCTTTTTGGAGGTTATTTACGGCGATAATAACAGCATAGCAGAGGTTTTCATCGTATGTACCCGAAAGGTGTTTTACCATAATCTTTTTCAAGTCGGCAAGCAATGCCTCCAGATTATCTTCCTGCTGCGGGGAAGACGCCTGCGGAACAGGGCGGTTCATGCTTTTGCGCCATTTTTCGTTCAGAGCCAGGCAGTAGGGAAACCATACCTTTTCATCATAATCCATACGCGCTTCAAACTCTTTCTTACATTCGGCAAAAAAGTTTCCTATCGAGGAGAGCGATTGGTTACCGGGCGTACTTACCTTTATAAAATAAGTAAGGTGGCGTTCTATATTAGGCAATTGGTTCCGGCGGTAATAATGATTCGTTTTTTGCAGGTAATCAATAATTAATGAGGTATGGAAAGACTGTAGTTTTTTTTCCGGGAAATACTCTTCATTTAAAAACGTGTTGATTACCGTTAAAAAGAAATCCGTGTCTACTTGATAGTTCGTGCAGATTTCATTAACCGTGCTGTCGCCCAAGCCTAAGCGAATGCCAAACCGGTTGATAACAGGAATGAGTGAAGGATGTTCTTCCACCACTTCACTCATTTGCATAGTAGGATAAACTAATGGCATTTCAAGCTTCTTCCCATTGTTTACGCAGTAATTCCACAGCGGCAGGCAGTACCACCTCGCGGTCGCCCTGGCATCCGCATTCAAAACTTACATACTTGTTATAGCCGAGCATTTTCAAGCCTTTGAATCCGCTGACGTAGTTATCCGCCTCTCCGTCTTCACCGGGCATGCTCCGGCGTTTACGGCTTGCCATGTGTACATGCTGCAGGTAGTTGCCGGCAGACAGGAAGGCTCCCATATCGCAGGTTTCTTCCCATGTCATGTGCCAGAAATCGCCCAGACAGGTAACGCCCGGATTGTTGATGTCTCTACAAATAGAAGCGGCGTCGGCCACCTGGCGTAAATAGAAGGCTTCTTTCCTGTTCAAAGGCTCCATAATAATGGTAGTGCCATGTTCATGGGCAAATGTACCCATGATATCGAATTGCTCGCATAAGAAATCACGCGTTTCCTGCGTATGCGGCATCGCGGGTTTCTGGCCGTTAAACGCCGGCACGATAATGACGCCGGTAGACCCCAGTTCGCCTGCTGCGGTTATGATTTCTTTCATGGTATCCATACACTGTTTACGAACGGCTTCTTCGGTAGAAAGAATGAAACCTTCAAAACCGGCGCAGATAGCGCTCACTTTGATGTTACGGCCTTTCAGCGCATCCTTGATTTCTTTCACCCGTCCGGCTAATCCCCTGCCGCCCGGTTCAAAACCAACAATGCCTAATTTCTCGAAATAATCAAACTTTTCATTCAAGTCCTTACCCGGGGCGGTTCCTTCCTGAAAGGACAGTTTCAGTTCGGCCTTGCTGTTTGCACAGCAAGACCCTGATTTGCCCGCGCCGTCCTGCGCCGGTTTGCCCGAGCAGGCGGCCAAAACCGTTCCCCCGCCCATTGTAGCAACAGCAGCGCCGGATAAAGACGTCTTTATAAAGTTCCTTCTGTCAATTGCCATACGTTATTCCTTTTTAGCAAGAGGTTTCCCGGGAACAGGAACGGTAAATCCGCTCATATCCATCTTGCCGATGTTCAAATCTTTAGGCAGATAGTCAAGAGGAGAAGCCGTCATAGCATCCCATGTAACCAATTCGCCCGTATAAGCCGATTCGCGCCCCATAATAGCAGCCATACAAGCTACGGCTGTTTCGGAAGCCTGGTCAATCGGTTTGTTGCCACGGATATGGTTAATCCAGTTTACATGTTCCAGCGTGTATGGGTCTTGTTGCTTGGTAGCCGCTTTTTCCGCTTCGTAGTCATATTTCCATATTTCGTTGCCGGCAAGGTCTTTGATAACGGTTCCATTTGCTGTAGATAAACTACCCTTTGTTCCCTGGAAAAATTCGCTTACGTTGTTAACGCATCCGTCTATCTGGCGGCACATGCTATGCAGACGTATCCCGTTTTCCATTTCGAAATCAATACTGAAACTATCGTATTGGTCGCCGGTTATACGACGCTGGCGTGAACCGAAACCAACGGCTGTTTTAGGTTTCAGACCGGTAAACCATGTGAATACATCCAGGTTATGTACATGTTGTTCTACGATATGGTCTCCTGACAGCCACTTCCAGTTTACCCAGTCGCGAATCATCCATTCGCAATCGCTCCAGCCCTTCTGGCGTTCGCGGAACCAAAGCATAGACTGGTTCCAGTACACCGTACCGCCAGTGATTTCGCCGATAGCGCCGTCCATTACTTTCTGGTAAGCGGCTACATAGCTGCGTTGGTGATGGCGCTGCGTACCTGTGATAACGCAAAGGTTTTTAGCCAGGGCTTGTTTGGCAGTTGCCACGATGGTACGATAACCAACCGGGTCTACGCAAATCGGTTTTTCAAGGAAAGAATGTTTTCCCTTTTCTGTTGCATACTGGAAATGAATCGGGCGGAAATTAGGAGGCGTAGCTACAATAACTACATCTACGCCGCTGTCTATAACAGCCTTATAAGCATCCAAACCAACAAAGCGCATGTTTTCCGGTATATCAACGCCCTTGTCTGCTTTTAATTTTTCGGCTAAATTGTCTACACGGTCTTTAAACGTGTCGCCCAGCGCCGTAATCGTTACGCCGTTTGCTGCATTCAGGAAGTTGAATGCTGCGCCCGAACCGCGGCCGCCACAACCGATTATACCGGCTTTTAATTCTTTCCCATCAGCGGCAAAGTCTACCAGGTCAGGCACATAATAAGTACCGGGAGCTTTCAGAGGCTTGCTGGCTGCGGCGCTTTCGCCGGCTCCGCCGCATGAGGATAATACTGCAGCAGCGCTGCCTGTTCCGATTGCGCCGACTGCACCGGCCATCGCTGAACTTTTTAAAAATGATCTTCTACTGATTTCTTTTTTCATGATATTATACTTTATTAGTGTGTTGATGATTCTTCACATACTACGCGGAAACCGATACCACGGATATCGGAATACCACCAAATGCTTTTAGGTTGCTGCGGGTCTGTTTTCAGCCACGCATCGTGTTTTGTATAATCACGGGCGGCTACACGAAGATTGGCCGCGTCCGAGGTATAATTACCTCCGCGCACCACCCATTCGGCGCCTTCCGTTACTACCGGGTCTACTGCGCTCTCTCCTCCTTTGCTATAGGCTTCGGGGTCGTACTTATCCGCACAATATTCCATTACATTGCCCAACATATTTTTAAGCCCGAATGGATTTGCGTTTACCTCCGACGGCTCCTGCGTTCTGTTTCTACTGTTCTTGCTGTAAATAACATACGAACCGATAGGGTCTGTATCTGCGCTGATAAATTTGCGCCAGAATCCTTCATCCGAGAACTTCCTCGGGTTGCCCGGGAAGAAATAAGGGGTTTCCGTACCGCCGCGGGCTGCATATTCCCATTCGGCTTCAGTGGGTAAACGGTATTTTTTACCTGTTTTCAACGAAAGCCATTGGCAGAATGTTTCCGCAGCGTAATGCGTCATGGTTATAGCCGGGCGGCTCCCCCCTCCCCATCCCTGGTCGGGGAATCCAAACGGAGGCGTAGGGCCTGATATGGCGTCTACATCCGGACGGCTGTTATTGGCATAAACGTCTTCGGGAGGCGTGCGGCCTTCACTCATCGTATTGGCATAAAACGCCCAATACTGATCCCACGTTACTTCCACTTCAGCTATGAAGAACGGGCTGATTGTTATGTTACGTACAGGTAGTTCGTCCGCTTTATGGAAAGGCTCTTTATCAGAGCTACCCATCCGGAATGTCCCGCCCGGAATGGCAATCATGTTGAAAGATACCATCGTGCCGGGGATTTGCTCGGTATAATTTGTAAAGGAAGTTACTTCCGCGGGAGTTTTGAAAAACAGGGCCGGATCAACTGCCTGCGAGCCTGCAGTTGCGCCGGGGACGCCGGTTAGCTTGCCGTGGCTGTAATTCGGATTGTAATGGCCGGCATCCAAATGGCAACTGATACATTGTAAATCCAACTTTTCCTCATTGTCTTCATAATACAGGTGGGCCGTAATGCCGTCAGCCGTAATGCCTTCCGGGAATAAATTATGATGACATTCTTTACACGATTCGTTCGGAATGTATGTAACGGCATATTCCAACTCCGACATCCTGTCCCAATCATAATCGGCGCTGTCTTTCGCCAGGTAGCCCCATACATCGCGCAGCCCTAACTTCGCTTTAGCCGTATAATGCGCCCATGTATGGGTTTGCGGGGGAAGATGGCAGGCTATGCAGTGCGTCTTCGTACCGCTTCCGTTATTATAATGTTTGGATAATTTCCAACTGTTTTCCACATGCGGGTGTACATGGCACATCATACACGATTCGTCTGTTGAAAAATATACGGAAGTAAGATATACGCCAACAATACAGCCGGCTCCCAGAATGATTCCTGATAAAAAGAGGAAGGATTTCTTTCTAAAGAAACTTTTCTTCTCGGATTGTGTGTAGCGAGTTGATTTGTTCTTTACCATTTCGTTTTTATGCTCAACTATTTTTTCGTATATAAGGATCAGATTATAAATCAGCGCTAAAAGTAGCATATTTTATCGAATATAAAATAAAAAACATGCTGTTTTTGCGAATAAATCTATCCTTGTATACTTTTTTATTGTCTTTCCATTAGTTATTCAATCCATTTTTGCCATTTCTGCTTTTCATTGTATCCGGCTTCTACCATGGTTTCAATAAATTGCATTCCTCTTACGCCGTCATATACCGTGGGGAAGTCGAGCATTTTTCCGGCAGGCTTTTCGCCGCTCTTTGTTTTTCTGAGCGTAGCGGCAAAATTCCGGTAGATATTGGCGAATGATTCGATAAATCCTTCCGGATGACCGCCCGGCGTACGGGTATTGTATTTCGCCAGGTCGCCGATAAAGCCGTTATTACCCACCCTTACGATTTCTTTAGGCTTGTCTGTCCATTTCAGGTACAGGCTGTTGGGTTCTTCCTGTCGCCATTCCAATCCTCCTTTTTCTCCATAAACGCGGATGATAAGCTTGTTTTCTTCGCCGGCTGCAATTTGCGAACAGGTAAGGACGCCTGTAGCGCCTTTATCGTAGCGCAAAAAGGCAGCGCCGTCATCGTCTATCGGGCGGCCGGGGGCAAACGCTTTCAGGTCGGCGCAAAGTTCGGTCACTTTCTGTCCGGTGATATATTCGCTCAGGTGCCAGGCATGGGTGCCAATGTCGCCTACCGCTCCGGCTTTGCCCGAACGTTTCGGGTCTGTACGCCAGCCGGCATTATTGCCGCCTTGTAATTCGATTCTCTCGGACAGCCATCCTTGCGAATATTCAACATATACCCGGCGGATTTTACCGAACTCGCCTGTGGCTACCCGTTCTTTCGCCTCTTTTACGGCGGGATAACCGGAGTAAACATGTGTGAGCGCCAGTATCAATCCGGTTTCTTCCACTTTTTTTTGCAGCGCTTTAGCTTCTTCCAGCGAGAAGGTAATCGGTTTGTCTACCACTACATGAAATCCTCTTTCCAGCGCCATCATAGCCGGTTCAAAATGCCATTTGTTGGGAGTTACAATCGTTACGAAGTCCATCCGTTCGCCCTCGGGAAGGGTTACTTCGCGCTCAAACATTTCCTGGTATGTTTTATATATCCTGTCTTCCGGCAGGAAATAAGAACGCCCCGAACTGATAGAAATATCGGGGTTCACACTAAAACATCCGCAAACTAATTCTATCTGATTATCCAAAAAAGCAGCGCAACGATGGATAGCGCCAATAAAAGCGTCGCTACCTCCGCCAACCATTCCCATTCTAAGTTTCCTGTTTTCCATCCTCATTAAATTTTAGATTAATAATTAGCTTTCCTATTATATATAAGGTATAGTAAAAAGAGCTGTGCTTATTATGGACCTAAGTCTAAGCACAGCCCTCTGTTAAGCGTGTCAAATATACAAATTTTTATGGAATATCAATATCCCGGATTCTGAATCAATTTTTCATTTCGGTTCATTTCATCCCGGTGGATTGGCAAGAAGTATGTTTTGTCAACAAATGCTCGCTTTTCCTGTGCCAATGGAATCCGTGTATAGGTGTAATCCCAACGGGTTTCATCATGCACATAGCTGCTCTGTTTGCCAACGCCCGGTTTAAGCGTGGCAAGTATTTCTATTCCATAGAGACTGTTCATTCCCGGACATTCATTTCCGATTATCCATCGGCGGACATCCCAGTAACGATGTTCTTCCATCAGAAACTCCAACCTGCGGTCTTCACGGTATAACCGGCGTAATTCGTCTTTGCCGGTTGTTGTTACTTCCGGCAGGCCTACACGTTTGCGGAACATATTGAAATATTTCCGGGCTTCATCCAGTTCACCCAATTCAATGCAAGCTTCCACGTAGTCGTAAACGATTTCGGAGAAGCGAATGAACGGGAAGAGGCACGTCACCTTGTTACGATGGTCTCCCTCTCTGGGGTGAATAAACTTTCGCAGATAATATCCCGTATAGGTGGCATTCCATGTTTCGCCGCCGCCGCTACGCGTATCCATACCTGCCCAATAGGCATCCTTGGCGTCCGCCGGATCAAGCTGATAGTAGCCGGTTTGTATCATACCGCTGGGTTCCATGGCAGCATAATCCGCCGGACGTTGATACCATTGCTTGCCATCATACAGGATGGAAGCATAAAAGCGCGGTTCGCGATTTTTGTAGGGATTTGCTTTATGTTCCGGTTTGTTCCAGTCGAATTTGCTACCGTCTGCCATCAGGTAGGCATCCACCAAATCCTGCACAGGCACATTACCGCCCCAGGCGTGATAGCCGGAAGGTCCGTTAAACAGCGCCATTTTCGTTCCGCTTTCATCTTTTGTTTCAATAAAATAACGTGAGAAAATGTGCTCTTCCGATTCTTTTCCGAAAAATTCCCAGATAGCATCCGCTTTCTCTTCGGCCAACAACCCATCGCCGCCATACGTTGACAGTCCATGTCCCATGGGATTGTCTATTAATGCTTTTGCGGCGTTTTTGGCAGCCCTCCACCTGTCTTCGCGCGAACCTTCCGTGTAGAATAACAATTCTTTATTCGCGTAGGAAGCCAGCGACGGTATTTTAGCCGTAGCTGTAGCCTGATCGTGCAAATCGCTGGCGGCATCCGTCAGCACGCGTACTTTCAATGCCTGGACGGCAGCCAGCGTGGCGCGTCCCTTCTGCGTATTGGCAAACGTGCGATCCTTCAATAATTCGGCAGCGTTGTTAATATCGCTGAGAATCTGCTGTACCGTTTCCGTATAGGAAGACCGGACAATGGTGAAGTCGGGATCGTCTAACTGCGTTACGGTTAGCTGAAGGGGAATTCCTCCGTAGCCCCTGGATAAACGGTGGCAGAAATAAGCGCGAAGGAAATAGGCCTCGCCTTTCAACTGCACTTTGTAGCTGTCTTCAAAGGTGGCATTGTCTATGTTTTCGATGAAATCGTTGCACGAACGGATGTTCTTATACAAACGTTCCCATTGATGCCCTCCCTGTGTTTTGCCGAACCAGGCAAGGTTGGCGTCGGTCAGGGCGCCCGCATTTGATTCTACATATTCCCTGCCGTGGATAAACAATGCTTCATCAGTGGCCGAGCCTTGCGTTTCTTCCGCAAATCCGGCGTCTTGGAAAGCAAAGTAAATATTGTACATATACGCTTCCGCCAAAGCGCCTTCCGCCCATACGGCGTCTGCTGTGATTTCTTTCGGCGGATTGATGTTCATAAAATCATCACTGCAGGCATTCAGCAAGAATGTTGCAAACAAAATGATTATAATATTGCTATGTTTCATAATGTGTATTATTTAGAATGTTACCATACAACCAAAATTAATAACTTTTGAAGGCGGTATGAAGTTACCGGCTGCCGTGCTTCCTTCCGGATCAAAATAATCAAAATCAGTAAATGTAACCAAATTGTTCCCGTTCAGGTAAAAACGCACATACGAAAGGAATTTCGTTTTTTCAAGGATTTGCCTGGGAACGGAATAGCCTATTTCGATATTTTTCAATCTTAAATAATCGGTTCTCCGCATCCAGTACGTGTTGTATTGTCCCTGTCCGCTGTCCCAGTAATATTTTCCGCGGGCATGCACGCGCGGATGCTTATCTGTAGGATTATCTACCGACCAGTGGTTGTTGTAAATACTAATATGGTAGTTGCCAATCTCGCCCGAGTCAAAATATACCTTCGTCCAAGCGTCTGCAGCGCCCTGGAATAAAATGGCCAAGTCAAAATCCTTCCACTGAAGAGAAGCATTGAAGGCATACGTCCATTTGGGGTCTCTGTTCCTGTCATACCGCACGCGGTCGTCTGAATCTATCTCGCCATCGCCATTAATATCCTTGAATTTCATGTCGCCGGGCTGAAGGCCTTTATCTGTAGTGATTCCATCATAATTCGGACGGCTGGCCGTATTATTGATTTCGTCCCAATCCTTAAACACGCCGTCGAACACATAATATAAACTTTGTCCCGGATTGTTGATATCAATCGGAAAGGAATGTCCTGTTGATTTCTGCCATTCCGGCGCTCCCGGCGCTTCGTCCCAATACGTGATTTTGTTTTTACTGTACAATACAGTGCCCGACACACGATAGCTGAGATCCTTTCCAACCCGGTCACTCCATTCAAGTTTCATGTCGAACCCCTTGTTCTCTACTTCACCTATGTTTTCAGCCGGCAGTGTTAACCCTGCTGTTTGAGGGATGGAAGCATTTCTTCTCCACAAGATATTGGAACGCTTGTTGTTGAAATAATCGCCTTCCAGTGATAAACGATTTTTGAGGGTGCGAAGTTCAATCCCCACGTTTGAATTGTTGGCCACCTCCCATGTGATGTTAGTATTCGGGAATCGGCTAATTTCAAGACCCTTTTGGTCGGCTCCGTCAATAATATAGCCATACGCATACTTGTAGGTTGCCATATATTGAAATTCCTGCAACTTATCGTCAAAGTATACCTGGTCGTTACCCATCTGCCCCCACGACCCGCGAATCTTGAAATAGTCGATAAAGGAGAGGTTTTCTTTCCAGAAGTTTTCTTCCGATATGCGGTAGCCCAGCAATACGCCGGGGAAGAATCCATAGCGATTGTCTTCGGGAAACATATACGAAGCATCGTAACGCCAAACAAACTCGGCCAGGTATTTTTCCTGATAGTTATAAGCGATACGTCCGAAATAGTTCATACGGGCTCTTTTCCAGTTTTTGTTCCATTCGTCGTTGCTCTTGCTTGATGAATCCTTTTCCTTATCGCCGCCGGCGTCGAACAGTTGCACGGCTGTTGCCAGGTAATACCGGCGCATGGCCGTGAAGTATTCATTGTCGGACTGATCCTTTTCCGTGCCGACCAGCAGGTTTATGCCGTGATTTCCCCATGTTTTGTCATAGCTCAGAATACCGCCTGCCACTAAGTTGGTCTGGTCTTCCGAATACATGTCTAACCGGGGGTCTGCATGGCTGGGATAGTTTAAGCCGCCACTTAGCTTCGGGGTTACGCCGTCTGCTTCCAATGATGTGCCGTCCCAAGAATAGAGCGTCCAAGGTTGGAACCATTTTTTTCGCTGGGCAAGAAACTTGTCGTAAGCGATATTTACGTTCAGTTTCAACCCTTCAATCCAAGGCTGTGTGATTTCGGCAAACGCATTTGTCTGCACGTAATAACGTTTGTCTCTGTCATATCCGGTTATATCCGAAGCGGCTACTGCCGGGTTTCGTCCGTATTCCTGCGCCGGGCCGGGCAGTCCGTTCGGCCAGAAGGCCGGGTCGGTAGGACGTCCTCTTACGGTGAACCATAACACGTCGCCAGCGCCTTGACTGGGGAAGTTTCTGTTTTCCTGACGTCCCATTAAGTTAACGCCCACTTTTACGAAGTCGTTTAATTCGGCATCAATATTCATGCGGAGGTTGTACTGTTTGTAGTTGTTGGCAGACCTTTTCCAGTATCCATCCTGAAAACGATGCCCGAAGTTTACATAATACGACATTTTATCCGTTCCGCCTTCCAAATCGGCTGTATGGGTGCGCTGCGGCGACCAGTCGGCATACGTAGCCTCTACCCAGTCGGTGTTGGGGTATCGCCAAGGGTCGGAACCGTCGCGATATTTCTGGATTTCTTCCTGTGTTTTCCAGGGGGGAAGGGGGATGGATTCTCCATACTTCGGGTTTTGCGTACCTTCATTAACGATCAATTCGTTACGCAATTCGGCATACTGAGCGGCATCCGCCATTTTGGGAAGCATATTGGGCGTTCCAAAACCCTGATTGAACGAATACGTCAGCTTGGGTTTCCCTGTTTTTCCCTTCTTGGTAGTGATAAGGATTACGCCATTGGCGGCACGCGCGCCATAGATAGCAGCCGATGCGTCTTTCAATACCGACATGCTTTCTATTTCGTTCGGGTCTAAGCGGCCTAATCCGCCAGCTCTTGCCGCTACCCCGTCAATTACAATCAGTGGGTCGTTATTTCCGAGTGTGTTTGCGCCCCTGATGCGAATGGTTGTATCGTCGTATCCAGGCTCTCCGGTACGCTGGAAAGTAGAAACCCCCGTCAAGCGTCCTGCAATGGAGTTGGACAGGTTGGTAGCCGGAGATTTTAACAGATCGGCGCCCTGTACAGAGGATACGGAACCGGTCACAGTTTCCTTCTTTTGCACGCCATAACCTACCACTACGACTTCGTCCAAAGCCCGCGAATCATCCAGCAAAGTAACATCGATTCTCCTTTGATTGCCCACAGTAATTTCCTGTGTTATATAACCAACATAAGAGAAAACCAAAATAGACTGATTGCCCGGGATATCCAACGTGTATCCGCCATCTACATTTGTGATGGTTCCGATAGTTGTTCCTTTTACCGTCACGTTTACCCCAATCAAAGTTTCTCCTGTGTTATCAATAACTTTCCCTGTTACCGTTACGTTTTGAGCAAATGTTGTGGTCGCACACAACAATAAGATTAACAAGTGTTTGATGCGATTCGGCATCCCACTCTCTTTTACCTGTTTGTTTAAAGAAAATTTTCTCATACTTTCTTCATTTAATTAGTTTAATAAGGTTATACATTTTGGATATTTCTATCCGTCTCTCACATTAATAAAAAAGCATACGTACTTACATCATAGGCATAATCGAATTAGTTAAACATCATAATTATTTGATTATATGCGGAATAAACTCCGATTTTCAGACATTTATATCTTATTGATATAAGATGAGAGTAGGGATTTGTAATGGCAGCGTACTGCCCTTTAATTAGTTCAAATTGTTCCATAATAATGCTTTACAACAAAGTATATTGCAAGTTAAAAATTTATGCTTAAACGACCCAGCCATATAACAAAACAAGAATACGTGTCCGCAATACAGCTACAACAACGCAAAGATATATGTTTTTATGATATAAACAACTTTTAATGCAAATTTTTATTACAACTAATATTTATTGTTAAGGAATAATTATTCTTTTCTAAATTAATCTCGTTATTCTATTGATGGCTTCCGGTAGATTTCAGGCTTTTCCCACTATGTTTTCCGCCGCTCACCCTCGTGACAGGATCCGTTCACAGTTGTGAGCGAATCCTGTCACGAGGGTGACTGACCCCAGTCACAATTGTGAGCAATGGAAAAGGCTGGGAACTTATGATTACTTATTCATCATGCCGGCAACAAAACAACCAGATGATTCGCTTACGGATGCATAACATCGTTACATACGGATACGCTTATTCCAAACTCAGGCTATTAATAGCCAGCGATTCAGCGGGGAAAAGCTCATAGATGAGATGTATAAAAACTTAAGAGTAAAAGTATTAGAGGATATTCTCCGATGTCTTTAAGAAATTGTCGAGCCTTTTACAAAACTTACCCACAAATTCAACAATCGGCGACTGTTGAATTACCGGAAGAATATCCGTATTGAATAAAATACTATATTTGCACCTGAACTTTTTAAATCCGGTTTGCCATGAAGAAATACATCCTGTTTTTGTTTGTTGCCGTTCTTATATCTTCCTGTACAAAACAGACAGTTCCCCAAGCTGTAGAAATAGAGAAACAAACGTTTGTTTTTTCTATTAAAGGGACTGATACGCTACGGCTTGACAAGTATGATATTCCATCCAAAGAGATAAATAAACCTTGCGTTTTGTTTGTTTTTGGAGGCGGCTTTGTGGGGGGAGCGCGAACGGAGGAATATAATGTAGCGTATCTTAAAAAACTGGCGGAGAAAGGATATGTGGGAATTGGCATTGACTATCGCCTGGGATTGAAAGACATAAAAGACAGGGGTGTATCCAATCCTGCCGATATCGTTGGGGCATTACTTGATGCAATCCGGATGGCTGTAGAGGATATGTTTGATGCAACCGCTTTCGTTTACGAACATGCCGGAGCGTGGGGAATTGATAAAACCAAAATCATAGCCAACGGTTCAAGCGCGGGAGCCGTAACCGCATTGCAAGGCGAATATATGATATGTAATAATGCGGAATTGGCCAAGCGGTTGCCCGGCGGTTTCCGCTATGGGGGAATTATCGCTTTTGCCGGCGCTGTCGCTAACGGAAGCGGCGATTTGACGTGGCCGGTAAATCCGTCTCCCATCCAGTTTTTTCATGGAGACGCCGACAAGAATGTTCCTTTTAATAAGGCCTTGCTGGGAGACGCCGGATTATATGGTTCCAACTATATAGCCGGGCAATTGAAAAAAATGCAATCGCCCTATTATTTCTATGAAGCGGAAAATGCCGCGCATGAAATAGCCGGTTCGCCCATGCGCTATAATTTAGACGAAATAGGCGCCTTTATCGATAAATTCGTACTCCATCCCGAACCGCTTATTATCCATACGGTAGCGGAACAAATAGGCAAACCCGAATTGGAAAAAGAGTTTGATTTTATGGACTATATCAATACCAATTACAACTAACGCCCGGTAAGCAAACGTTCTATTACGGGAGGATAGTGTTCATATTCCAGCGCATGCACTTTGGCCGCTACATCTCCGGGGGCGTCTGAAGGAATGACGGGGCAGGTAGCCTGGAAAATAATCTCCCCCTCGTCGTACTGCTCATTTATATAATGTATGGTAATACCCGTCTCCTTCTCGCCGGCGCCTACCACCGCCTCGTGTACGTGCATGCCGTACATGCCTTTTCCTCCATACTTGGGCAACAGCGCCGGATGAATGTTTATAATCTTACCGGGAAAGGCCTTTAATAATGTATCCGGGATTTTATTCATAAAGCCGGCCAATACGATAAGGTCTACCTTGTATGCGGTAAGTTTATCAATGACAGGCTTCCCTTCTGCAAATTCATCCCGCGTAAACACAAATGAAGGAATACCCAGCCTGTTTACACGTTCATGCACTTTGACTTTCTTGTTATTAGATAAGACGACGGATACGTTAACCGTTGTGCTGCCTGCAAAATACCGGGCAATATTTTCGGCATTTGTTCCGGAGCCGGAAGCGAAAATAGCGATGTTCTTCATTATTTCAATTGTTTAAATGCACACGAAAGAAGGAAATGTGCAAGTTCCGTACATTTTTAAGCTCATATATTTGTTTTGTAACATAAAAAATGCTTTCCTTTGCACTGCAAATTTAAAAAGTATATTCTAATTTATTAATCTAAATTGAAAAGTTATGTCTGAAATTGCGTCCAGAGTAAAGGCTATTATCGTTGATAAATTAAGTGTGGAAGAAACAGAAGTTACTAACGAAGCCAGCTTTACTAATGATTTAGGAGCAGACTCTCTTGATACAGTAGAGTTGATTATGGAATTCGAAAAAGAATTCGGCATCTCAATCCCCGATGATCAAGCAGAAAAAATTGCAACCGTAGGCGACGCTATCGCTTATATCGAAGCAAACGCGAAGTAATCCACTTTTATTTCAACGTATGGAATTAAAAAGAATTGTGGTGACGGGCCTTGGAGCTATAACTCCGCTTGGTAATACCCTCTCAGACACTTGGGAGGGTCTTATTAACGGCAGGAGTGGAGCCGGGCCTGTCACTCAGTTTAATGCAGAAAAATTTAAAACGCATTTCGCTTGTGAAGTGAGAAACTTTGATCCGTTACAAGTTATGGACCGGAAAGAAGTACGTAAATGCGATCGCTATACCCTGTTAGCATTAAACGCAGCCAAAGAAGCAATCGCTGATTCGGCCTTGGATACAGAGAAAGAAAACCTGGACCGTATCGGAGTGATCTTTGCATCCGGTATCGGCGGTATCAAAACATTTGAAGACGAAGTAAAGGGTTACGACGAGGAAAGAGGGCCGCGTTTTAATCCTTTTTTCATTCCTAAGATGATTTCCGATATTGCTGCCGGGCAAATCTCCATGATATACGGATTCAGAGGGCCAAACTTTGCCACTGTTTCGGCTTGCGCGTCTTCTACCAACGCTATTTCCGATGCGTTCAATTATATCCGTTTAGGAAAAGCAGACGTGATTGTTACCGGCGGCGCGGAAGCGGCTGTTTCGGCAGCAGGCATAGGCGGTTTTAATGCGATGAACGCCCTGTCTACCCGTAATGATTCGCCCCATACGGCTTCGCGCCCGTTTAGCCTGAGCCGGGATGGATTTGTATTAGGCGAAGGTTCGGCTTGCTTAGTGCTTGAAGAAATGGAACATGCTTTAGCAAGAGGAGCTAAAATATATTGTGAAATAGCAGGAACAGGTATGTCGGCCGATGCCTACCATCTGACAGCTTCGCATCCTGAAGGGTTAGGCGCTAAGCTGGTAATGAGAAACGCATTGGAAGATGCAGGGATGAAACCGGAAGATATTGATTATATTAATGTACATGGAACCTCTACCCCTGTGGGCGATATATCGGAAGCGAGAGCTATTAAAGATGTATTTGGCGAACATGCCTATAACCTGAATATCAGTTCTACAAAGTCTATGACCGGGCACCTTTTAGGAGCAGCCGGGGCATTGGAAGCGATTGCCTGCATCCTGACAGTGAAAGAAGGCGTTATTCCTCCTACGATTAATCACGAGGAAGGCGACAACGATCCGGAAATAGATTATAAGCTGAATTTTACATTTAACAAAGCACAAAAAAGAGAAATAAATACAGCCTTATCCAACACCTTTGGTTTCGGTGGGCATAATGCAAGCGTAATTGTAAAGAAATTCGTCAGATAACCGTTTTTTTAAAGTGTTCAAGCGATTATATAAAAGAATAAGGCTCCTTAAAAATAAAGGTAAGGAGCCTTATTTGTCTTTATATAAGCTTTCCGGTTTTTATCCCGATGATATTAGTTTGTATGAGCAGGCCTTTCTGCATAAATCTTCTTCAATAGAAGCAGGCAACGGGCGATGGCTTAATAATGAACGTCTGGAGTTTCTTGGAGATGCTATCCTTGACGCCGTTGTGGCAGACATTTTATATAAACATTTCAAGAACAAACGGGAAGGTTTTCTCACCAACACACGTTCCAAAATTGTGCAACGCGATAACCTTGACCGTATAGCAATCAACCTCGGATTGCAAAAATTAGTTGTCTACTCCGCCAAACTCAGTTCTCATAATAACCACTTATATGGCAATGCGCTGGAAGCATTAATCGGGGCGATATACCTTGACCAGGGCTACCGGAAATGTTATAAATTCATAGAAGATGTGGTTATTAAGAAAAACCTTGACATAGATAAATTAGCCAGGAAAGAAGTAAATTTCAAGTCGAGCCTCATTGAATGGAGCCAGAAAAACAAAATAGAGATTACTTTCGACCTGATAGAATCCTTTGTTGATAACAAAGGAAATCCTGTATTCCAAACATGTGTAACGTTATTTGATCATCAAATAGGGGTTGGAATCGGTTATTCCAAGAAAGAATCACAACAAAATGCAGCCAAGATGGCTATAAGAAAACTTCGCCTCGACAAAGAATTTCGGGAAACCGTCTCCGAATTAAAGAAAAAACTAAATGGCGAAACAACCGAAAGCCACGAATTTGAAGAACTCCCCGAAGATATTGATTCCGAAATAATTTGATCCGGTAGCCACCGATTCAAATCGTAACTTCCCTGTTTTGCATTCGAATGGCCCATTTGTTTATATTGGTTAAATATGCCCTTTCCGCTATCAAAATGTCAGAAAATATTTTTTTAATCCGGGAAAAGCATCTTACTTTGCATCAAAATGACATGAAACCCTATAAATAAAATTGAAATGAAAACATTATTATTAACTAAAAGTGTTTTGGGATTTATTTTTGTCTTTGTATGCACTCTGGCTATGAATGCTGCTTCTCCCAAGAATTATATGTACGACACGAAAGAAGAAAATGGGAAAATAGTGTCGAAAACCGTTTTTACTAACGAAAACGGGCTTCTAAACAAGCAATTGAAGTACGATTTCACTTACAATGAAGAGGGTAAGGTGGCTGTGAAGAAAGCTTGTAAATGGGATAAATCCACAGATAGCTGGGAGCCGTTTTTCCTGATTTCTTATGAATACGACAATGAAACGGGAGATATCCACACTACCTATGGAATGTGGGATAAAAAGAAAAAGGATTACAGTTTGAATGTTCAGGAGATGATTTCGCCTGCTTCAAGCTATGATTCGATCTTTTCATAATACAATAAACAGTAGAAAATGGTGCAACAATGAAGATGTGAATCTTCATTGTTGCACCATTTTCTATTTATAAGCAGAAGGATCGGAATCAAATGATTTTCTCTAAACCGGAAAGATTAGCCGACACTTCTTCATCGGTCAATTTATAATTACTTAAATCGCCTGCCAGGTATTGATCATAAGCAGCCATATCTATCAATCCATGACCTGAGAGATTGAATAATATCGTACGTTGTTTGCCTTCCTCTTTTGCTTGCCTGGCTTCGTGAATAGCTGCCGCAATGGCGTGGGAAGATTCGGGTGCAGGAATAATGCCTTCGGCCTGGGCAAATAAAACCGCTGCCTCGAATGTATCCAATTGTTCAACATCAACCGCTTCCACGTATCCGTCTTGCCTTAGCTGGCTCACAATCGAACCGGCGCCATGATAACGCAATCCTCCTGCATGGATATGGGCTGGAGAGAAGTTATGCCCTAATGTAAACATAGGTATCAGCGGAGTATAACCGGCTTCATCGCCAAAGTCATACTGGAACTCGCCGCGCGTCAGTTTCGGACACGATGCCGGTTCGGCGGCTACAATACGTATCTCTTTACCATCAACTAATTTATGCCGAAGAAACGGAAAGCTAATGCCTGAAAAGTTTGAGCCTCCTCCAAAGCAACCAATAACCACATCCGGGTATTCGCCGGCCATTTCCATTTGTTTTTCCGCTTCCAAACCGATAACTGTCTGGTGTAGCATAACATGGTTCAATACGCTGCCCAATGTATATTTACAATTAGGCGTTTGCAGCGCAAGTTCCACCGCTTCGGAAATAGCCGTACCCAGGCTTCCCTGATAATTCGGATGGGCAGTCAATATGCTGCGCCCGGCTTTTGTGCTCATACTGGGCGAAGCGATTACCTGTGCGCCAAACGTTTGCATAATTGAACGACGATATGGTTTTTGATGATAGCTCACCTTTACCATATAAACGGCCAGCTCCAGGCCAAAGGCCTTCGCGGCATACGATAAAGCGGCTCCCCATTGCCCGGCTCCGGTTTCAGTAGTAATATTGGTTACCCCTTCTTCCTTGCAAAAATACACCTGGGCAATCGCCGAATTTAATTTATGAGAACCTACCGGGCTCACGCTTTCATTCTTAAAATAAATATGAGCCGGCGTATCCAATGCTTTTTCCAGTCCATAGGCGCGAACCAATGGAGTAGGCCGCCATATCTTATACATATCGCGCACTTCTTCCGGTATTTCTATCCAAGCGTCGGTTTCATTTAACTCCTGATGCGCCAGCGCCTTTGCAAACAAAGGATAGAGTTCTTCTTCCTTGACAGGTTGCTTTGTGCCCGGATTTAGAATGGGGCGTGGCTTGTTCTTCATATCCACTACAATATTATACCATGCCGTAGGAATATCTTTTTCTTCCAGTAAAAATTTTTTCGTGCTCATACTACATTTATGTTAAGTTACATTATTTCTAAAAAAAAAGCCTTATTGCTTACAACATGGAAGCAAAGTAACAAATAATAATCTATTATTCAATGTGAATTAAATAAAATTCTATACATTTGCGAACTGACTGATTTTACGAAATACAACTTAATTAACATCATCATGAGAAAATCCTTATTGCTACTCTCCTGCCTTTTATCCGTTTCATTAGCCTTTGCTCAGAAAAAGAATTTCACCTATAACTTTTATGGATTTGTAAGAGGCGACGCTTATTACAATTCGAGAAGTAACGTAGAAGCAGTAGATGGCAATTTTTATCTCTATCCGCTTGATAAAGCGCTTGATGCTGATGGCAATGACTTAAACGACAATCCGAACAGCACATTTTATACATTTACCACCCGGTTTGGTTTAAATATGACCGGCCCCAAAGTAGGTTCGGCTAAAACATCCGCGAAGGTAGAAACCGATTTGGGAGGATTTAATCTCGCCAATTACCTGCTTCGTATCCGCCAGGCGTATGTTAATTTAAGCTGGGAGAAAGGTTCGTCTCTCTTGCTTGGACAAACATGGCATCCGCTGTTCGGAGATGTTATGCCGGATGTTTTGAATCTGAACACGGGAAGCCCTTTCCAGCCTTTCAACCGAAGCGCACAAATAAGGTATCAATATAAAAGCAACAGGTTTACCTTTACCGGATCGGCTATTTATCAATTAGTATATTTATCCGCAGGGCCAAACGGGAAAAGCGAAGAATACCTGAAAAACAACATTCTGCCCGAACTGTTTGCCGGCGTAACATACCATGAGAATGGATTTTCAGGAGGATTAGGCGTAGAAGCAATATCGCTGAAGCCCCGTGTACAGGCGCGTATGGGCGATAAAGTATATAAAGTAAACGAACGGGTTACGAGCGTATCTTTCATGGCCCAGGCGCAATATAAGTCAGACAATCTTTTTCTGGCCGGGAAAACGCTTCTTGCTTCCAACCAGACACATAACGCTATGTTGGGCGGATATGGCGTTTCATCGATAGACGAAATTACGGGCGAGCAGCAATATACGCCTTCACGCCATTCTACCACCTGGCTTAACGCAGCAGCAGGCAGTAAATGGAAGGGCAGCCTGTTTGTGGGATATTCTAAAAATTTAGGGACAACCGGTAAATTAGTCAACCCGGCATTATTTTACGGAAGTGGAATTGATATAGACCGGTTACTTTGCATCGCGCCTTCTTTTTCGTATAATTTACCTCACTGGAAAGCCGGAATTGAATACTCGGCAACAACAGCCTGGTACGGGGATACAAACCTTTCAAACGGCAAAGTAACAAACGCGCACGCCGTTACCAATCACCGAATATTAGGAGTACTTATGTATTATTTTTGATTACCTGACTGCTTGACTGACATCTTCGTCAAGCGCTCTTAAATCTTCAATGCGTTTAACTATTTCGCCTTTTTTATTAATGAGGAATAGCGCGGGTAATTGTTTTACATTATAGAGCGCCGCTATCTGGGAATAAGCTGCTTCGGGATCGTGAACGCATGTCCAGGGCAATTTAGACGCCACATTCTTCCAGAAATGTTTGTCGATATCTAATGATACCTGATAGATGGTGAATCCTTTCGTATTGTATTTTTCATATAATCCGGCAAAATCCATATTCAGAGCGGGCGACCATTCGCTTTGATAGGCCGTAAAATTTACCAGAACCGTTTTCCCTTCGGCTACTTCGGACAACTTAACAATCTCTCCGTACAGGTTTGGCAGCGTTATATCCAGGTAATTTATCTCTTGAACGTTTACAGTCTCCGTATCAAGCACCCGTTGCTGGCGGATTACTTTAATTGATTGTAATGCCAGGTTATGGAGATGCTTTGCACGGGCGCTTTCCGGATAATTAAAATCATAACTCGTGGCAACGGCGCCATACGCCTTTGAATCGTCTTTATCATACAGATTAAAGAAGTACAGGCCGTCTATTTGCTGGAACAACGCATAATAGGCAGCCGTAGACATGGGCGCTGAATAAATATACCGGCGCGCCACTTCCCTGTAAGCCTCGGCTGCTTCCAACACCTGTTCGCGGTAGATAGTATCGGAAATCAATTTACTGTCGTAATCTTTGCGTAACCGCCCGATAGCCTGATTGGCGTCTAACTGGGCCAGCGTTATTTGTTTGATCGCTTTTGAATTATCGGAACCTTCTACTATATAAGAAGTCGCAAACGTACCCGCATCAGCGTTAAAAGAAACGGTTTCTGTAGAATCAATCGAGAAATTGATCAACTGGTTATTCAGGCGCAACCGGTAAAAGTCAGGATACTGGGGGCGGGATTGGCTAAATGAAAATTTACCCGCAGCATTAAGTTTAACCGAATCCAATGTTTCCACAGACGAAACTCCTACATTTTCAAGAAACATAACCTGCCCGTTAGCGCCGGAGACTACGCCCTTAACCGTAAAACTATTACCATTACATGCTGTAAATAAAACAAGTATTGCCCCGAGAGCCAACATCAGATGCGCAGTTATCCGTCTCATATTTCTTTCTCAAAATTTTGCTATTCGGATGCAAATATACAGTAATTTGCAATCGAACCGTAATTATAAGCTGTTTCTTACAAATTATTTTACAAAAAAGGGCTTATAACGAGTTATTTATTGCTTTCACATACATTTAACAGATAAACTTTCATTACCTTTGCCCCGATTTTACAGACGAAAAATAAGAATATTAAAAATTATGGTTAATCCAATTAACAAGACGATCGATTTAGGTGACGGAAGGACGATCACCATCGAAACCGGGAAATTGGCAAAACAAGCCGATGGCGCTGTTACCGTCCGTATGGGTAATACAATGCTGCTTGCCGCTGTGACTGCCGCTAAAGATGCAAACCCCGGTGTTGATTTTATGCCTCTACAGGTTGAATATAAAGAAAAATTCTCAGCGTATGGCCGTTTCCCGGGCGGCTTTACAAGAAGAGAAGGAAAAGCTTCCGATTATGAAATACTTACTTCACGCTTAGTAGACCGTGCGCTTCGTCCGCTTTTTCCCGACAACTATCATGCAGAAGTATTCGTTAATATTATATTATTTTCATCCGACGGTAACGATATGCCGGACGCCCTGGCAGGTTTGGCTGCGTCTGCGGCGTTAGCTGTGTCCGATATACCTTTTAACGGACCTATCTCCGAGGTTCGTGTGGCCCGTATAGACGGCAGGTTTATCCTTAACCCTACTTTCTCCGAACTGGAAAAAGCGGATATTGATATTATGGTAGGCGCTACGATGGATAATATCATGATGGTAGAAGGCGAAATGGATGAAGTACAGGAAGCCGAAATGCTCGAAGCCATCAAGGTTGCCCACGAAGCGATTAAGCTACAATGCCAGGTACAACTTGAACTGTCGGAAGCTTGCGGCAAGCTGACAAAACGCGAATACGACCACGAAGTAAACGACGACGAACTGCGTAAGGATGTGCGCGATAAATGTTACGACAAAGTATATGCCGTAGCCCTTTCCGGCTCTTCCAAACAGGAACGTTCCGATGCTTTTGAAAAGATTGTGGAAGAATACAGAACAAATTTTACGGAAGAAGAATTAGAAGAAAAAGCCGAAATGATAGGCCGCTACTATCACGATGTAGAAAAAGAAGCGATGCGCCGCGCCATTCTGGATGAAGGAAAACGCCTGGATGGCCGTAAAACAACAGAGATTCGCCCTATCTGGTGTGAAGTTGATTTCCTGCCGGGACCTCACGGATCCGCCGTCTTTACCCGGGGAGAAACCCAATCGCTTACGACATTGACACTGGGAACAAAAGCCGATGAAAAAACAGTAGACGACGTACTGAATCACGGCAAAGAACGTTTCCTCTTACATTATAACTTCCCTCCTTTCTCTACCGGAGAAGCAAAAGCCTCACGGGGCGTAGGGCGCAGGGAAGTAGGTCATGGCAATCTGGCCCACCGGGCGCTCAAGCGGATGATTCCTGCCGATTATCCTTATGTAATCCGCGTTGTTTCGGATATTCTTGAATCGAACGGTTCTTCTTCCATGGCTACGGTTTGCGCCGGGACGCTCGCGCTAATGGACGCAGGCGTGAAGATAAAGAAACCTGTTTCCGGTATTGCCATGGGACTGATTTCAGAAAATAAAGGGAGTAAATTTGCCGTTCTTTCCGATATTCTGGGAGATGAAGACCACTTGGGCGACATGGACTTTAAGGTAACCGGCACAAAAGACGGCATCACAGCTACCCAAATGGACATCAAAGTAGACGGGCTTTCTTATGAAATCCTTGAAAAAGCATTAGCCCAGGCTAAAGAAGGGCGGATGCACATCCTGGGTAAACTGACGGAAACGATTGCAGAACCCCGTGAAGATTTGAAACCGCATGCCCCGCGCATTGAATCACTGACGGTGCCCAAAGAATTCATCGGCGCTATCATTGGCCCGGGCGGAAAGATTATTCAGGGAATACAGGAGAAAACAGGGGCCATTATTTCTATTGAAGAGATAGACGGCGTAGGTAAGATAGAAGTATCCGGCACGAATAAAGAAACGATTGATGCAGCCATGCGAGCTATCAAAGCTATTGTGGCCGTCCCTGAAATAGGCGAAACGTATGAAGGAAAGATTTCTTCCGTTATGCCTTATGGCGCTTTCGTTGAATTTATGTCAGGCAAAGACGGCCTGCTTCATATCTCCGAAATAGACTGGAAACGATTGGATACAGTAGAACAAGCCGGATTGAAAGAAGGCGACGTTATACAAGTAAAATTAGTAGATATCGACCCCAAAACAGGCAAATTCAAACTTTCCCGCAGAGTATTATTGCCTAAACCCGAAGGGTACGAAGAACGCCCGCCGCGCATGGAACGTAACGACCGTAGCGACAGGAACGGGCAACGCAGCAACCGCCCGCCGCGCTATTAATAGCCGGACGATTCTTTTAAACAAGAATACACAAAAAAAACGGAACGTAAATGAATACGTTCCGTTTTTTTGTATTGCGCAGGCCGCTTTTATAACTGTTTAAAGAAGTCGTTACCTTTGTTATCCACCAGAATAAAGGCGGGGAAATCTTCTACTTCGATTTTCCAAATAGCTTCCATACCCAATTCCGGGTATTCGAGGCATTCTACTCTTTTAATACTGTCCTGCGCCAGAATAGCTGCCGGGCCTCCTATGCTTCCCAGATAGAATCCGCCGTGTTTTTTACAGGCGTCGGTTACTTGCTGGCTCCGGTTGCCTTTGGCTATCATCACCATGCTGCCGCCGTTTTCCTGAAATAAGTCTACGTAAGAATCCATACGTCCGGCCGTTGTTGGGCCGAAAGAACCGGAAGCCATACCTTCCGGCGTCTTTGCCGGGCCGGCATAATAAATGGGATGGTCTTTGATGTACTGGGGCAATCCTTGCCCGCTATCCAGCCGCTCTTTTAGCTTCGCATGGGCTATATCGCGCCCCACTACAATTGTTCCCGTTAAAGAAAGCCGGGTAGATACCGGGTATTTATCCAACTCGCGAAGGATGCCGGCCATCGGTTGGTTCAGGTTAATCTTTACGGCTTCGCCTTCTCCTGCTTTACGGTATTCTTCGGGGATAAATCGTCCCGGATTGGTTTCCAGCTTTTCAATCCAGATACCTTCCTTATTTATTTTTGCTTTGATATTGCGGTCGGCAGAACAGGATACGCCCATCCCTACCGGGCAGGAAGCGCCATGGCGAGGCAAACGGATAATGCGTACGTCGTGCGCAAAGTATTTTCCGCCAAACTGCGCTCCCAAACCAATCCGGCACGCTTCTTCCAAGACTTTCTTTTCTAATTCGATATCACGGAAAGCCCGTCCGCCTTCATTTCCCGAAACAGGGAGATTGTCATAATAATGGGCGGAGGCTAATTTAACTGTTTTCAGGTTGGCTTCGGCAGAAGTACCGCCAATGGCAAAAGCAATGTGATACGGAGGACAGGCGGCCGTACCTAAGGTTTTCATCTTTTCCACTAAGAACGAAACTAATTTATCTGGCGTCAGTAATGCCTTTGTTTCCTGATACAGATAGGTTTTGTTGGCCGAACCGCCTCCTTTTGCAATACAAAGGAATTTATATTCATTCCCTTGCGTAGCATATATGTCAATCTGCGCCGGCAGGTTACAGCCTGTGTTGATTTCCTTATACATATCCAGCGGCGCATTTTGCGAATAACGCAGATTCTCTTCGGTATATGTTTTATAAACGCCTTCCGACAGCGCTTCTTCATCATTGCCGCCAGTCCACACCTGCTGCCCTTTTTTACCTGTGATAATAGCCGTGCCCGTATCCTGGCAGAAAGGAAGTTTACCTTTTGCCGATACTTCCGCATTACGCAGGAAAGTCAGCGCTACGAATTTATCATTGTCGCTGGCTTCGGGGTCGGAAAGAACCTTCGCTACCTGCGCCTGATGTTCCGGGCGCAGATAAAAAGCCACATCACGGAAAGCGGCGTTAGCCAGCCTGGTTAATCCTTCTTCTTCTACTTTCAGAATTTCTTTTCCTTCAAACCCGGTAACCGACACATATTCTTTCGTCAACAAATAATACTCGGTCGTATCCTTTCCCATAGGAAACGGTTCCTGATACTTAAACGGAGGTATTGCCATATCGCTATAATTTATGAATGATTATTTTAATGGCAAATATACATGATAATAATTGAGTTGTCACACAGATGAATAAAAATGTTACAAAACATTTATAGGAGAAACTTAGATAAAAATATTCGATTTATAAGCGTGTCTCATAAAAGGGGTATACGACAAAATTCCTTATAGATTCCAATCCCGGTAAACCGGTGTAAAATGTTGGGGCAGCTTATCTAATCCCTAATCATATCTATACGTTACGCGGTATAGGAGCATACAAAAACTTTATTTTTTTCGCTGTTTTCAGTCACATTTCACATAAGGCTCTTATATTCCAACAGATAGGTGTGACTGAAAATCGGATATTTTTTAATTGTTTGGGGTGAAAGCAAGGGGGGGGCTTTATGTACCATGTCTGGCCTGTTCGCTTTTTTTCGTTGAATGGGTTGCTGCATGGGGGGTGCTGCGATGTAAAAGAAAGCTGATTAGGAATTTTGTCGTACACCCCTGCGCTTATATATTCAACTTACAATTACTTTAATACGGTAAAATGATGTAACCCTGACAAGATTTCCAGCGGTTTCCTTTCCGGAGTATTTCCCCATTTGGGAAGGATGACCGTAGCAGAAGTATTTGCCGGAACCTCTACCCATAACTCAAGATTACCGCCTTCATCCACCTTCCATTCCGAAGCGATTTTTCCATACAGCGTGACGTATGAAGCCTTGCAATAGCTCAAATCCCGTATGGGAGCCGGAGCAATGTAGAAATGCTTCATTCCCGCCCGGTACTTGTCTGGCTTTATGCCTGCCAATGATTCGTAAAACCACGAAACTACACTTCCAAACATAGGATGACAATGCCCGCGTCCACCCAGGTCGCCACCTCCGTCCCATGTTTCCCACAAGGTACTGTTCTTGTTGTCCAGCAGGTAGGCATATCCCGGAAAATCCCGCTGGTTCATTAGCGTATACGCCATATCAACGCAACCGTTTTCCGTCAATACTTTAAGCAACAGCGGAGTGCCGAATATACCGGTATCAAAGTGATAATCGAGCGTTGCTAAACGCTCCGCTAATGCGGAGAAGACAGCTTCCTGTTCATTGTCCGGTACGAGACCGAAACCTAAAGAAAAGACGTCGGCCCCTTGCCTGCCTTCCCAATAATGGTGGGTGATGGGATTGAAAAAGGCAGCGTTAAAGTTATTCTTTATCGTTTTGGATAAATCGGCAAAATCTGTTTTATCCTCTTTCTTGCCTAAAACTTCCGCCACATCCATCATGATGCGGGTAATATGGTAATAGTAAGCCGTATTGACCAGTTCCGCCGGGATTTCGATGTGGTTGTACAAGGTACACCACTCGCCCAGGCACCAGCCGTTGGGTTCTTCCCTCGCCACAAGCCCTCTGTCGTCGGTACGTGTGCCGAGGTATCCGATCCATTGCTTCATGCCTTCATAATGTTTCCGCAACACCGCCGTATCGCCGTAATGGCAATAGTATGCCCAAGGAATGATAACGTAAGCGGAGCCCCAGGCAGGACCGCCGCCGCCTCCGCTGAAAGGCGCGGTATGAGGTACATAGCCGGTTACTTTGTTACGGGCGTCATCCATGTCGTCTATGAACTTACGGAGAAAACGGGTCATGTCATACGAGTAGAGCAGGCTTTCCACGATTACCTGCCCGTCACCTGTATATGCCAGCCGTTCGCGGTGCGGATCACTGCTTATAACGCCTTTGAAGTTGGCATGCAGAGTACGGTCGTATGCCTTAACGATCCGATTGAAGAGTTCGTTGGAACATTCGAACGTTCCAGCGTTCTTCACGTCGGTATAAATATTTTTTACGCTCAGGCTTTCCTTCGACAGCTTCACTCCCCTGGTTGTCGCCTCCACCCATCTGAAGGTGTGCCAGGTAAACCGAGGTTCCCATTCTTCCTTGCCGCCTCCTTTCAAAATGTAGGTGTCTGTCTGCCCATAATCCAATTCTTCCTCACTGACAAACCGTAAGCGTACCTCGTCTCCGGCTTTCCCTTCCACGTTCAGGGCGCACCAGCCGGATGCGGTCTCGGGCAAGGTAAAGAGGCAGGTAGAATCATCCAACTGCTCAAAGCTAACGTCGACAATGTTCATGATTTTATTGAACGGTACGGTTTGCGCCCTCATCACGCCCGCAGGAGGACGAACGGTTATGGCGGATTTCCATCCGGTATCTTCATACAGGACACGACTCCATTGCCCCAGTTCCTTACGCGCATCATATACTTCACCCGTAAAGATAGCATCGTGCAATAATGGTCCGGTAGTTGTTTTCCAACTCTCGTCGGAAACGACCGTTTCTTTAGTAGCATCCTCATAGTAAATATCCAACTGTAATATCATCTTCGGGACGTCATACCACATGTATCCTTCCACTATACGGTCGCGCTGGTTGTACCAACCGTTTCCCAAGACCATGCCGATGGCGTTGTCTTCTTTTTTCAATAGATTAGTAATATCAAACACATTGTATAACACACGTTGCGTCGATTGGTCGTCATAATAATAGAGGAGGTTCTTTAATCTTCGTTTGTCATAGTTTGTTACGGCAGGCGCCAGCACTTGGTCGCCTGTTTTCTTGCCATTCATATACAGTTCATAGAAACCAAGCCCACACACATAAGCCATCGCCTTTTTTACAGGTTTTCCCACTCTAAATTCCTTGCGGAAGTAAGGGGCGGGGAAAGTCAATGTAGAGTCCGGATACATATCTATCCTATCTCCTATCCACTGGGCTTTCCAGTCCGATGGATGTAGCAGACCCGTCGTCCATTCAGCCTTATCGCTCCATTCGGAAGCGGTATCTTTTTCATCCCATACCATCACCTTCCAATAGACTTGTTCGGTTGAAGACAGTTCTTTACCTTGATACCTGATTTGCGATTTCGAAGAAAACACCTTGCCCGAATCCCAGCAATCCCCTTGGTTTTGCCCGATCAAAGAAGAATCGCCTGACACTATGATACGATACGCGCTCTGTCTCTTTCCTTGTTTTTCCGACAATAGTTGCCATTGAAGCATCGGATGAGCGTTCTCAACACATAACGGATTCTTCATATATTCGCATCGCAGGTTCGCAACACGAACGTCTATCGTACTACATGAACCCAATACGCATAGCTGTAATGCAAAAAAAAGTTTTATAATAGAATAATTCATGATTTATTACTTCTCATTTTTCTTATAATATTTTCTTTTTTTATGGTCAGTGAACCCTGACTAAAACTACTTTCAAGGTCTGTGGCTTGTTCTCCTGATAGATACGTTCCTGCAAATTTTGCTGTTCCTGCTCACCGTCGGTACGGATTCCCTTGTTCATGTAGCGTAGCCAGTAATCCTTCAACATATTTACAAATGGATCAATCTTACGGTACTTGCGCAATGTATCAACCGCTGCATCGTTGTCAGCCCACAACATTCCTTTATCACGCATCAAATTGTATTCAATCCAATAGTATTCACGAATTTCACGTTCTATGAACCAGCGTTGTTCATTCATGAAACGTATTTTCTGAGCCTGCTCATTTTGAGGCGTATTACCATAAACAGCCATATTGATGCCACGCTGTAATTCTCGGGCATTCAAGCGTGCGATGATCTTCCCGTCTATTTTCAACAACCAGTAACCATCCGGCAACCCATCTACCGTCAGACCTTCCCAATTCATTTCATCCATAAAAGGGATTACTTTCAAAGCATCAGCCTGTGTCTTTTTTTCACCGTTATAAGGTGAACAGTCTATCGGATAAGGCAATGAATTAGCCAAATAGGTAAAGCGAATACTATCGTTCGTAACGACAAGATCATTAATCTGACAGTTTTCCGAACGGTTTACCTTGTTGGTCATCGCATCTATACGGATGTCGGCAACAGGTTTTCCGGTCAATCCCTGCGCTTTCAAAAAAAGACAAGCCATCACCATGTGACCATCTGTAGTAGGATGAACCCGATCAGTACCACATAAGGTATAAGTAGAATCCTTTTGTTGTTCGCGTTGGTTAATCTTAACCATTGGGCGATTGAAATCCACATAGCCCCATCGGTTTGCCTCCGCCCTCTTCTCCAGAAAATCTGAAATATCCTGCATATATTTATTCTTGCCAGGAAAAGGAACCTTATTAAAACGCGTCGTTTCATCGTAAGGAGATCCGCCTATGAGTATTTTACTTACTTCCGAATGTTGCTTGTAAACCTTCTCTATATCTTGATAAGCATTGCAAGCCGTTATCACATTTTTATCGCCGGTCGTTTGATTTTCGGGAAGAGTAAAATCCATATATCCTGTATCATTCATTCCAAAAGTTAATGCCAGCACAGTAGGTTTGTGTTCAAAAACCTTATCCAAACGTTTTGACATCAAACGCGCGTCATCTCCTCCAATCCCTTCATTAAATATTTCAATGCGCAGGTTGGGGAAACGGGTCATATAATACAACCAGATATAAGAATGGTAATGCCCTCCGCAAGTAATGCTATTTCCAACAAATGCCACCCTGTCGCCATCCTTAAAAACAGGAATACTTTGGGCCTTTATCCCACTAATCCCCAATAACAGACAAACACACACACATATATTTTTTTTCATATTTTCATTTCAATAAGAATTTCACTTCGCTGGTTCCGGTTTCCAACAATAGGCAATCATCCGGTAATTCCATTTTTTTACCATTCAAACAACAATCAACAGCATTTTCCGGGACAACAACACTAGCCTTTACTCCTACAGGCAAAACAATATGCAAGCTACGAAGCTCTTCTTTTTGCCGCCAGTTGACCACTACGGCGCCATAAGGCGTCTCTTTAGAAGTATGCGCCCAAGTAACTCTTTCAGGAACTTGCGGGTCTATGAAGAAATGACGGTAGCCAGGATTGTCCTCGTCAGGGAGAATGCCGCCTACAGCCTGATAAAACCAATTGCCGACGCCGTTGTAACAATTATGCACACGGCTACGTTCTCCATTCCAATATTCCCAAGTGGTAGTCGCGCCATTGTTCAGCATGTGTAAATAGCCCGGATAATCAGGCTGCTTCAATAAATGATACATAAAGTCAGCTTCTTTATTCCGGATAGCCCAATCTGTCAGAATGGGAACACCCACCAGGCCAACGCCAATGTGTCCTTTGTATTGTTCTTCCGTACGTTTCTTCAATTGTTCTCTTACCGAAGCATACAGTCTGTCGGGAACAGCCCCCACCAGCATCGGATAAGCCATATCAAGTTGCGAGCCTGTCGCATAGATATTTTCTTCATTGTTATAGAATGTTTGATGAATCAAAGTATTCAGTTTCTCTTTACGTACAGCAAATGATTTCGCTTCGTTTTCATATCCTAACACCGTCGCTATTTTGCATATAGCATCCAGACAGTCGCTAATGAAACAGTTGTTCACCAAATCTATAGATGCCTGATTGCCGCTATCCACTCCCGCAGGAGCCAACCAGTCTCCCAAATACCAATCACGATAAGGCGTATCGGGCCAGCGTTTCAGCAAGCCGTTCACTGTGTACTTGTCCACATAGCCGAACCACTTCTTCATGCTGCCGTAACAACGCTCCAACAAGCGGCTGTCGCCATAGTTCACATATGCACGCCAGGGAGCCAGCACGATGAATCCGCACCAGTAAGGACCACCGCCGCCACCGCCGGCAGGAGCCACGTGAGGCAGACCGCCATCTTTCTGCATGACATCTTTCCATGCCTGCAACCAGTTGACAAAGGTAGGAGCGGCATCGTACATGGTCTGAAATATCTGTGTGGACGAGTTGCCGTCGCCTCCGTAACCGGCACGTTCCAAGTGTGGACAATCCACCATATACCCACTTAAGACAAGGCACTTTAACGTATAGTTCACCATATCATGTATGGCATTCAAATCTGTATCCGAACAAACAAAGGTTGATGCAGAATGATAGTCTCCATGTACTAAATAAGCCTTTATTTGAGCCATCTGTGGTCTATCAGGCAGATTAGAAATCTTGACATAACGGAAAGCATGATAATGGAATTTATTACGAAAAACGTCGCCAACCTTACCGGAAGCAATATATTTATCGCTCTCGCCTTGCTCATCTATAGAACCATCGGTTTTCATAAAATCACTATATGACGCCGTAATCGCATGCCCTTCGGACATTTGAGGAATTTGCAACTCGAACCATCCCGTCAATACCTTCCCCATATCAATCAGCCATGTATTATTATCAAGAAGCGTGATAGTTTTGGGAGTTACTATTTCCTGGATTTTATTCGATTCACACATTTGCGGAGATGCTTTGCGGTCATTCACCGTCACCGCTGCCGTTGCCGTCCATTGCAATTTATCCAGTTCTTCAACAGTCAATCCGGAGGGAAGCATACGAGCGTCTATCCGCTCTCCGCCAAATCGCAACGCATTCCAGGAGCCGGTATCAGAATATCCGCTTTCACGACCTTGCCAGGTAGCATCCGTTACAAGCAACGGTTCCCAGTTGTCGTTTTTCAGAACATCCATTTCCACCCTTACAACAGGACCGTCATGTTCAGCCTTAAAAGTTGTTTTCTTGTACCAACCTTTTCCTAACCAAAGAAGTAATTCGTTATCTCCCTTTTTCAGGAACGGTGTGATATCATACGTAACAATTAACGAGCGTTTATTCAGTTGAGAGACGGCCGGATTCAAGATAGAATCATCCGCTTTCTTTCCATTGACATACACTTCATGATAGCCTAAAGAATTGACATGCAGAAAGGTCGTACCTACTTTTTCAATAGTAAATGATTTTCTCAATAACGGTGAAGACACATTTCCTCCGGCAAGGCTGATAAACTTTCCTCGCAAAGCGTCATTCTCCAGTACGCCGACAGCAAACCGTTGAATGGGGCTCCATTCTGAAATATCTCCCCTTTCATTACCCACGCGTACACGCCAATAACATAGCATACGTGAGTTCAATTCTTTACCCTGATAAGGAATCATGACCGAAGCATTGGAGTTTGTTTTTCCTGAATCCCACAAATCTGCCTTCCCTTGATACAATTGTATGCTGTCTGTAGCTGCTTGTATCTCATAAAACTGTTGCCGCATAGGCACATCGCACAACACTTTCCAACTGAAATGCGGCGCCGTGTTGTCTATACCTATAGGATTCTTCAAATTCTCGCAACGCAAGTCTTTAAGTAAAATAGAAGATGCAGATAAGATATGGACACCCATCAAGCCAGATACTATAAACAGAATAATTTTTTTCATAACTACAAGTTATTAACAAACAGGTACCCGCAGGATAAAACGGGTACCTGTTCTAATATGTTACTTAATTACCAACCCGGATTCTGTTCCAGCTTGACGTCCTTGTTTGTATCAATCACGCTTTGGGGAATGGGCCACAAATTGAATTTCTTGCTGGCAAGAGACGTACGCGCCACATCCCAGTAAGCATATTTTTTAATGCGGTCTATGGCTATAGTTCCTCCCACACGAAGCAGTGTGTTCCAGCGATGTTCTTCATACGCCAGTTCACGGGCGCGCTCATCCAATATCAAGTCTAAACTTACGTCGGAAGCTGTAACCATGTAGCTGCATTGAGCCCTTTCTCTCAGTTTGTTGATATCGGCAGCAGCGCCGCCATTGTCGCCCAAACGCCATTTTACTTCCGCGCGCAACAAGATCGTTTCCGGCAGACGTACCAGATAATCATCCCTGTAGAGAAATGAATAGCTACCATCCAGACCTGCCATGTAGCCGGTATATTTATCTGTGGCAATCTTGCAGGAAATAGGGAACAGATATGTTTCGGCTTGTCGGTCTTTCATACCGTTTTTCACCTTATGTAACACATCCCAAGGAGCAATTTTACCATAGTACTGTCCGTTCTTTTGGTTACCTACAAAGGTTCTTCTGAACACCGCCTCGGAGTTACGTATGTCATCACCCCATTTTCCTTCGTAAATGATGTCGCGTGTGTACCAAGTAGGCATCACGGCTGTAACACCTTCGCCGCCCACATCCTCCAAACTACCCATCAGTTCACCTTGAACATCGCGGGCTACCGGACTGTAATTGCAAGAATGAGCCATACGATTGGCGTCATATCCTTGTTGACAAAGGTCTAAACTCATCTGGGCCACCCAAATGGCTTCCGTGTTGCCGTTTTGATAATCCTGATTGCCTTCTTGGAACAAGTCCCAGAACACATTACCCTCGATATGTACGCCGGCAGATTCATACGTGTGTTCGGGCGTCTTCTCCTGCATGCTTGTGGCGTAATAATAAACAGGGTTCTCATGCTGGCGGGCGCCGAAACGATTCATCATCAAGTTATAAATGCCACCGTCTATTACTGCGTCGGCATACTCCCCGGCCTTGAGAAAAGAAGCTGTTCCGTCTTTTCCTTCTTCTTGCAACGCCACGCCCTCGTCTATATAAAGCTGACACAAGTAATGCTGAACAACGCCCTTTACTAAACGGCCGGCATCGGCATGGGTTTGCGGAAGAGCCAAGGCATAGTTCTCCATGTCGTCTATGGCAAGCTGATATGTTTCCACACGACTACTGCGCCGGAAGTCGTAACGCGGAGACGTAATGCGCTCCGTCACCAAAGGAACGCCACCATACAACTCGCCCAAGTTCATATAAGCATAGGCTCTAAAGAAATGGGCTTCTGCCAACGTTTGAACTTTGTCGTCCTCGGAACCCCACGCCACTTCCCCGGCGGCAGATATGGCCAGATTGGCTTGAGAAACCAAATTGTAAAAGTTATTGTACACTTGTTTGTAGATGTCAAAGTCCGCCGCCAGTTTACTATAATCATTCATGCTCTGCGCATCGCGACCGTTGGGCACATCAAACATATCCGTACCGTTACTTCCCATATAATAATGTCTCGGAGAGAAGAACATAGGAGCAGAAGTACAAAAAATATCACGTACTTTCTCATAGCAAGAGGTAACCACCTGCCTCACTTGATTGGAACTTTTGAAAACATTTTCTACCGCATAGGAAGATTCCGGACTTTCCCGCAAGAAAGCATCATCGTTACAACCGCTTGCCATGATAACAGACAAAACGGTCAATCCGATATTGATTTTATTTTTAAGAATATTCATGATTCGTCAAAGTATTAAGTTTAGAAACTGATATTTGCACCCAAAGAGAGGTTTGTAGAGATAGGATACGTAGCGGACAAAATGGTGTTGCCCAACTCCGGGTCTCCATTCTCCCAACCCGTAATCGTGAACAAATTCTTGCCGGTGAAAAATATCCTCAGATTATTGACGCCTAAATTCTTTATTTTAGCAGAATTGACGGTATAAGACAATGTGACGTCCTGTAAGCGTACAAACGCACGGCTTTGCAGACCCTTGAAGCGTCCGTCTCCTCCAAAGTTCGCCGCAGGGTATTTGTTGCCCGGACGATCTTCTGTCCAATAAGGTATATACATATTGTTGGAGTAAGCTCCACCGCCACCGCCGCCAGCAAGGAAAGCCGGCATGTTTTCACTTACATAATATTCATTTCCTCCGAACGTACCAGTCAACATAAAATACAGTTCTAAATTCTTCCATGAAAGGGTATTCGACAAACTCATCCTGAAACGGGAATCCGACGTACCCAGTATGGTACGATCTTCCACACCGATTGTTCCATTACCATCCATATCAACATACTTCGGATTACCGGAAATAGCGCCGTTAGCCTGTATGTATTCCGTATCATCCTTCTGTACAATGCCGGCAACCTTGTAACCGTAAATGGAATGGATAGAGTGGCCGATGAACAAGTTGTTGCCCAAATCATCATCTTCCTTGCCATCGCCATCTAAATCTTCACCATACAAACGAACCAGTTTGTTGCGGTTCAGCCAGAAAGTAAGATTGGTATCCCATCTCCAGTCCTTGTTCTTAATGTTTACCGAGTGAATACTGAATTCTACACCACGATTGGCCACTTCGCCCATCGTAGACATCATAGATTCAAAACCGGTCATGGAAGGAATCGTACGGTTAAATATCTGGTCGGTAGTTTTTGACAAATAAACGTCCATGTTGACAAACAGGCGATTGTCCAACCAAGTCGATTCAAATCCAACGTTCCATGAATCGGTTGTTTCCCACCCGAGGCTACTATTCCCCAATGAACTCTGTCTGATGCCAAACGAAGGAACGGTAGAATTTCCAAATGGATAGGCAATACCCCCACCCGGACCGATAACTGCTCCGGAGAGCGTGCCGTAAGGGCTGATACCCTGATTACCGTTTCTACCCCAAGATAATTTCAATTTCAAGTCGTTCAAAAACTTAACATCCTTCATAAAGTCTTCGCGAGTGATACGGTAAGCGCCGCCAAAGGCGAAAAAGTTACCCCATTTGTTATCTTCGCCAAATACAGAAGCGCCGTCCCTGCGATACGAAGCCGTTAAATAATATCTGTCATCGTAAGAGTAAGAACCACGGGCGAAATAGCCGGCATTCCGGCGGCGGGTAATACCTGTGTTCGTTTTCTGCGTAGTGGCATACTGCAATCCGTCATAACCTAAATTTGTATTACCATTGGCTACATAATCACGCCCTTCCATCTTGTCCCACCTGTCGAGCTTACTGTCACGAGTGGCAACAGCCGTCAAATCGATGGAATGATTACCAAATGTGTTTTTGTAGTTCAATATATTATCTACTACCCAGCTGTCTGTCTTGGCGTTCTGGTAATAACCGTTTGTTGAACCCAACATGGAATAAACCGTTTCGTCAGAATAACGCGAGTCGTCGTCATAAGCGCCTAATGGCGCATAATAACCCTCATGATAGAATTCCGCCCCATCATTCACATTCATGTAAGCAGAATAGTTGACGCGATAACTCAGCCCTTTCACCCAAGGTAGTTTTACAACTGCGTGTGCGTTGATGCGGAAATTACGTCTGATATCCAAATTGTCATACATGCCGGATTGGTCTTTCCACAACGGATTCTCAAATGTATTAGAGCCCAAAGGGTATCTCTCCAACAAATCAACGCCTTTTCTATACATCACATCGTACGGGCCAAGAAGAACCGCTCTGTTGTACTCAGCGCCCACGCCAGAGTAATCAGAATAAGTATAAGAAGCGTCCGCACCTATTTTCAACCAGTCTGTAATATCCGTACTGATCTTTGCCATCATGGTGATACGCGAGAAATCATCGCCGATTATGATACCTTTATTATCCGTATAAGAGGTCGACAGGTAATAATTCATCTTCTCTCCTGCACCCGACACAGACACCTGATAGTCTTGTAACCAGCCCTTGCGGGAAATTTCGTCCAACCAATTAGTTTCATTTCCGGCTTCATAGTTTGTCCTTTGCTGTGTGCTCAATGATTCTACGGTAGTACCGTTCTTATCGTGAAGCATCTGCAGGTAGCTTTCTCCATCCATGAATTCCGGTTGGCGATGCCAGGATTGCATCGTGCCTGTCACATTCAAGTTAATTACCGGTTTGCCGGACTTACCACGTTTGGTCGTAATGGCAATCACACCGTTAGCCGATCGTGAACCATACGCCGCCGCTGAAGAGGCGTCTTTCAACACATCGATTATTGCTATATCGTTCGGATTGATATCATTCAGATTACCCAAGAAAATCACGCCATCCACAATCAGCAGCGGGTCATTATTACCTGAGATTGAGTTTTGTCCGCGCATCAACATGGAGGGTTGCTCTCCGGCCATATTAGTAGCGCCGATATCTAATCCGCCGACAGACCCTTTCAGTGCTTCCAAAGCATTCGTGTTGGATACCAGCGCCACAGGCGAATTCTCCAGTTTCATAGACGATACGGAGCCCGTAAAGTCCTTACGCGTTGTCGTCCCATAACCGATAACAACCACCTCATCAAGCAATTGTGCGTTTTCTTTCAAAGAAACAACAAGTATGCTTCCTGCAACCGCTTTCAATTGTTGCGTCTGATAACCAATGTAAGATATTTCTAATATCGAATCTGAAACCGCATCCAAAGAAAAATAACCATCTATGTCAGTTATAGTACCTGTGGTGGCACCTTTCAGCACAATGGTAGCGCCAATAATCGGATCGCCATTTCCATCAATGACACGCCCTGTGATCTTTTCTTTATTTCCGACCGTAAGAACAGATGTCGTTTTCTTAAGAATAATCTTTTTACCCGATATTTCGTAAGCAATATCTTTTTGCCCTTGCAAAATCTGTTGCACGGCTTCATCTACAGTGGCGTCTTCCAATGACAAAGAAATGTGCTTTGATGTATCTATATCTACCGATGAAAACACAAATGAATATCCCGATGTTTTTTTAAGTTGTTCTATCGCTTCTTTTATCGTTATATCATTGTTATTCAATGATATGGATTGAGAAAAAGCCGATAGGTTAATGCAAAGTATTACTGAGGCTATAAATATAACCCTTTTTATATATTCCATAAATCTCTTGATTTTTTGATTAAATAATTAATTGATTCTAAAGAATCGCTATCTTTGCCTGGTATAAGTATTAAAACAGGCTGCCTGCAGGCTGCTCTTAACATTCAAAATCCGGGGGATGCGGTCACATCCTCCGATTTTTTCTATTATCAAAGCGCCTTTTCTCGGTTAACCGGAAAGTCTCTGTTTCATGCAATTACTCTTTAAGGTTTAACAAAAAAAATCATTCTTATTAATACAATTTAATACAATATATATATATCATTTTTATATGCGTATTTCATCTGATTGGTAGACGCCATTGCCTTAAGCACATCATCCACACTATTCCCTGTAATTTTAAAATAGCCATAGAAACGTTTATTGCGCAGAGTGTCTGCCACTTCTATCTTCACATCGAAACTGCGCATCAATTTCTTAGCTATATCCTCCAGCAGTTCCTCATCAAAGTACAATTCATTTCTGCCCCATGCGTTGGCGTTCGTCACATCGGTCTTTGATTTCTTTATTATTCCTGTCCGCTTGTTGAGCACGATTCTTTCCTCTGGTTCCAAATAAAGTTCCGGCATCGCTTTCAGAATATTTGTCAGGGCAACCCTACCTTCCAGTAAATTTACAGTTACCTCTTCATCATCCGGATAGTTTTTTAAATTAAATTTAGTCCCTACCACCCGTAAGTTCAGTTCCTGTGTTTTTATTTCAAAAGGTTTATTATCATTCTTTGCAACTTCAAAATATCCTTCCCCCTCTAATCGCAATTTCCTGTCATCTACGCCAAAACTTTGTGAATAAACAATTCTACTACCGGCATTCAACCACACAGCCGTTCCGTCGGGCAAAGAAAGTTTAGTCTGAGACCCCATGGGAGCCTCTACCACAACATCTGCAAAAGTATGCTTCACTGTTTCTTTACCTCCCCAATAACCCACCAAAGGCAATAGTAAAATCAATATCACAGCCACAGCCCGGTATAGCATTTTCCAAGGAAATGCGCGTGCTGTTTTCTCCGGTTTTCCCGCTTTAGATATCCGTTGTTTATAACGTATATACGCTTTGTGCGCATCAAAAGACAATTCATTGCCGGCTACTCCTGAAGAAAACCATATTTCTAATTGGGTACGTACATAATCAGAAGTTTCTTCCGATTTTTCCATCTGTCGTTCCAATTGTGTCAATAACTCCTCATTCGTGTTGCCGGAAAAATATTCCACCAACAAATCATCAATATTTTTATTTTTTTCTTCTGTGTACATACGTTCTTATAACAGGCCTTATTATAATAGACAAAAAAATGAAGAAAGCGGGTAGTCTAAAAAATATCTTTTTTTATTTAAAGTACTCCTCCATAGTTGCATGAAGGGAAGATAAGGCATTCTTTATGTGGTATTTAACTGTGTTCAATGAAATTTTCAGTTCGGATGCTATTTCTTCATACGTTTTTTGTTCAAAGCGACTTTTCTTAAAAACGGCCCGGCACTCCTTAGGCAATTTCTCTATGCTATCTAACATTTTTTTTTCTAACTCCTGTTCTAATAAATAACCCAACGGATGTCTGTCGTCCATTAGCATTTTTTCCAAAACACCTTCAGGAAAAGGTAATGAAGAGAAATTAATTTCATCTGTGCTTGCTTGGGCGTTCAATTTATTCAAGCAACGATTACGTACCGCACGTAACAAATAAGCACGAATGGAAACAGCAATCTCAATTTCAGCGCGATATTCCCATAAGTGGAAAATAACATCATCCACTATTTCTTCAACTAAAGGGGAATCGCCCAGTAATTGGTATGCAAAACGACACAACAATCCGTAATACTGATTGTATATGTATTCAAATGCCCTTTCATCTCCAGATTTCAACTTATCAATCATAAGATTATCCATAGCAGTGGTAAAGTTAGTATTTTCGCAATAATATATAAGAGCCTGCATAAATTTTATTCATTACCGGTAGCAGCATCCTGCTTTTCTCGGGCGAATGGCATAAGTATGAGCCTGACGTTTCCGTAGGATGGGATGAATATTGGATCGGTTTTCAAGGTGATAGTATGGAAACTCTCGTTAAAAATAGGTTTTTTTAGCGAGCAAAAAAGGTGTTTTGGGATGAGGGCAACATACAATCGTCAGAAAAAACACGAAAACACGAAAACACGAAAACACGAAAACAGGAAAACAGGAAAACAGGAATTAAGTTTCTATGTTTGAAATCGGAAAAGTTCGTTATTTTCGTGCGTTTGCCCTGAACTTACTCTGCGCCTTTCAGTTTAGCGTACAGGATATAGTTATTATCGTTTGCCGTCATATTCGCTTGCACTTCGGTGAGTTTCTGCCGCATCTTATCTGACAGGCGATCGGATGCAAGCGCTTTCTCGATGCGTTCTTCCAAGTCTCCGGGATCCACACACGACAAATAATATCCGTTTCGGAGAAAGATAGGCTGGTTAAACCGTTCTTCCCCCAAAAAGTCATTCACAAGCCCGAAATAGGCGCCTTTCAGCGTTTTTTTATCCACGATGTAGTACGCAGGTTCATCCCCTTCCTTTCGCATCTGCATGTTTCCGCTCTCATCCATCATGGAAACCGTAACAATCGTACTTGTACTCCCCAGGAAATAGCCCGGCCATTCCGTATACATGTGCGGTTTAAGAGCCTCCCCTTTAAAACTGGCTGTAAAGCGGGGAATCAGTTTCTTCTTTACCAGATCAATATGGTAGAGCGAATCTGCACGGGGCGTCCAGGTCCAATGGCTGAAATCAATCGCATCCCCATTCAGGGAAGAGAGTACTTCCGTACTGTAATCAAAGGGGAAATCAAGAGAAGAAGGGATATCGTAAAGCTTATTGCCTTTCAAATCCTGTACCCAGATAAAGGAAGGAATATCAGGATGAGGTTCGCCCATTACCAACACTTCATTGTCGCGGACTAAGAATAGAGATTTGTGCGCTTTATAAGCCAAAGGGACAGGGGGTAATACGTTTCCTTCCAAGTCGTACACCAGGAGGGATTCCGTGCCATACGGCATCAGGTAAATGCGTCCGGCAGGCTCGTCTATCTGCCCTGCGTAAAGGTAACGGTATTCTCCGGGGCCTTGTCCGAAGGAGCCAATGTCTGCGAGGTACCTGCCTTGTTTGTCGAACAGCTTGCAGGGCGTAGTTTCCGATGCATGCGTTAGAAAATAATTCTCCGACATATAGACCCTATAAGGGTTGACAAGCGCTTCATCCCGGTCGTCGAGTTTAATGATTTGCAGTTCTTCCGTAAAATAACTTAACGGGAAGATTACCGTGTCTTTCAGCAGGGAGGGGTTCAGTTCAATGAACTCTTCCCCGTCCGGTAGCGTGCGGGCAGCAACTACGGGAGCATCCTCCAGGTAATTCGCCTGCGGAGCTTCGTTACAGGCAAACAAAACGGCTATGGCTGCCGGTAACAGAAAAGATTTTACATGAGTCGTCATAATAAGATGGTTTAACAGGTTAGTATCTGCGATAAGTTCGCAAGATACGAAATTCAAACCGATTACGATACATTCGTAAGCATTTTTAACCATTACGTAATCGCCGGCAGATTCGTATCCTTTCATTATCTCACCGGATGGGAGCGTAAAAGGCGTCTTCAATATGTTCTATTTCATACCCGGCGCCACTTTTTATCAATGTAATGATATCAAACCGTACAGGCAGGTTCCGCCTGAAATAACGTACATACGCATCCGCTGCCGATACGATTCGTTTTATCTTGCCTTTGTCTATTGCTTCTTCGGGAGCAATCAGGTAGCCTTCCGAACGGGTTTTTACTTCGATGATAACTAATTCATCCCCATTCGTGGCTACGATATCAAGTTCATAATGGTGGAAACGCCAATTGGTATGGAGAATTGTGTAACCATTTTGGATAAGGCAATCACGGGCTTCTTCCTCGCCTTCTTTTCCGATAAGATTCCGGTCTGTCATTTGTTTATAATTTGCACAAATATAAGGTTTTTCTTTTTTATTTAAGGTTTCACATTTATATTTGCAGCATGAAGAAAAAGAAGAAACAAAAAAAGACGGACCAGCCTAAATTACCTCGCGTACACCGGATAACGTTTATGCTCAATAACGATGAGCATAAAGCGCTTTTAAACCACTTTTCCAAATACAAAATTGAAAACAAGTCGCGCTGGTTCCGTGAAATTATCTTCACCCATGTACTTCGCACGCTGGAAGAAGACTATCCTACCCTGTTTGACGAAAGTGAAATGCGCGGATGAATCCTCTGGGTGACAACTATTTTATGGAGCAAGCGCTGGAAGAAGCAAGGCAGGCGGCGGCTGAAGGGGAAGTGCCGGTGGGCGCCGTAATTGTTTGCGACGGACGTATCATCGCCCGCGCCCATAACCAAACCGAATGCCTGAACGACCCTACGGCCCATGCCGAAATGATTGCTATTACTGCCGCCGCAAACGTATTAGGCGCTAAATACCTTACGGGTTGTACGCTGTATGTAACGGTAGAACCTTGTGTAATGTGCGCCGGCGCTATTGGTTGGTCGCAGATAAGTACATTAGTGTACGGCGCCCCGGATGATAAAAAAGGTTTTCAGCAATTTGCCCCTTACGCATTGCATCCCAAAGCAATTATAAAAAAGGGGATACTGGCAGACGAATGTGCAAATGAGATGATTGCATTTTTCCGTAACCGCAGATGATTACTCTTTTATTTCCTCATAATCCACATACTCACCCTCATCCTTGCCAAACACTTTCTTTTTAGACGATGCAGCCGCTTGCCGGTTAGCGCTTTTCTGTTTAGACGCATGCTGGGCCGCCTGGCGCTGGCGGGCTTTCTTTTCGCTTTCACTCTCGCCAAACAAGACACGCTTAAGCGTACGAAGGAAAGACAATCCCAACATTAAAGTCATCAGGATAATGAAGAAAAATATGACGAACAAAAATTTAAACATAACGTAACGTGTGTTCTATTATAATGTAACCCCGTACAAAGATACGATTTCCTGTTAAAAAAGAAAATGAATCCTGCCAAAGATACGATGAATCGTAAAGCGTAAGAAACAGCATTTTTGCCCCTTCTCTATACGAGTATTGTTCAGCATCCGATATTAATTGTCTTTCATCCAGATAATAGGGTGTCCTAATGATAATTTTATAGCTTCCATTTCTGCACTGTGCCACATCTCATACTTGAAACACCACGATAATGCTTCATATTTGGTGTTGGCAACAGGGTGTTTAAATGGAATGGGTTCTAATTCTTGTTCCAAAATATCATCATCTAATTGAGCAAGATTATCAATGCAAATCTCATGGACTGTATCAAATTGTTCAATTAGTTCAAAGGTTGATATTATATTCTTTTCAACAGACCTGTGCAGTGTCCCCATACCATTAAAAAATCTTCATCAATAATAAATGGTACTATGTTATTAGCCAGACATTCTTTAAATATGATAAGGCGACCTGCACGCCCGTTGCCATCCTGAAATGGATGCAGGCATTCAAATTTGTAATGAAAGTCAATAACATCCTCAATCGTTTTATTTTTTTCGGAATGATAGCTATTCAACAAGTCTTTCATTTGAGTTTGGACTTCTTCGGGTAGACAAGTTTCCATTCCCCCTGCTTCGTTAGGCAGTTTCTTATAATCGCCTACCCTGAACCAATCTTAAAGTTTATAAATTGCTGTTATCGGCAAGATATTATTTGAAAAACATGTCAAAAATATACATTTTAGCCGATAAAGGCAAGTTGTTTGTGATGAAAATTTGGTATTATTTATTGAGTAGCAAAGGGTTGTGTCTATGGATTGATTCTCCTTTGCAAATAAAATGGTTGTCAATGGTCAACGCGGCAAAAGCGATAAGGCCGGTTCAGAACAACTGGCATTATATGCCTGCTTACCCCAGACGAAATTATCGGAATTTTCCGTGTTGTGGGTGTTTATGTTTCGCTAAGGGCGTATAATTTTATTGACTGCTTCATAGATATTTCATATTTTCATTGCCTCCGTTTAATCTTTCCACAATTGTGGGGCGACCGTTCCACCCTTGTGAGCCGTTCGTCCCACACGGGTGAGCCGTTCGCCTCACAATTGTGGAAAGATTAAACGACTGGGAACTAACGGATACTTCTTCATTATGCCGGCAATAAAACAACAGGATGATCCGGTACGTATCCATAACGCTGTTCCGGACGGATATACGTTTATCCTCAATCAGGTTAATAGCCTTTGATGAGCTAATGATGAAAACCTGTGAAATCATAAGGCCCGGCAGAACTAATCCCGGAAATCATAAAACAAAAAAAGTTTCTTACATGAATAAGAAGAAGTTATAGCTTAACCAAACGACATTTAGTTAAAAACAGTAAAAATATTTGGAAGTTAACATTGAAATCGCAATGAAAAATCGGAAGGCTCGAAAGCGCCCGGAAAAGAGGCTTCCGAAGGCTCAAAATATCGCTGGAACAAGTGTTTTTACCTGCTGTTTTTATTGAGCAAACAGTTGTTTTTAGCTTTGTTTTGCATCTGCGAAGGATTCATTTGCGCACATATAGTTTGTACTATCATCCTTTTTATGTCATTTTATCAAAAGGTAAGCACCTAATGCGGCGTGTTTTCAGAGGTTATCCCGGATGGCGTACAAATCGGCGAAACAGGGAGGGGTAAAATAACAGAATGCTTTTTAAAAGATGATAAGGAACAAACAAATAACTATATTTGCATCGAATAATAACTATTTTAATAATATTGCTAAAACAAGAAGTATGTTGACTCATCTTGGAACTCAAACAATTAATACGGAAAGACTAATACTCAGAGTTTTTCATTATACAGATAATAACGATATGCTAACCTATTGGGTTAGTGATCCTAAAATCCAGTCACTTTATTCAGAACCAACATATACAACAACAGAGAAAGTCAAAAAACTATTAGAGAAATATATCAATTCGTATGAAAGACCAGATTATTATCGCTGGGCTATTATAGAAAAAGAATCTAATATATGTATTGGACAAATTGCCATATTCCTTGTAGATCACAAAAACCATTTTTGTGAGATTGAATATGCTTTGGGTAGTAAATTCCACCGTAAAGGATATGCAACAGAGGCTGTAAAAGCAATCTTAGATTTTAGCTTTAATAAATTAAACTTTCATAAAGTACAAGTTTGTCATAAGGAAGGTAATATCGCATCCCAAAGTGTTATTAGAAAATGTAATTTCACTTACGAAGGAACCTTACGCGACTTCTTTTATATGGACGGGAAATATATCAATCGGTTGTATTATTCTATGCTCAAAGATGAGTATATAAAATAATTAAAAGGTGACAGCGTTTTACAATCTACTTCCATTGACAAGCGAACAAGAAGGACAAAAGTTATTAGAACGGAAAACATTACGACATGGGAATGTATTTGTTGTTAAAAAATGAGTATAAACATAGGTAGAGTTATGGTGTTGGGCGAGATAATATGTATCTTTGGCAATCATCTATGAAAGGGATATGAAATTAAGTAATGAATGGTTTACAGCTTTGTCCGACAATGGGGCGGGCGACTTGGTTACCGTCGTGGGGCGTGATTCGCTGGCCGAATTTATCCTCTCGGGCAAATTGAAGGAACGGGTTGAAATAACCTGGAAGTATGAGCCGTCTGATAAAGGTATGCCGAACGGACACGACGCCGAACGGATGGAAGCGGTACAGGAAACGATCCGGAAGGCGATGGAAAAAGACAAACTATCCATACTGACTGCCGTTTACACCGGGGGCGGAGAAAAAATATGGGTGTTTTATACCCGTACGGTGCGCGTTTTCGGCGAGCGGCTGAACGAGATATTAGCGCCGTTTGAATTATTGCCTATCTCCATTTATACGGAAGCCGACCCCGAATGGGAAGAATATAAAGACATGTACGAAATGAAAGAATGGTCGGTTGATTAATTAATAAAGTGATCTATTTTTTGCCGTTTAATAAATAATATGTAATATTGTGCCGTAATAAACCAGAAAAAAGAAAGAACTTTATGACAAATGCAGTATTTGCATATTATACGTGGGCATTAACAACGACCCCTTGGGGGGTTAGAATCTACAAATAAACAATAGCGGAGGCCACGCCCTGCGTTGTAGCAATTCCCTGATATTGCATCTCTTTTTCTTATCCCGGAAATTCCGGTTCTTTATCAAACAACATACATTTTAAAACAAATACAATGAAAGTATTGAAATTCGGCGGAACGTCCGTAGGTTCCGTAGAAAGCATTTTAAACGTAAAGAAAATAGCAGAGGCTATTGAAGAGCCTGTAGTAGTAATCGTTTCAGCGCTGGGCGGAATAACCGATAAATTGATTAACACCTCCCTGATGGCCTCAAAAGGCGATATGGCTTACGAAAAAGAATTATCCGAAATAATCTCCCGGCACCTGGATGTAATAGAAGGCGTTATCCCCGGCGATACCTTGCGAATGGAAGTGCAGGAGCAGGTGATGCGTCTGCTCGACGAACTATCCAATATATATAAAGGTATCTATCTTATTAATGACCTGTCGCCCAAGACGTCTGATGCGATTGTAAGTTATGGCGAACGTATTTCTTCCCTCATCATATCGAATGTTATTAAAGACGCCCAACTGTTCGATTCGCGCAAATTTATCAAAACGTTCAAGCAGTTTAACAAACACATGGTAGACTTTGAGTTGACGAATGAGTTGATAAAAGAAACGTTTACCCCGCTGCCTAACGTCTCTTTAGTGCCGGGATTTATCTCTTCAAGCAAAGAAAACGGAGAGGTAACCAACCTGGGACGCGGAGGTTCGGATTATACGGCGGCTATCCTGGCAACGGCGCTCGACGCTTCGATACTGGAAATATGGACAGACGTAGACGGTTTTATGACAGCCGACCCGCGCATTATCAGTTCGGCCTATGTAATAGACAGGCTTAGCTTTACCGAGGCTATGGAGCTGTGTAATTTCGGAGCGAAAGTAATTTATCCGCCCACCATTTATCCTGTTTATCATAAGAATATACCTATTCTCATACGAAACACCTTCAATCCTGAAGCTCCCGGAACCTACATATCTAAAGAGCGTAGCAACGGGGAGGCAAAATCAATCATTAAAGGGATTTCTTCTATTAACGATACCTGCCTTGTCACCGTACAGGGTTTGGGCATGGTAGGCATTATCGGAGTGAATTACCGTATATTCAAAACATTGGCAAAGAATGGCATCAGCGTGTTTATGGTATCCCAGGCAAGTTCGGAAAACAATACAACCTTTGCCGTCCGCAATGCCGACGCCGATTTATCGGTAGCCGTATTGAATGAAACGTTTGCCATTGAACGCGCACAGGGCGAAATAGATGATATTACAGCCGAGAAAGACCTGGCTACCGTAGCGATTGTAGGCGAAAATATGAAACGGACGCCGGGTATTGCAGGAAAGCTGTTCGGTACGCTGGGCAGGGCCGGTATCAGTGTGATAGCTTGTGCACAAGGCGCCTCGGAAACGAATATATCGTTCGTTATCAAGCATGAATATTTACGGAAAGCGTTAAACTCTATTCACGATTCGTTTTTTCTTTCGGAATATAAAGTATTAAACCTCTTTCTGGTAGGGATTGGTACGGTAGGCAAAAAGTTATTGGAACAAATCCGCAACCAGCAGGCTACGTTGATGGAACAGAACAGCCTTAAACTGCGGGTGGTAGGTATCGCTAATTCAAAAAAATTACTCCTTTCCCGGCAAGGCTTGAACCTGGATACCTGCATCCGCGAATTGAAAGAAAAAGGAGAAGACAGTTCGCCCCGGTATTTGTGTGACGAGATACTGAAAATGAATATTTTCAATTCCGTATTTGTAGATTGCACGGCCAGTCCCGAAATAGCCGAAATATATTCCGAACTGCTGAAGAATAATATCTCCGTAGTAGCGGCTAATAAAATGGCGGCCTCATCGTCTTACAACAACTATACAAACCTGAAAGATACAGCCCGCCAACGGGACGTAAAATTCTTATTCGAAACAAATGTAGGCGCCGGGCTTCCTATCATTAATACAATGAACGACCTGATAAACAGTGGCGACCATATATTAAGACTGGAAGCTGTACTGTCGGGTACGCTTAATTTTATTTTCAACACCCTGAGTGCAGATATTCCTTTCAGCCGGGCGATACAAATGGCCAAAGAAGCCAACTATGCCGAACCCGACCCCCGCATTGATTTGAGCGGTAAGGATGTTATTCGCAAATTGGTGATACTGGCCCGCGAGGCCGGTTATAAGATAGAACAGAAAGACGTAAAAGTAAACCTGTTTATCCCGGAAAAATATTTTGAAGGTTCTTTAGACGACTTCCGGAGAAACATCAAAGAACTGGATGCCGAATTTGAAGCGATGCGCAAGCGTGTGGAAGCTGAAAAGAAACATATCCGTTTGGTAGCCAAAATGGAAAGGGGCGAATGTGAAGTAGGCTTGCAGGAAGTAGACCGCCACCACCCTTTCTACGAATTGGAAGGAAGCAACAACATCATCATGATATCCACCGAGCGGTATAATGACTATCCCATGATTATCAAAGGATACGGAGCCGGCGAAGACGTAACAGCCGCCGGCGTATTTGCCGACATTATCTCAATAGCTAATATCCGATGAAAAGTATTGTAATTTTAGGCGACGGCATGGCGGATGAGCCTGTGGATATGCTGGGAGGGATGACCCCTTTGCAATACGCCCATACGCCGTATATGGATAAATTGGCCGAAATGGGCGTCACCGGCCAGTTGAAGACTGTACCCGAAGGGTTTCATCCGGGAAGCGAAGTGGCTAATTTATCCGTATTGGGATACGATTTGCCGAAAGTATATGAAGGGCGCGGCGTGCTGGAAGCTGCCAGTATAGGGGTTACCCTGCAACCGGGCGAGATGGCTATGCGGTGCAACCTGATTTGTATAGAAGATAATAAGATAAAGAATCATTCGGCAGGGCATATCAGTACGGAAGAAGCGGATGTGCTGATTAAGTTCTTAAACGGAAAACTGGGGTCGGAACAAATAAGGTTTTACACCGGCGTTTCCTATCGCCACCTGTTAGTCATAAAAAAAGGGAATAAACAATTGGATTGTACGCCTCCGCATGATGTTCCGCTCCAGCCGTTTCGCCCGTTCATGGTGAAGCCCGAAACAAGCGAAGCATCAGAGACTGCCGGTTTATTGAATGATTTAATCCTGAAATCACAGCATCTGTTAAAGGATCATCCGGTTAATCAAAAACGAATCGCCGAAGGCAAAAGTCCGGCCAACAGTATCTGGCCCTGGTCTCCCGGTTATCGCCCGGCTATGCAAACCATGCAGGAAATGTTTGGCTTTAAGAAAGGGGCCGTTATCTCTGCGGTAGACCTGATAAGGGGTATCGGCGTATATGCCGGCCTGGAGGTTATTCATGTGGAAGGAACCACCGGTTTATATGATACGAATTACGAGGGAAAGGCTGCCGCCGCATTAGAAGCGCTGAAAACAAACGATTTTGTTTACCTGCATGTCGAAGCCAGCGACGAAGCCGGGCATGAAGGGGATGGAGCGTTGAAGGTTAAAACAATTGAATATTTAGACAATCGCATCGTCCGCCCTGTAGTAGAAGCATTACAGGCATGGAAAGAACCGGTAGCCATTGGCATCCTTCCGGATCATCCTACGCCCTGCGCCATACGCACGCATACCAACAAGCCAATCCCTTTTATTATCTATAAACCGGGGGAAAAACCGGATTCCGTAACAAAATATGATGAATTCTCCATAAAAAATGGTAAATTTGGAATCTTGGAAAAAGATGAATTTATAAAACACCTGCTTGAAAATTAATTTTTCAGCTCTCAACGTTCAATGAGTATGAAGTATTACAGTACAAACAAACAGGCTCCCCTGGCATCCCTGAAAAGGGCTGTTATAAAAGGACTCGCCGCAGACAAAGGATTGTATATGCCCGAAGATATCGGCCTGCTGAACGACTTTGTGATTGGCGAGATGAAAGACATGTCTTTCCGCGAAATTGCCTGCACAGTAGTCCAAGCCTTATTTGGGGATGATATAGACGGAGGCGCTTTGGAAAAAATAGTAAACGACACGCTCTCATTCGATACGCCCGTTGTTCATGTGCATGACAATATCTACAGCCTTGAGCTTTTTCATGGCCCTACCCTTGCCTTCAAAGATGTGGGCGCCCGTTTTATGGCTCGTTTATTAAGGTACTTTATCGACAAAGAAGGAATTAAGGATATAAACGTTTTGGTGGCTACGTCGGGCGATACGGGGAGTGCGGTAGCAAATGGCTTTCTTGGCGTAGACGGAATCAACGTATATGTATTATATCCCAAAGGAAAGGTAAGCCCCATACAGGAATGTCAGTTTACAACATTAGGGCGGAACATAACCGCATTGGAAATAGACGGCTCGTTTGACGATTGCCAGGCATTGGTGAAATCCGCCTTTATGGACCCCGATATGAACGGCCATAGCAAGTTTACTTCTGCCAATTCAATCAATATAGCCCGTTTCCTGCCCCAGTCTTTCTATTATTTCTATGGGTATGCCCAATTAGACAAGTTGGGGAAAACGGATAATCTGGTAATAAGCGTTCCCAGCGGCAATTTCGGAAATCTTACCGCCGGCTTAATTGCCCACTGGATGGGATTGCCCATTAAGCGTTTTATTGCAGCCAACAACCGCAACGACGTATTCCTCGATTACCTGAATACGGGCGTTTATACGCCCCGGCCGTCGGTAGCCACTATTGCCAACGCCATGGATGTAGGCGATCCCAGTAATTTTGCCCGTATCATAGATATGTTCAGCATATATCCGGACCCGTATAAGGCGATCAAAAAAAAGATTGCCGGATGTACGTATACAGACGAAGAAATTGCTAAAACAATGCAGCAGGTTTATAAGCAATACGGATACATCTTAGACCCTCACGGCGCCTGTGGATACCAGGGATTAACCGACTACAAACCGGCAGAGAACGAGACAGGATTGTTTCTTGAAACGGCCCATCCCGCCAAATTCAAAAGTTCCGTCGATGAAATATTAGGTATTGACCTGGAAATCCCGGAGAAGCTCCAGGCTTTTATGAAAGGAGAAAAACAAAGCATCGGATTAGGTAAGGATTTTGAAGGGTTTAAACGGTTTTTATTGGAACAGTAGGTTTTTCATCCGGCAGACAACATGTATTTCAAAGATATTATCGGGCAACAGGAAATAAAGCAGCGACTGACAGAATCGGCCAGGAAAGGAATTGTGCCGCATGCCCAACTCTTTTGCGAACAGGGCGGTACGGGCGTTTTTCCGTTAGCGCTGGCTTACGCCCGTTACCTGAACTGCGCCAATCCATCGGATACGGATTCATGCGGGCATTGCCCTTCCTGTACAAAGTTTAATGAGTTGGCGCATCCCGACTTGCATTTTGTATTTCCGATTGTTTCCAAAAAAGAAAAGAAAAAGGAGGTATGCGACGATTACCTTCCCGAATGGCGTGCTTTTTTGAAGAGGCAGGTTTATTTCGGTATGAATGAATGGTTGGAAGCCATGGACGCCGGAAATTCGCAGGCCATTATTTATTCAAAAGAAAGCGATGAGATTATCCGCAAACTAAGCCTCAAAATTTACGAAGCGACTTACCGGATATTATTGGTATGGCTTCCGGAGAAGATGCACTCAAGCTGCGCCAACAAATTGCTGAAGGTTATAGAAGAACCTCCTGCCAATACGGCCATTTTGATGGTTTCCGAAGAACCCGATATGGTATTGGGTACAATCCAGTCGCGCGCACAAAGGGTAAATGCCCGGGGTATCAGGCAAGGCGATATGGTAGAGGCTCTTATTAATAAGGAGATGTTAGAGCCGGAGCCGGCCAAAGAAATCGCCCACTTAGCCGGCGGGAGTTATCTGAAGGCATTAGAACTTATCAGTATAAACGAAGAAAACGAATTCTATCTGGAACAATTCAAAGGGATGATGCGCAATTCATGGGCGCGTAACGTGAAAGGAATGAAAACATCCGCCGATTTGCTTGCCGGTATCGGGCGCGAACGGCAAAAAAACTTCTTTGCCTACTGTCAGCACCTGATCCGTGAAAATTTCATGTATCGTTTTCAGTCGGAGGAATTGAATTATATGAATAGAAAGGAGGCTGAGTTTGCCGTGAAGTTTGCTCCTTTCGTAAATGAACGGAATGTATTTGAGCTAATGGACGAATTGGCCAAAGCAGAAAGGCATATTACACAGAATGTGAATGCCAAAATGGTATTTTTCGATTTGGCTCTGCGCATAACCGTATTTATCAGGCGATAATGTCTATTACTTAAACTATTAAGATTGGTTGATATATTTCACAATATACTATTCTCTTAATCGTTATTTTATTAAAAGTAGAAAGTTATGCACTTCAGAATATACCTTGCCATCCTCCTTCTGTTGCCATGCGTAAGTTGCGGCGGACAGGAGAATAATCCTTTTGCCGACGCCGCTCCCGTTCAAATTCATCGTTTTGATAAAGCGCTTTTTCAATTGATTGAGGCGGATGATGATCCAATCCTGCAAAACCGGCTTTTGCAGGAATACTATGGCATGCTTGACGTGATAGGAAAAGGCGTTTTGAATATGCAATCACCCGAAACGCCCGGCTTCTTTGACCGCTTGGTTAATTATTATTCCGAACCTGCCTTAAAAGGGCTTTACCGGGATGCTATTACAGAATATGATTCCATAAATGACATTGAAAAGCAACTGGGAGTGGGTTTTGCTTATCTGCAAGCCCATTTCCCGGCAATGGAGACGCCCGCCGTTTATATGCATGTATCCGGGCTGAACCAAAACGTACTGGCTGCTGAAAACCTTCTTTCCCTGTCTATTGATAAATATATGGGGAAAACCTATCCGCTATACCTCAACTTCTTTTATGATTATCAACGTGAGGATATGCAGCGTTCGCATATTGTGCCCGATTATTTATCCGGTTGGTTATTATCTGAATATCCGTTTACCGGAAAAGAAAATGTATTGTTGGAACGAATGGTATATGAGGGTAAAATCAGGTATTTGGTATCCCATGCATTACCGGAAACAACTCCCGCCGAATTAATGGGTTATTCGGAAAAAGATTATGAATGGTGTACAACACATGAAAAGGATATATGGAAGGCTATCGTAGAACGTAAGCATCTTTATACGCCCGACCATCTAACCGCCAACAAGTATTTTGAAGATATGCCAAGTACTTTCCTGTCATTCGACGCACCAGGCAAATTAGGCGTATGGATTGGCTGGCAAATCGTAACTAACTATATGAAAGAAACCCATACAACGCCCGGAGAATTGATGAAACAAACAAACGCACAGGAGATACTGACAGCATCGAAATATAAACCTTTCTGAAAATAAAAACCGTCCTATTCTCACGAACGAGACGGATAACCTAAATTAAACTAACTCTAAATACCATGAAAAACGCTATATAATATTAACAGAGTTCGTTTGATAAAGGTTCAAATTATTTATAAACAGTTTCTTTTTTTGTTGTTCTTTTCTTCAATTTCTGTATTTCCTTTTCTAATGCTTCTATCTTTTCATTCTGATTATTGATTGTTGTTAGCAGCGAATTAAGTTCTTCGTCTTCAATAGATGTAGGATATTCGGCTTCTACACGGAAAATAAAATCAGACAACACATTCATATAATTATTGAATGCTTCGTATGGATTGTCATACGGGCTAAATCCTTTCTCTCCCGGATGTTTCGTGTTCATATAATAAAAATGGTCGCTACTTTGTAAGTAAAGCCAGTCTTGCTGGATACGCCCGTCTTGTATCAAATGTACACGGTTACTAATCCCGTTTATCTTTTCAAAAGCTTCCTGTTGTAATACGTTTCCCAGCCAGGAACTGCAATCCTTCTCTTCGTCTACCCATGACATAGGGAAGGGAACAGAAATAGCATCCACCGGCTTAAGCTTTTTAAACGCATCCGACGGCAAAGAAAAACCTATCCCTTTTTCGGCTGCAAACCGGGGAAGCGCCCTGAAAAAATCGAAAATTCCCGATTCGGCCGGATGAAAAGACCCTAATACATCATAGTTCATAAACAGGTTTATCACTTGTTCTTCTTCCGGAGTAGAAGCGATCCACGACATATACTTATCGGCAGTCAACGGATATTCGCTCCAGCTATAATTATTAAATCGCATGGACAGGTCTTCGCTGAAACGGTCGTTCTTTAACAAAAGCTTTAGCCCGGGCTTACTGGCTGATGTATACAGATAGTTCGGGCTTTTCCATCCTAAAACATGTTTTGCCCCTTCCGTCAACATTCCATGATACCCTAAATCATACACAATATCCGATATTTCGTCGGAATAAATCAATTCCGTATTTCGGAAAACCTTCGGTTCTACGCCAAATAAAGCGTATACCTTTTCTTTATGTAACTGCACCTGCTTTTTAAATTCGTCTTCATTTCCCAGCGAGGCAAGCGAATGTGCGTACGTTTCGGATAAGAATTCAATATTTCCCGTCTTAACAAGTTCCATAATACCGTCCAGTACCTCCGGCGTATAAACTTCCATTTGTTCAAGAGCCGTACCGGATATGGAAAGGGCAGCCTTAAACCTTCCTCCGCTTTCCTTTATCATTTCGAGGAAAAGCCTGTTGGCCGGTATGTAACAACGCTCGGCTATCCGGCGGATAATTTCTTCATTCTGGAAATCATCATAATAATAATGGCCGCATCCAATATCAAAGAAACGGTATCTTTTCAGCCGGAATGGCTGATGTATCTGAAAATAGAAACATATCGTTTTCATAATGTTTAAATTTTTTAATTATTTTATCGGTTAATTAGTTGATCGTAAATACGGCGTACTTTTTGTCCGGCATATTCCCATTTAATATTATCCACTTCTTTTTTCCCTTCTTCCTGCAGAAAATTATGCATCGCCGGATAGGTAATGATAGAATACATGGCATCGGCCATCGCTTCAATATCCCAGTAATCTACTTTAACGGCATAATCAAGTATTTCGGCGCATCCCGATTGTTTGGAAATAATACTGGGCACGCCGCATTGCATGGCTTCGAGGGGCGAAATGCCAAAGGGTTCGGATACCGACGGCATTACGTACACATCGCTTGCCTTGAACACTTCATATACTTGTTTCCCTTTCATAAAACCGGTGAAATGAAACCGGTCGGATATATTACGCGAGGCCGCCAACCTGATCATGTCATTCATCTTATCGCCGCTCCCGGCCATAACAAAACGGGCATGGGGGGCTTTGGATAATACCTTGGCGGCGGCTTCCACAAAATATTCCGGCCCCTTCTGCATTGTTATACGCCCGAGGAAGGTTATTATTTTGTCTTTAACGCCCCTTCTGTCGGGTATGGCCAGTATTTCGGGGCTTAAAGGCTCTACGGCATTATGAACGGTGGTTACTTTAGAGGGGTGTTGGTGGTATTTCTCAATCACCGTTTGCCTTGTAAGGTTGCTTACGGTTATGATATGGTCGGCATAATCCATCCCGTTCTTTTCTATGCCATACACCTCAGGGTTTACTTTTCCCCGGCTGCGGTCGTAATCCGTGGCGTGTACATGGATAACCAATGGCTTCCCGCTTACCTTTTTAGAATGGATACCTGCCGGGTACGTCAGCCAGTCGTGCGCATGGATGATATCAAAATACCCTGTGCGGGCAATGACTCCGGCCACGATTGAATAATTATTAATTTCTTCCAGCAAGTTATCCGGATAACGCCCCGAAAACTCTACACATCCCAGATCGTTCACATGCAGGTAATTGAAATCGGCATAAATATGATCGCGGTAATCATAGTATTTTTGCGGGTCCATATATCGTCCTACACGGCTTTTCACATAATCCCAATGTACATCACGCCAAACGGTGGGGACATTACATGCTCCTACAATTTTTAGAAAACTCTGGTCTTCATCGCCCCAGGGTTTGGGTATAACAAAGGTTATATCCATATCCGGTTGCAAGGCCATTCCACGGGTCAACCCAAAACTGGCTGTCCCTAATCCTCCCAATATATGCGGAGGAAATTCCCATCCATACATTAATGCTTTCATACAGAACGATATTTTAATTAATCGTCAAACTTTTCCAACATTTTTGATATTCTCAGTATGTTTGCCACATTCATCGCAAAAGAAATGCCCCCCCTGCCTGTAAACGGGGGATTCCCGTCGAACAGTTCGGGGATTGTCCCGATGCAATGCAGCTTCATCTCTTCTTCCATACTTACGAGCATTCTCCTTACAAAAGAAACGCCGCTTTTCCCGAATATACGGAGGTATGATTCCAGGTAAGCGCCCAGTAACCACGGCCATGCCGTTCCCTGATGGTAAGACAAATCCCGTTCTGTCTGGGAGCCTGTATAATCCGGGCGGTATCCTTCGCTTTTAGGGCTTAGCGATCGTATCCCTTTAGGGGTGCGCAATTCTTTTGTAACTATATCCAATATAGGACGCTGCGCCGATTTTTCCAGAGGCGAATAAGGTAATGCTATGGCAAATATCATATTAGGCCGTACGCTCCAGTCTACCTTCGACCCGGTTACCGAATCAAACAGGTATTTATAGCCGTTTACAAATACATCTGAAAACGATACCTTAATCTTATCAATCAGCTCTTTTATGTTATCAAGAGGTATATCTTTATTCAAATCGTTTTTATAGAAACAAAGCGCATTATACCATAAGGCGTTAAACTCTACGATGTAACCCGAACGGGGCACAACCGGTTTGCCGTTTACGGTAGAATTCATCCAGGTAATTGCTTTGTCTCTCCCTTCGGCATAAATCAGGCCATTGTGCGTCACCCTCATGTCGGGATGTTTCTGGGCAAGGATATAGTCTATTATTTCGGCTACAAAATCGCCATATAACTCTTTACAACGATCCATTCCCTGGTCTATACCATAAAGCTGGATGGCATTTATACACCACAGGAGAACATCCGGCTGGTCTATCTCTTTGATTACCGCATCGTGTAGCCCGTCTTTCATGAAGTTCCTCAAAGCCGGTATGGCTGTTCCCAGAATCTTTTCAAAACGCACCGGGTCGTCAAGCGAAAGCGTACATCCCGGCGTAGATATAAACAAATCCCTTGCCCTTACTTTAAACCAGGGATAGCCGGCCAACAGGTAAGCGTCGTTTTCCGTAGGACGATAATAAAACTGCTGGGCGGAGTTCTTTAAACAATTGATAAAGCTATTCCTCGGTATACGTTGATCTACCTCTTCTTCATAATCTTCAAACAGGCGGGCTGTTGCTGCTTGCGTATCGCCTGCCGTAAAAATAATGGTCTCGCCTTTTTCAATGGATAATTCAAAATAACCGGGAACAAATAAATCTTCCTGGTAAGGGAAGCCCCTCTCCTGTTCTTTCGGGTATTCCAGCCCCTTATACCAATAGGGTTCGAAAACGAATTTGACTTCTTTGCTAAATTGCATGAACAGCTCGGGATAGCCCTGGTAGAGACACATCTTTATGCCATTAGGCGCTTCCGCATACGACCGGTTGACCGCGCCGTTTTCGTATGTTAATTCGGTTACGCTTCTAAAAGCCAGGAAAGGGCGGAAACGGAGCGTGGTTTGCGAATGTGCGTCTTCCAATTTATATTTTATCATAATCCGGTTATGATACTGCGAGAAAACCATTTCCTTAGAGAAAATAACCCCGCCTACCCTGTAAAGGGTTCTCGGCACTGTTTCGCATGTATATTCGCGGATATATTTATGTCCCTTAGGGCTGAAATTATCGCCGCTGTATTTATGTAAGCCTAAATTAAATTCAGCTCCATGCTGAATAACCGTTTCGTCAAAAGAAGACAGGAGTACATGGTTTTCATCATCAAGCCCGGGAACCGGCATCACAAGCAATCCGTGATACTTCCGTGTATTACAGTCTACAACGGTAGTGCTGTGATAGGCTCCTTTCCTGTTTGTACGGAGGACTTCGCGGCTTAGCGATTCCTGCAGGTTTATCATTATCGTCTTATCAAATTCAAGATAGCTCATATACAATAAGTGTTTTTAAGTTGCAAACGGATTAAGTACCAATCGTTTTTTCATTATATTAAGTACCAAATATATCCTTTTATGATTAATAAAACAAATTACCTGTAACTTTTTTTATTAATACAACCCGGTACTTTATGAAAAGAAACTTTATTATGTAAAAAGAGAGCGCCCTTATCAGAACACCCTCTTTCCTTCTTCCTTAATAAAAGGGAAAATTACTCTACCCTCTTATTAAGGAAGATATGTCCCAAATAACCGATGATAATCACTACCAGCCCAATAAGAAGGGTGGAATTACTCAGGTGATGTGTAATAGTAGGCACAGCAAGTATAACCACGCCAATAAGAAGTACAAAAACTCCCAAATATTTTAACAACGCATTCATGGTTTATAGATATTTATAATTATTTTCTGACGCAAATAAAGCAATAATAACCCGATTGCAAAAATATTTTAGAATAAAAATCACGAATCGCTTCATTTTAGCTTTTATATTTGTAGAAATAATCTGAATTTGAAATGGTACGAATAGTATATGCAGTTTATGTATGGTTAGTCTTTGTCCCTGTCTTCGTGGTGTTAACGATTCTCACAGCGCTTATCACCTTTGCCGGCTGCCTGCTGGGAGGAGAAAAGATTTTCGCTTATTATCCGGGGATGATTTGGTCGCGGTTAACGTGCTACCTGGCGCTTTGCCCTGTAAAAGTACGCGGGCGGGAATATATTAACCGCAAACAATCATACGTATTCGCCGCCAATCACCAGGGAGCGTTTGATATATTCCTTATTTACGGCTTTCTGGGCGTCCCTGTTAAATGGGTTATGAAGGCCGGGCTGGGCAAGATACCTTTTGTGGGAGCCGCTTGCAGGGCTGCCGGCTTTATCTTTGTGGATAATTCTACCCGGAAGGGCGCCGCCGGGAGTATCATTGAGGCTGAGAAAGCGCTAAAGAACGGGGCGTCTATCGCCATTTTCCCGGAGGGTTCGAGAACCTGTGACGGAAAAACGGCTACATTCAAGAAAGGGGCTTTCCAAATGGCCTTCGCTCAGCGTTTACCCATTATCCCCATCACGTTAAATGGCCCTTTTCATGTATTGCCGATTCATTCGCTAAACCTCCAATGTCATAAAATGGAGATGGTTATCCACCCGCCTGTCTTAACGGATGGAATTGATACATCCCATAACGGCTTAAGGGAGTTGGCCGGGCGGGTGCACGAAATTGTCTGCTCGGCGCTGTGGGAAGAATATAAATAATTTGTTCAGAACGAAAGCAACCCTCTTTTGGAAACAGTCAAACCGAAGCCGATACTTTTGGTGTAAACAGCGCCTCTGTCGGCAGCGAATGAACCGGTAAATAGCCAACCAGACAGTTTGGGGTGGCGGTAGGATATTTCCAGTAATCCGGAGGTACTGTCTTTCCTTTCCAGAAAAGGACGTCCATGTCTGCCCCAGCTTCTCATATCCGACAGTAATACCCGGTAATCAATCTGTGGCGTTATCGAACCTTCCAATCCTATATGGCGGGCGCTTACACGATTGTTCGGAAAGCCCAGCGAACCGCCGGTATTATATTCCGGGGAAGGTAATAAAGGCGACCCTAATCCCCGGTTAAAATAAGATACGCCGGTAGTGTACTCGCCATTATTATAATAATTATCAGCTCCCCCTCCTACTCCCGGATGCGCGTCGTGGTCGAAATCAATAAAGTGGAAAGGGCCGGTCTGGCGGCGTGTTTCCAAATATTCAACAACCACTTTCCGTATCCATGCGAACGTCTTTAAATCTACCTGCAATCCCCACAGGCCATCATGGCCATTCTGAAATTCCATACCTGATTTGTCTTCAAAGTAATGCTGGTAATAGGCGTGCGCCGCCCAATCCGCCTGGGTAAAACTTGCTTTGAAATCGTAGGAACCATAATGATTACCCAAAACGTTTACCTGGTCTGACAGGGTTGACCCTTCACCTCCTTCTTTTCCGAAAACAATGCGGACGAAATCTTTCAACGATTGTGGCTGCCTGCCTATGGAAGGACTGGTAGATTCGCCTCCCCATTGCGCCCAATGCTGTAAACCTAAGGAAAAGGAAAGAGGGAAGTTGCCTTCGGTATCTTTTATCCGGAGGTATGCCGATTTATGATGCCAAAGTGTATTTTTATTATAGGTTTGTTTTTTATTCACGAAATCCTCCAGATAGGCCGTATCAAAAGAACGGCTCACGGCAAAGTCTCCTTTTACCTGGAGCCAGCCCTTCGTATAAGGGACAACCGTAAATTGGGGAAAGCTCAGATTTATTTCGGGAATCGGGCGTGCATTAGCCGACAATATCATGTCGCCCGAACTCAGACGTTTATCCCATAAGGAGGTATATCTCTCTTTGCTTCCTATACTTACTAATAACGCCTGAAAACCTGTTTCTACATACAATTGCTGAATATATACGTTCCGGTAGCGGGGAACGGCGGCCGCCAGGTCTAAGCCGGCGCCCCAGTAAAAGTTTTTCGCAAAAGAGCCGTTGTGAAAAGCGCCTGCTTTTAAATAGCCATTGCCTGCATCCAAAGGCACAACGCCATACCGGTTACTTACCAGCCAAAAGGGAGTATTATCGCCGGAGGCTACCGACCCAAAGGCTTCTACCCGGTAATCCAATGTATTGGATACATTATCCAACTGGGCGAAACCCGGCGAAACCATATATAATGATATCAGACAAGTAAGAAACAGCCGCTTTATTTTCATCACAGATTTTATTAGTTTGGAGGCAAAGATAGGAAATATATCGAAAAAAACCACCTTATTCCACCCGCATGGGTGTACGGCAAAATTCCCGGTCAGCTATCTTTTACCCCGGCAAACATGCCTACGGCCCCGGACGAAATTGGAGGTTTCCGGGTGGCGCGGAGGGGGATGCGCCCAAAAACGCTCTTAAATAGGGTTGTCGAGGTCGATGGATTTATCAACATTTATTTCCTGAAGGAAATGCAGATCGTGCGAAACTGCCAAAACGGCTCCCCGGTAATTCTTAATGACGGATGTAATGATTGCGCTGCTCTGTATATCCAGGTTATTGGTGGGTTCGTCCAATAGAATCATGTCCGGCGTATCCTCGCTCACCAATAAGCAACACAGTAAAAGACGCATCTTTTCGCCTCCGCTTAAATATTCGCATTTCTTATTCCACGCCGTATGGGGAAAGAGGAAACGGTTCAGGAGCGTTTTTAATTCGTGGTCTTGCCTGTGTGGCAAATTATACTTTTCTATCTGCTCTATTACGGTTAAGGCGTTTTCAATAGCAGCGTATTCCTGATCGATGTACACGTAACGGAAGCCGGCCCTGGCTATTTCGCCAATCGAAGGTTCAATCTCGCCGGCAATTATCTTTAATAAGGTTGTCTTTCCCGATCCGTTCCGCCCTTTAACGGACAAACGGTCTTCGCTTTTAATCCGGAAAGAAAGGGGATGTGGCCATACGGTATGTTCGCCATAATTGAAATTTATGTCCTTAGCCGTCAACAGCGTCTTTCCCGTATGAAGGGAGGATGCATTCAAATTAAGTTTCATTAATTGATTATCGGGGATGCTGTTTTGAAGCTGTTTTATATCTTCTTTAAGCGAGTCTGCTTTGCCGGTATGGATTTCTTTCAGTTTAGAAGTGGTATTCTCTGCTTTGCTACCTAACTGGTTTATTACGATACGGGGTAATCCTTTTTTCAGGGCCTGTTTCTTTCCTCTTGCCGTATCTTTTTGCCTTCGTTCGGCTACTTCGCGGGCTATTTTTTTCGCTTTCCTTAATTCCTTCTCTTTTTCATCTAAAGAAGCCTGCATGGCCCCTGCCTGTAATTCTTTCTGTTCTTTATAAAAGTGGTAATTACCTCCATAAACCTTTACCTCATTTTCACTCAATTCATAAATAAACGGTAAGGTATTGAGTAAAGTAATATCATGGCTTACAATAAGCAAGGTTTGGCGAGCAGACTCTATAAATGAATAGAGTTTCTTCCGGCTCCATACATCCAGGTGATTCGTAGGTTCGTCCATTAATACAATATCCGGCTCATAAATCTGTATTCCCGCCAGAAATACTTTCGTCTTCTCTCCTCCGCTTAACGTATCCATTGGTTGAGATAAAGATATATGTTCCAGCCCCCACAACGCCAAAGCACCGAGGCTTTTTCCTTCCACGTTCCAATCTTCGTTCAGGGCGGCTAAGTTTTCCGCCGAAACATCCCCTTCCAGAATCGCCTGCAAAGCCGCCAGTTTCCGGTCTATTCCTAACGCTTCCGCCACAGTATGCCGGTTATACTGCCCAAAATGCTGCGGCACATGATAAGGCAGCGACGAACAGATAACTTCTCCGCCTGCCGGCGACAGGTTCCCGGCAATGATACGTAAAAGCGTTGACTTACCGGAACCATTGTTACCTGTTAAACCCACCTTCTGATTTTTACCTACGGTAAAACGAATATCTTTAAATAGCAATTCTTTATCTGGATGGTTATAACTCACATCCTGTACAATAATATTCATAATGTAAAAAAGAAATAATTTACCCGCGGGCAGCGGGAGGTTATCAAATACAGTAAACATTCGCCCCGGAAGAAACAGGGGGATTTAGACATTGGGCATGCCAATCAAATGTATTTACAGAGATATTCTCATCGGAGTAATTATAAAATTCACTTGCAAAGATAATGATACTATTGAAACTATTGAAACTATACTTGTTTTTTTGTATGTTTGCACTATTGCAGCCTGCCGGCCTGCCGCTCAATGAAATATTGGGAGGAAAGTCCGGGCAACACAGAGCGCCATACTTCCTAACGGGAAGCTGTCTGCAAAGGCAGAGTAATGTAACAGAAAAGAACCGTTCCGCTTGCGGAATAAGGGTGAAAAGGCGAGGTAAGAGCTCACCGGTAGTATAGTGATATGCTACGCCGTACGTCTTATGGGTTGTAAGGCCATGTACACCGGCGCATGTAGGATGGCTCGTCCGATGCCGGGGGGTAGGCCGCTGGAGCTTACCGGCAACGGTAAGCCAAGATAAATGGCAGGCGCTTTTTCCATTGAAAGCACAGAACCCGGCTTACAGGCAGGCTGCAATTTTTTATTTACTGATTATGGGAAAAAAGGAAGAAAAAATATCAATGATTGAACAAATCCGTTCTTTTGTCAAAGCAACGATTCACTTCATTACGTATGATATCTGGCGAATCACGGGAAACGAGGTGAGCGGGTTAAAGAGTATCTATATAAATACGATCAAAACAACCATATTGGCCATCCGCGGTTTCCTGTCGGAAAACCTTCTAATCCAAGCCTCCGCCCTTACCTACAGCACCTTATTGTCTATTGTCCCTTTGCTGGCAATCATCGTTGGTATTGCGAAAGGATTTGGGTTTCAGGGGTCCGTACGCCAGCAGTTAATGAATTATTTCCCCGGCCACAAACCGGAAATCGATAAAGCGCTGGAGTTTGTAGAAAGTTATCTTTCCCAGGCACAGGGAGGAGTAATCATAGGAGTAGGCCTTATCGTATTATTTTATACGGTGATAAACCTGATTTCTTCTATTGAAGATACATTCAATACTATCTGGCAGATTCCCAAATCCCGTCCCTGGCGGCGCAAGATTGTGGGCTATATGGCGCTTTTTCTTATTTTGCCTATATTAATGACAGCGTCGAGCGGTTTTTCGCTATTCATATCAACCTTGCAAAATACATTTTTGAGCGAATATGTTTTCTTCACCCCGATGGTAAAGGCCATATTAGCCGTAGCGCCATTTATTATCGCTTCCGTAACGTTTGCCGTTATCTACATTTTATTGCCTAATACGAAAGTGAACCTCTTAAACGGTTTGATACCCGGGATTATAGCCGGTTTTGCTTTCCAACTGTTCCAGATGTTATATATAAGCGGTATGATATGGGTAAGTAAATACAATGCTATTTATGGAAGTTTTGCCGCCTTGCCTTTATTATTGCTCTGGCTGCAATTGTCGTGGTTAATTTGTTTATTCGGCGCAGAACTCTCGTATGCTTCCCAAAATGTAAAGAAATTCAGTTTTGAAAGAGACAGCCGGAATATCAGCCGCAGGTATAAAGACTTTCTTACCTTATTGATTACTTCACTCATCGTTAAACGATTTACCGGCGACGGCGGAAAGCCTTACACGGCAGACGAGCTGTCCGACTCTTACAAAATACCTTTACGCATCACCACCCAGATACTTTTCCTGCTTATGGAATTAAATATCATTATAGAAGTAGTGTACGGCGATGATGAACGCATTGTCTATTATCAGCCGGCTATGGATATCAATAAAATCAGCGTAGGCTTTCTGCTTTCCAAAATGGACGAATATGGTTCTGAAAACTTCAAGGTAGATACAGCCGGCCTGTTTAACAGCGAATGGCAAGCTATCCTGAAAACCCGCCAGGATATGCTTGCCACAAACAGCAAACTCTTGTTGAAAGACTTATAAAGACAACAATCGTTCTATTACTTAAACTGCATCATTTTACTGATATACTTTCCCACGATGTCAAATTCGAGGTTCACTACGGTTCCTTCCTCTATCTGCCCGAAGTTGGTAGTATCATGCGTAAAAGGAATAATGGCCACCCGGAAGCTATTATCCTGCGAGTTTACTACCGTAAGGCTTACCCCGTTTACACAGACAGAACCTTTCTCTACGGTAATATACCCTTGCCGGGCCATTTCCCTGTTAAATTCATATTCAAACGTGTAATACCAACTGCCGGCAGCTTCTTCCACGCGGGTGCAAACAGCCGTTTGGTCTACATGTCCCTGAACGATATGCCCGTCTAAGCGTCCGTTCATCTGCATACTGCGTTCCAGGTTCACTTTATCGCCGGCTTTAAGCAAGCCCAGGTTGGAACGTTCCAATGTTTCTTTGATAGCCGTTACCGTATACGTATCGCCTTCGATAGCCACAACCGTGAGGCAAACGCCATTGTGCGACACGCTCTGGTCTATCTTCAATTCATTCACGAAAGAGCTTTTCATTGTGAGATGAATATTCTCTTTATCCCGCTTTACGGCAATTACCCGGGCCGCCTCTTCTACAATTCCCGAAAACATAATGCTGATCAATTCTTGTTTTGCTCCAGTTTCAGCGTGATTGTAGGCTGGTCGCACACTTCTTCCGGCCCGAAATATTGGATGGGGCCTGTGTATACATAGTCGGTCGTTAACGCCCAGGCGTTGCGGTTGGCGGCAAATTCTTTGAAAGGGGCGTCTTTTAAATTCACCAATGCTTTCTGGATAACCGGTTTCATTTCTCCATTGCGTACTTCCATATTCATCATCATGGTAATAGGTATACCGCCGGCAATCCACCGGTCGGCCGGCGCCGTTGTATTACGAACCGACGACATATAGCCTGTTTTCCCGGCGGCAATCAGGCAGGATGCGGTAAGGCCTAACGAGTAGCAATAATCGGCGTCGTAATTGGAAGGGGCTGCGCAACGGCCTTCATAACCGAAGAAGTGCGTCTGCGTAGAAAACTTTCCTTTATATTTGCCTGCTTTTTTCCATTCGGCCAGGCGGGTGGCAACCATTTCGGCCAATAACTTTTCCGTCTCGATTAATGACACCTGTACGTTTCCGTGAGGGTCGAGGTCTAAAGTCAACTGGCGGGCAACGCTTTCCGGGAGGCTGGCGTATAACTCCGAGTTTTCTTTTGTTAGTTTCCTGATAACATAATTCCGCTGTTCGGAACGTTTGATTAATTTGAATTCCGCTTTATTTTTAAGCAGGAAATCTACCAATTCGGCGATAAGGCGTTTCATCGCCGGGATAAATTCTACCAAACCTTCCGGAATCAGTACGGTGCCGAAATTACGGCCTTGTTCGGCGCGTAAGGCCACGATGCCGGCAATCTGGTCTACAATGTTGTCCAATGTCATATCCAGCGCTTCTACCTCTTCCGAAATAATACATACGTTCGGATGGGTTTGCAAGGCGCATTCCAACGCGATATGCGACGCCGAACGCCCCATTAGTTTTATAAAATGCCAGTATTTCTGGGCGGAATTACAGTCTCTCTGTATATTACCGATTACTTCGGAATATACTTTGCAAGCCGTGTCAAAACCGAAGGATGTTTCGATCTGTTCGTTTTTCAAGTCGCCATCTATTGTTTTCGGGCAACCAATCACCTGTACGCCTGCATTCGTTTTCGCATAATATTCGGCCAGTACGCAGGCGTTCGTGTTGGAATCGTCTCCTCCAATAATAACCAGCGCTTTGATAGCAAGTTTTTTTATTATTTCCAGGGCTTTTTCAAACTGTTCGTCGTGCTCCAGTTTATCACGTCCCGAACCAATCATGTCAAAACCGCCGGTGTTGCGGTATTCATCAATAATATCAGCCGTCAGTTCTTCATACTTATGATTTACCAGTCCGCCGGGGCCAAGTATAAATCCAAACAGACGCGAATCTTTATTGATTTTCTTAATCCCGTCGAAAAGGCCGGCAATCACGTTATGCCCGCCGGGAGCTTGTCCGCCGGAAAGGATTACGCCTACATTAATAGCCGGCATACTTTTCACTTCGTTACTCTTTTCAAAGGTTACAACCGGAAGCCCGTATGTATTCGGGAATAAATTCTTTATTTCATCCTGGTCGGCTACGGATTGGGTATATTCGCCGTCAACGGCTTTTACGTTGTTTTTTAACGCAGCAGGTACTTTAGGATTGTACTTTGCTCTTTCAATTTGTAATGCACTTTTAGTCATTTCTGTTCAAATTAGTATGTATTAATCTCATAGAGTTCAAAATTAGTGCAAATATCGGATTTTTTCTTTAAATATAATAAGGAAAGTCCGGCTTTTCCCATTGTGCTCCGGGCGATTCTCTCACGGCTTTCCCCGATAATCCTATTTACAATATATGCTACCATAAAGGCCTGTTCGCTGACAGATGTTAAAGAATTTATGTTTTCAGCTAACGGGCGTTTTGCACGGACAAGGGAAACCAGAGGGCGATTCCGGTTATTTTCGTAATCAAATGAGCCGGTATCGACTGTTTTGCGAGGGGGTTCCGGGAAAACATGGCGGAGTCTTGAGGGCACCATCCATAGGTAATCTACTTAGTCTGATTATCAGGAAATTACACATTAAGAACATAAATTAATGCACACTTTTTGCACACCGTTACACAAAACCTCCAGCTTTCTGTCTAACAAAGATATGTTAAATTTTTGAATTTGCAAA
>JAIRKZ010000141.1 GCA_031259845.1 Tannerellaceae bacterium | reverse complement strand
TTTCCTCCCCCATGCTCGGCCTGTAATACCAGTAATAAATCCAGCGTACGGGCGTCGAGCTCGGAATAATCCTTTTTCAGCATGTAAAGGAAGTTTTCGGCAATAGAGAGGTTTTCTTTCGGGTGGCGTATGTGCAGCGAACGCCCGTGTGTGCTGTGGCGGTAAATGTTGTAGGCATAAGCCACGATGACGGGAAATTTAGATATTAGTTCTATTGATTGGCGCATTAAGTTATCGGGAGAGGTGTCGTCAGGGTTTTCATCAAAATTATACATTTCCAATACGCTGCGTGCCAGGATATTCATAATATTCTGTCCTTCGAGGTCGATGATATTCATTTTTGTTTTCTGTTCGAGCGGCATGCTGTCATTAATCAGTTCCTTGAAATTTTCAAGGTCTTCCCCGTCGGGTAAATTGCCCGAAAGCATCAGGTAGGCCACTTCTTCAAAGCCGAAGCGTTTTTCGTCCATCAGCGCATGCACGATATCGTCTATATCATAGCCGCGGTAATAGAGTTTCCCGGGGATAGCTTTCAGGCCTCCTTCGGGCAGTCGTTCATAGCCTACCACGTTGCCTATCTGGGTAAGCCCTACCAATACGCCGGAACCGTCTTCATTGCGCAAACCACGTTTTACGTTATACTTCGTAAAGAGGTTGTTGTCAATTTTACAAGTTGTTTTTACCGATTCCGACAGTTTGTAAATCAAATACTTTTTTTTCATACTATTCACTTTCTGATCAGGTAATTTTTTTAAAGTAATTCTATGATAGCATCGCCAAATTCTTTGGCGCCAAGAGAAGTACCATCCGGCATAAAACGGGCCAGGTCTTGCGTAGCCCTGCCTCTGGTAAACGTTTTTTCCATAGCGGATGTAATCATACCGGCCGCTTTGCCCCATCCCATATATTCGAGCATCATAACAGACGACAGCAATAAGGAAGAGGGGTTGGCTATATTCCTGCCCGCAATAGCAGGCGCCGTGCCATGTGTGGCTTCAAAGATGGCATGTCCGCTTTCGTAATTGATATTGGCTCCCGGGGCAATGCCTATTCCTCCCACCATGGCAGCCAACTGGTCGGATATATAATCGCCATTCAGGTTTAAGGTGGCAATTACGGAATATTCTTCCGGCGTCAATAATGTGTTCTGGAGGAAAGCGTCGGCAATGACGTCTTTTATAAGCACCCTGCCTGCCGCCTGCGCCGGGTCTGCGGTAGTCTGCTCCGGAAATTCGCGTTCGGCCAGGGCATAGCCCCATTGCTTAAAGCCCCCTTCGGTAAACTTCATAATATTCCCTTTATGCACAAGCGTAACGCTGGGTAGCTTATGCTCAATCGCATACCCGACAGCCGCACGCACCAGCCGCTCGGTTCCTTCTACGGATACAGGCTTTACGCCGAAAGAAGACGTTTGTGGAAACCGCACCTTCGTCACCCCCATTTCTTCCGTAAGGAACCGGAGGAACTTCCCGGCTTCCGGCGTTCCCTGCTGCCATTCAATCCCGGCATAAATATCTTCCGTATTTTCACGGAAAATAACCATATTTACCTTACCCGGCTCTTTAACGGGAGACACAACTCCCTTAAACCAACGAACCGGCCTGAGGCAAACATATAAATCCAGCGTTTGCCGGAGCGCTACATTCAGCGAACGGATGCCGCCCCCTACCGGCGTGGTAAGCGGCCCTTTAATCCCAACGATGTAATGGCGGAAAACGTCCATCGTTTCGTCGGGCAACCAGCTGCCTGTCTTATTAAACGCTTTTTCGCCGGCCAGCGCTTCTTTCCATTCGATGACGCGTTTTCCTTCATAAGCCCTGGCTATTGCCGCATTCACAATCTTTTGGCAAACCGGAGTGATTTCCGCTCCTACGCCATCCCCCTCAATGAAAGGAATCGTTACCTCATCGGGGACAATCAATTTGCCGTCTTTTTTCGTTATATTCATACTTTTTCGTTATTTACTAAGGTAATTCAATGCACTTCCTGCTTTATACCATTCAACCTGCAATTCATTATATGTATGGTTCACCTTGAAAGATTCCTGTGTTCCGTCTGTATGATACAGGATAGCCGTCAGGGATTCGCCCGGCATGAAGTTCCGTATTCCTACGATAGATACATGGTCGCCTTCGCGTATTTTACCGTAATCGTCCTTATCTGCAAACGTAAGCGCCAGCATGCCCTGCTTTTTCAGATTCGTTTCATGAATACGGGCAAAACTTTTGGCCAAAACTACCTTTACATTCATGAAACGGGGTTCCATCGCCGCATGTTCGCGTGAAGAGCCTTCCCCATAGTTCTCTTCGGCCACAACGACAGACGAGATGCCCTTCTCTTTATATTGTTTCGCTACTGCCGAGACAGCCTCGTAGCCTCCGGTAAGCTGATTCAGTACGGCGTTGGTTTTTCCATTGAACGCATTTACGGCGCCCATCAACATATTACCGGAAATGTTTTCCAGATGTCCGCGAAAACGCAGCCATGGCCCTGCCATCGAGATATGGTCGGTTGTGCATTTCCCTTCCGCTTTAATAAGTAACGGCATATTCAGCAAGTCGTTGCTACCGGCAGGCGGGAAAGGCTCCAGCCGTTGCAAGCGCTGCGATTCCGGATGGATTATCACCTCCACATGCCCGTCTGCCGGAGCAATGTAGCCGTTGTCTTTCACCTCAAAGCCTTTGGGCGGGAAATCCGTACCCTGCGGCTCTTTTAATTTCACCTCGCGCCCATCTTCCGTTCTCAACGTGTCTGTCAACGGATTGAAGCATAAATCGCCCGAAATTGTCAACGCCATTGTCAATTCAGGGGAAGCAACGAAAGCGTATGTGTTCGGATTCCCGTCCGCCCGCTTGGCAAAATTACGGTTGAATGACGTTACAATAGCGTTTTTGCGGTTATTATCATCCGTATGCCGTTTCCATTGTCCGATACACGGGCCGCAGGCGTTCGCCATAATCGTGGCGCCTGTCTTTTCAAAATCAGCAATCAGGCCATCCCTTTCAGCCGTATAACGAATCAGTTCGGAACCCGGGTTTATGATTAACGGCGCCTCAATCTTTATCTTGTCTTCCAAAGCCTGGCGGGCAATAGAAGCAGCGCGGCTTAAATCCTGATACGATGAATTGGTGCATGAACCGATTAGCCCCACCTCCATTTTACGCGGATAATCGTTCGCTTTTACCTTAGCGGCAAATTCGGAGATGGGCGTAGCTGCATCTGGAGTAAACGGGCCGTTAATATAAGGTTCCAGCGAAGACAAATCAATTTCAATAACCTGGTCGTAATATTGCCGGGGCTCTTCCGTAACAGCCCGGTCGGGTTGTAAATAAGACGCCATTTGCCCGGCCATCCCGGCCACTTCCTTCCGGCCTGTTTGCCTCAGGTATTCCGCCATATTTTCATCGAATGGGAAGATAGACGTTGTGGCTCCTACTTCCGCCCCCATATTACATATCGTCCCCTTGCCGGTAGCCGAAAGAGACGAGGCGCCTTCCCCGAAATATTCTATAATTGAATTGGTGCCGCCTTTTACCGTTAATATGCCGGCCAGCTTCAGGATAACGTCTTTGGGAGAAGCCCAACCGCTTAAACGCCCGGTAAGTTTCACGCCAATTAATTGGGGCATCTTAAGTTCCCATTCCATTCCACTCATTACATCAACGGCGTCGGCGCCTCCCACGCCAATGGCAATCATTCCCAAACCGCCTGCATTGGGCGTATGCGAATCCGTTCCTACCATCATCCCTCCGGGAAAGGCGTAATTTTCAAGTACTACCTGGTGGATAATACCGGCTCCCGGTTTCCAGAAACCAATCCCGTATCTGGTAGATACGGTTTTAAGAAAATCATATACTTCGCGGTTACTGTTGGCAGCCGTGGCAATATCTTCCTTCGCCCCGGTATTCGCCTGAATCAGATGGTCGCAATGTACGGTAGCGGGGACTGCCGATTTGTCTTTCCCCGCATTCATAAACTGGAGTAAAGCCATTTGAGCCGTAGCATCCTGCATCGCTACCCTGTCCGGGCGGAAGTTTACATAATCCGCGCCTCTTTTGTAGCTTCCGGTTGAATCTTCATCATACAAATGTGCATATAAGATTTTTTCTGCTAATGTCATCGGACGGCCAATCCGGTTGCGAGCGCGGTCTACTTTACCGGCAAATTCAGTGTAAAATTTTTTTAGCATTTCAATGTCGTGCACCATAATTCATGTAAGTTTATTTATCAGTTGGTTTTATTAAAAAGGGGAAGCTACGTTTTTATTCAAGGTATCAGCAGCATCTGATAGTTTCTTTCATATTCCTATTTTAGAAAAAAAAATAAATACCCCTTTATTAGTGAACGGCAAGATAGGATATTTTGTTCACATTTCAAAACAAATTGTGTATTTATGATTTAAGAAATATTTCCTCAATCATTATTCACTGGTCGTACGTATTCAGTTTTTTCATTAATTCGGTAGGAGAACAGCCGAATTGTTGTTTGCAAAAACGATTCAAATGGGTTGGCGAATTGAAATCGTATTTTTGCATGATGTCGCTAAGTGTAATGTCGGATTCCGCTATACTGAACCGTATCCGTTTAGCTTTTTCTTTCAGCATCCACCGCAAAGGCGGCATGCCAAACTCCTTTTTAAACTGGATGTCAAAATTACTCCTGCCCATTCCCAAAATGCCGGCAAGCTCATTTACATTCTTAATATCCTGATAATTCTGAAGAACTTTTTCTTTAAAACTGAGAGACTTCCCTAAGATGGGGTGGAAAAGATTCGCTATCTCTTCTTTGGTATACAGGTTTTGCAATAATAAAAATAATTCCTGTGTTTTTATCTTATCCATTTTCGGACAGCAAATCCCGTTCCTCATATACCTGAGAAGCAAATCAAGATAATCGCTTAATACGTAATGTATCGGCAGAAGGGTTACTGCCTGTTCATGTTGCGACGCTATTTTCCAGTAAGCCTGAGAGACCGGTTTGTCATATATGCCTTCCAATGTTTTAAACAGGAAAATAATACCATTACACCATGACAGACACTTAACGGCTAATTCTGAGGATTTAGGGATAAGGTAAAAATTCCGGGGACCCACTTTAATATTTATAAATTCATTATAACTTACCGCTAATTCTCCTTCCAGTAAGAATACAAGGTAATTGTATTCATTATTCTGTTCTTCATAAATCTTTCCTGCACTCACATCATAGTGTTTGAATCTTATTGGTAATCCAGAAAAAATGTCTTCAGAGGAGAGAGAGGCATTTTTTAAATGTAAATCTGTCATAATCAATAATATTGGTGATTGAAATCATTCTTTTTTAATTACCTTTTCGGCATTATTAGCAATAAACCGAATCTTATAAGCTATATAACACAAAAATAGAGCGATTTTTTATATATATCAAAATAAAAACGATTTATTTTTAGCTTTTTTAGACAATTCAGCTTTTTTGAACAAAACTATTTCTCTTTTAGTAAGGAAATACGTTCTAAGTGGTAATTTTATCGCTCTTCCCGGTTGATATAGCTATACTTTTCTACCTGCTGCCCGAACAGTTTCCGGCTTGCATACGGGTTGTTAATGAGAACATGCCGTAGTTATATGTTTTTGTATACGATGATTTCGTGTATTTACGGCATCTATTTCTATCGTTCACGGCTGTGAAGGGAGCCTGTCACAAGTGTGAGCGATCAAAAACAGGGTAAACGAAACCATAAACCTGCATACATACAAAGGCAAATATAAATAAAACTGAATTTTATTCGGTTAATAGTGGAAATTTATCGTTAACTTTGTTTACTTTCGATAAAGTATATTATAATTCTAAACTGTTTAACATGTTTTTTAATACTAATTCAGAGTTAGATTTCGTGCGGTTTTATAATACCTATTATAAACGGTTTGTCCGTTATGCTTTTTTTTATGTCAATAATCAACAAACGGCTGAAGATATGACTCATGATGCAATCTTGTATTATTGGGAAAACAAGAAGAATATCTCTTCCGATGCCGATGTGCTGGGCTATTTATTATTGACGATCCGAAACAAGTGCCTGAATTATTTGAAACATCTGCGGGTGGAAAACGAGTATGGCAAACAATACGTTGAGTTATACGAATGGGAAATTAAAGCCCGTGTTATGACGCTTGAGGAAGCAGACTATTCGGATATCTTCACAAAAGATATTATGGATATCATTACATCTTCCCTGAAAAAACTACCCCGGCAAACGCAGGATATTTTTATCCAAAATCGCTTTCAAAACAAATCGCGTAAGGAAATAGCGGCAGATATGGGCGTTTCGGTTACGAAAATAGACTACCATATCAATAAAGCAAATGATATGTTATATCGTGATTTAAAAGACTACTTACCCTTGCTTTTAATCTTTCTCGAAGATATTTTGTAGAGAAAGTTGGGATTTTAGCTACCTTGGTTGCTCTTAGTATAGAACCAACAGAAAACTCCGGTTTTCTATTATGAGAGCAAAGATATGGATCGACATGTGTTAATTCGTTATTTTCAAGGAGAGTGTTCCGAAGAGGAGAAAGAAAGTATCCGCCAATGGCTGGAAGGCAGGGAGGAAAATAAAAAACAGTTCGTCAATGAACGGATACGTTTTGACGCTTCTCTTATGATTGATGAAGGTAAAATCCGGATATATCAGTCTAATAGTAAAAAGAAAATTCTCCGCTCCCTGTACAAAGCGGCTGCCGTGATCCTTCTCCTGATTGGGAGCAGCTATTTTTTCAGCCTTTACCAGTCTGGCTACCGGAATACCTCTCTCCTGCATATCAATGTACCTGCCGGAAGCCGTACCTCCATTACTTTGCCCGACGGTTCTCTCGTTTGGCTAAACTCGAATACAACGCTTTCTTATCCTAATTTGTTTTCAGGAAAGAGACGGACGGTAGAATTAGACGGGGAAGCCTATTTTGAGGTGGCAAAAGACGATAAAAAGGCATTCATTGTGAAAACAGGCAATCGTAGCATAGAGGTTTTAGGAACCACTTTCAATGTAGAGGCTTACGCAAAAGATACACTGTTTAATGTGTCATTATTTACCGGGAAAGTAAAAATCCATACGGGTGGCAAGACGCCCGATTGCGTTTATCTGAATCCCGGGGAAGCAGCAGAGCTTACAGGCCATGCGTTTCGGATAAAACCGGCCAATGCGAATATCTCCCGTTGGAAAGACGGATTGATTATCCTTGATAATAATTCGTTTGATGAAATAATGCACCTGTTTGAAAAATATTATAACCTGGAAATTATCATACAAAATCATGAAGTAAAGAACCTGGGCTATCAAGGGAAACTCCGGATTGCCGATGGCGTAGATCATGCCCTGCGTGTGTTGCAAAGCGATTTTCATTTCACCTATGAACGCAAGAAAGATTCCAATATAATCTATATTAATTAACCCAATAAATACGAATGCCTATGAAATAATCCGGAGTATAACCCAGAAAAGAGAATCGGCAACTGCGCTAACAGCTACCGATTCGGAAAAGTACATTACAAAAACATACTTATTCATTAAAGTCAATACAAAGATATGAAAAACATTTTTATGTCGGGGATTACATTGCTAAAAAACAAGGATAATCTCCATATAGTTAGAATTATGCGATTAACGATTAGTCTATTACTATTATTTACCGGTTTTGTTTTTGCTGAAAATGCAACCTCTCAAAACACGCGGGTAAATTTGAACAAGTCAAGAGCCATTCTTAAAGAGGTTTTGGAAGAGATTGAACTCCAGACGGATTATCTTTTTATCTCAAACCTGAATGTTGATTTAGAGCAAAGAGTTTCTGTTAAAGCAAAAAACAAGCCCGTACAGGATGCGCTGAATGAACTTTTAGAAAATACGGATTTGGCCTATTTGATAGAAGGCGTCAACATCATACTCTATAAAAAAAACATCCCCGAAGTTAGCCAACAAACACAAAAGAAAATAACAGGGGTTGTAAAAGACGCTAAAGGAGAAGCGATTATCGGAGCAAATATTGTAGAAAAAGGAACAACCAACGGAATCATTACGGATATAGACGGACATTTCCAGTTGGATGTATCCCAAGACGCAGTCATCGCTGTTTCGTATATCGGATATAATCCGCAAGAAATATCAGTCAGAGGAAAGAATGCGGTTGATATCGTTTTAGTAGAAAATACGCAGGCATTGGATGAGGTGGTGGTTATAGGATATGG
>JAIRKZ010000106.1 GCA_031259845.1 Tannerellaceae bacterium | reverse complement strand
GCCGGTTTTTCATATTGCTTTTGATACCGGTGACAAGATGAATGCCATTATCCAAAAGCATCTCAAAAAGGGAAGAAGAGATATATCCTCTGTCACCGAATAGTTTTCCGAATAGCTTCTTCATCAGCACATTAAACACATCCCGATTCCTGTCATCCACGTTTCCGGGTGTCAGGCAAAAACGAAGCAGTTCGCCCTTATCGTTACAAATCAGGTGCAGTTTAAAGCCGTAGAACCAGCCCATACTGCTTTTCCCGATTTTGGCAATATCCTTAAAAACAGTCCGATTAAAAGATATGTTCCGAGCCGCGGTATGACTATTCTATTCCAAAGGATACCGCCTCAGGAAAGCTACGGTACGATGGATTTCGGGATACATTACGACGTCGTCTTTAATAAAAGAAACTTCCCGGCGATAGGCTTTCAGGAACTGTTCCAGGATGGGGGATGTTTTGTCCGGGCGGCGAAATTCGAGGCCTTGCGCTCCGTTCATCAGCTCAATAGCCAGGATATGGTCTAAGTTATCCATTATCTTAAACAGCTTGGTTGCCGCATTGGCTCCCATACTTACATGGTCTTCTTGTCCGTTACTGGATACAATGGAGTCGCTGCTGGCCGGATAACAATACATCTTATTCTGGCTCACCATACTGGCTGCCGCATATTGGGGTATCATAAAACCGGAATTTAAACCGGGATTGGCTACCAGAAATTCCGGCAAACCGCGTAATCCCATAATTAATTGAGCCACTCTCCGTTCTGAAATATTTCCCAATTCGGCCAACGCTATACTCAGAAAGTCGAATGATATAGCCAGGGGTTGCCCATGAAAATTACCTCCTGATATAATCCGGTCTTCATCGGGGAAGATTGTAGGGTTGTCCGTCACGGAATTTATTTCCGTCAGCAGAACATCCGATACATATCTGATTGCATCTTTTGTTGCACCATGTACCTGGGGGATACAACGAAAGGAATAGGGGTCTTGTATATGATCCTTCTTTCTGGCTATCAGTTCGCTGCTTTCAAGTAAGGCACGAAACGCCTCGCCGGTTTCAATCTGCCCTTTATGCGGGCGTATCCGCTGGATGCAGTCCATAAAAGGGTCTATCAGGCCGTCGAATGCTTCAAGGGAAATAGCCGCTATCAGGTCTGCCCGTTTGGATATTTTAAAAGCGCGCATTAAGGCAAATACGCCGTTGGCGCTCATAAACTGCGTTCCATTCAGCAGGGCGAGGCCTTCCTTGCTTTTCAATTTTACCGGTTTCCAGGCATATTCGTCTAATACGCCGATGGCGTCTCTTTTTTTCCCTTTATAATATACATCGCCTACCCCGATAAGCGGAAGGAACAAATTGGCTAACGGCGCCAAATCACCCGAAGCGCCCAAAGACCCGCGGTCGTACACAATCGGCAAAATATCATTATTGAAAAAATCAAGGATACGCTGCACGGTTATAACCTGTACCCCGCTATGCCCCAGGGAAAGAGCATGCGCTTTCAGCAGCATCATTAAGCGGACAATTACCGGGCTTACCTCTTCCCCCACACTGCAAGCATGGCTTTTTACAAGGTTTTCCTGCAGCGTGTTCAGTTCGCCGGGCGAGATGGTCTTGTTACACAACGAGCCGAAACCGGTGGTTATGCCATACAACGGGCCGTCTTGCTGTTCTATCTTCCTGTCTAAATAATCACGGCAACGCCGGATGCGTTCGGCCACTTCGGGCGTAAGTTCCAGGCGCATATTCCCGGTAAGCACCTTTTCAATACGTTCAAACGTAAGCGGCTCGGAGCCTACATAATACACATTGCTACTCATAGTATTGTTTTTACCCAATCAAGTAATTTAGTTTCAATACGGATGGTTTCCGCTTCCAGATAGTCTGCCTTTTTCTTCATTCGCGCTACAAAGGCCTCCTCTTTTATGGATGTTAAATTGATACGGACATTCAATAAGGCTCCAAGCACACAGGCCCGGGCCGACATCATGGCTACACTGGCGTCCGTCACGGCATTTTGATTTCCTTTGTGGGCTACATAAATGATGGTTTCCATAACAGAAGCCATTTCTTCGGCCACCATCATCGGAACAGACGCCGCCTCTTTGGTTGCTTCCTGTATGGCGCGGACTCTTTCCGCTTTTTCTTCCTCCGTATCTTTGGGTAGTTTAAAAGCTGAAAACACTTTATTATAGGCATCGCTGTCTTTGTCTATATAGGCGATAAAACGGTCGCGAATAGAGGCCGCTTCAATCGCTATCGAACGCATTTGCCCTGTCACTTCTTCATATTTCTTCTTTCCAATGGTCAGATTGGCTACCATTTCGGTTAGCGCAGTAGCTATGGCGCCGTTTAATGCCGAAACACTTCCCCCACCGGGAACCGGGTCATTGCCGGCTGTTTTGGCGAGAAATTCTTTTACTGTTAAATCTGCCAACATGATTTTTTAGGTTAATCATTATTTATGAGTGATATGTTTTTCCATTTTTTATCGTTATTTCCACCATATTCATTCCAATATGGTAGGGAAGAAATTTATACGAGGGATAGCGGAGCAGTATCATATCCGCTTGCTTCCCCACATCGATACTGCCGATTGTATTTGCCCTCCCTACTGCCGCCGCGCCATTGATTGTTAATGCCGTAACAACTTCTTCGGGCGTCAGTTTCATATAAATACACGCTAATGCAATCAGCATAGGTATGGAGCATGAAAAACAACTGCCCGGGTTCAAATCGGTGGCTAAGGCAACGGCGCATCCGGCGTCTATTATCTCACGCCCCCGTGCATAAGGCTCGCAAAGCGAAAAGGCCGTTAAAGGAAGAAGTGTAGCTACGGTATTACTGCCGGCTAACTGGCGGATGCCTTCATCGGAAACCCGCAGCAGGTGATCGGCGCTTACGGCATTCAGTTTAACGGCTAATTCTGCGCCGCCGGATGTAACAATTTCGTCGGCATGCAGTTTTGGTTTCATACCAAGCGCTTGGGCAGCCCGTAAGAGTCGCTCGCTTTGTTTCACGGAAAATACGCCTTTTTCGCAAAACACATCACAAAAACCGGCCAGTTCTTCTTTGGCCACAGCCGGTAATACCGTTTCGATAATATACCGGATATAATCATCCGCCCGGTCTTTGTATTCGGGAGGAATGGCATGAGCGCCCAGAAACGTGGCAATAACATCTACCGGATGTTCTTCATCTATCTCCTTCATCACGCGAAGTTGCATCAGCTCCGTTTCCAGGTCTAAGCCATATCCGCTTTTGCCTTCTACGGTGGTGACGCCCATTTCCATCATGTCTGACAGGCGGACATATCCGCTTTCCCATAAATCATCATAATTGCTTTCGCGGGTTGCTTTCATTGTATTCACAATTCCGCCGCCCCGTTCCATAATCGACATATAACTATCGCCCCGTAAACGCCAGGAAAATTCTTCTTCCCTGTACCCGCCGAAAACGAAATGGGTATGGCTGTCTACAAAACCGGGTAGCAACGCTTTACCCGTTGCATCTATTACCGTATATTCTTCTTCATAAATGCGGGATAAAATATCCCGGGTGGTTCCAACGTGTATGATCCGCCCGTTCAATACAGCTACCGCCCCGTCTTCAATAACTCCTATATCCGACATGGCTTTCCCCTTCTTAGCGGCAAAGCCGGAGCAGGTCACTACCTGAGATGCATTCCGTATGAGTAGTTTATCCGCTTTCATTCCATTAGACGGGCTTCCAATACCTGATTCATCGAAAAATTTTCCAATCCCAAATAATAGGAAGCCGTATCTGCCAACGCTTCCATGGGAACCAAGCCAATAATCTCGCTGCCTACCACAGGTACGCCGTAGCGGCGGGCTTCTATTCGCACCAATTCAAACGCCCGGTATAAGGCGGTATGGGTATAATCGGTCATGTTCATAGATACTTGTACGATGCCCCGCCCCTCCAACGCTACGCCCATCGCTTTACAGAAACGGAGACCTCCGCCCACAAAGCGTACTTTCTTGGCAATCGCATCGGCAATCGTTACATCGCCTGTTCCCAGATTTACGTTATAGGCCACTAAGGGCATACGCGCCCCGATGGCCACTGTCCCGGCTGTAGGATGGCGCTCCGCCGGTCCGAAATCGGGAACCCATTCTGCGAGTTTTATTTTTTCGGCCATGCCCTCAAACTCTCCTTTCCGTATCGTTGCCAGATTCTCACGTTTGGGGGATGAGGCCGATTTCTCATACAGAAATACCGGCAAGTTGTAACGTTTGGCTGTTTCTCCGGCCACTTCTTTTGAGAGGGCTACCGCCTCCTCCATCGTACAGCCCCGTATCGGAATAAAAGGCACTACATCTGCCGCACCCATCCGGGGATGTTGTCCGGAATGTTTGGTAAGGTCTATCAACTCTACGGCTTTACCGATGGCTTCCAATACGGCTTTTTTCAACGCTTCCGGTTCTCCTGCTACGGTGACGACCATCCGGTTATGGTCTTGATCGTTGCTATAGTCCAACAGTTTCACGCCTGTTTTGGCCCGGAAGGAATCTGCTATTTTTTCTATTTTCTGCAAATCGCGTCCTTCACTGAAATTAGGGACACACTCCATGATTTTATTCCAGTTGCTCATATTTTGTTCTTTAAATAGTTCTTTACTGTGTTTTGCACTAAGCCTTCCTTTGGAATATAAGGGAGGGTTATATGATAATCAGCCTCATATTTCCTGTTAAAACCGGCGGAGGTACGGATTGCGTTTTCATTACGCGCCCAGGAACGGCGGGCTACGCCGCCCATAACGTCCCATAAGATAGCCGAACGAAGAATTTCGTCTACCCGTTCACTGCCGTCGAGCAACATACCGAAACCGCCATTGACCGCTTTGCCGATACCTACGCCGCCGCCATTATGCAGCGCCACAAGGCTCATCCCTCTTGCCGCATTACCGGCAAAACATTGTACGGCCATATCAGCCATTACATTACTTCCGTCATATATATTGGATGTTTCCCGGAAAGGAGAGTCTGTTCCGCTTACGTCATGATGATCTCGCCCTAACATAACAGGGCCTACTTCCCCGTCGCGTACCATTTTATTAAAACGAAGCGCTATCTGCATACGCCCTTCGGCATCCTGGTAAAGTATCCGCGCTTGTGTGCCTACTACCAATTGATTTTTTTCGGCGTCGCGTATCCAATTATAATTATCCCTGTCCTGCCCTCGGCGATCCGGGTCAATACATGCCATAGCCGCCTGATCGGTCTTTATCAAATCTTCCTTCCTTCCGCTCAGGCATACCCAGCGGAACGGGCCATATCCGTAATCGAATAATTCGGGCCCCATGATGTCTTCTACGTAAGACGGCCAGATAAAACCATCCTTCTCATCTACTCCGTTCCGGGATATTTCTTTGATACCGGCGTCGTATACCGACTTCATAAAACAATTACCATAATCGAAGAAATAAGCGCCCCAGGCTACCAACTTCTTAATCACCCCGAAATGACGTTTTAATGACTGGTTTACCAACCGGCTAAATTCGTCTCTGTCGTGCGTCAACAAACCGGTGCGTTCTTCAAACGATATACCGGCCGGGCAATAGCCGCCTTCATATACGGCATGGCAGGAGGTTTGATCGCTTAACAATTCAATGGAGATTGCATTTTCTGCGGCATATTCCAGTAAATCCACCACATTGCCATGATAGGCTATGGATAGAGGTTCTTTCTTTCTTTTCGCTTCATTGGCCCATGTAAAAGCCGTTCGCATATCATCCGTTACCTGTTCTACCCAGCCTTGGCTTAACCGGGTTTCGATGCGCGACTTATCTACTTCGGCCACAATACAAGCCGCTCCGGCAATGACGGCTGCTTTGGGTTGGGCGCCGCTCATCCCGCCCAAACCGGAAGAGACAAACAGGTATCCCCTTAAATCTTTATCCTGCGGGATACCCAATTTCATCCGTCCGGCATTTAATAAGGTATTGAACGTTCCGTGCACAATGCCTTGCGGACCTATATACATCCATCCGCCGGCCGTCATTTGTCCATAGTTGGCAACTCCCATCTGGACGGCGATATGCCAATCTTTTTGATTGTCGAACAGGCCAACCATCATCGAATTGGTAATGATTACCCTGGGCGCGTCGGCCCTCGACTTAAACAACCCTAACGGATGACCTGATTCTATCACTAATGTCTGTTCGCCGGTGAGGGCTTCCAGATATTGCTTAATTAAGCGGTATTGCATCCAGTTCTGACAGACCTGCCCGGTTTCGCCATACGTTACCAACTCATACGGATAAAGGGCAATGTCGAAACAAAGGTTATTGTCTATCATCACCTGAAACGCTTTTCCTTCCAGGCAATTCCCTTTATATTCATTAACCGGTTTCGCTTTTAAATCACCTTCCGGGCGATAACGGTAGCCGTAGATACGCCCATACGTAACCAATTCCTCCATAAATTCGGGAGCTAAGGATTCATGTAATTCGTCCGGGATATAACGTAACGCATTTTTCAGGGCTACAACGGTTTGCCCGGGCGTTAAAGAATAACCCCGCCCGGGAGCCCGGCGTATACCGGGTATAAAAGACGGATAATCCGGCAACTGATTACTAAGGCCTGTCTTCATATCTAAATGTATTAATACCGTTTACAAACTGTAAGCAACTTTAGTTATAAAACGGATGCAATTTAACTATTTACACAAAAACGACCAATCATTAAGGTATGTTTATTAGCATATTGATAAAAAACAAAAGCCGCCCGGACAATCGGGCGGCTTTTCTGACTATAGATTGTTTTTTCAGCTTTATTTTGCTGCCGTTTCAGATACGGCTATGCCTTTCTTTACCAGTTTTCTCTTTTGTATTTCGTATGCTATCGGCGTTGCGATGAACAGGGTAGAGTAGGTTCCTACTATAATACCCAGCAAAATAGCGAACGTAAAGCTACGGATTGTGCTGCCGCCCAGGATAAAAATACAAAGTACAACTACCAACGTAGATAACGTAGTATTAAATGTACGCGAAAGGGTAGAGTTCAAGGCATCATTAATTACCTGATAACGGTCGCGCTTCGGATATAGGCCTATCGTTTCGCGGATACGGTCGAATACTACCACCGTGTCGTTAATGGAATAACCGATAACCGTTAGGATAGCTGCAATAAACGTTTGGTCTACCTCCATAGAGAAGGGCAATATTTTCCAAAGCATCGAATAGAAGGCGATGATACATAACGTAGTTACCGCTACCGAAGCAAATGTTCCTATGGAGAATGCAATGTCTCTGAACCGGATCAAAATATAAAGAGCCATACAGATCATTGCAAATATCACTGCCAGGATAGCCGCGTTTTTTATATCGTCGGCCATACTCGGCCCTACCTTTTGCGAGCTTTTGATATAATCTCCTGAAAACTGATCCAGCGTAGTACCCTGAGCCAGCAAGGGCTTTAAGCCTTCGTATAATTTAGATTCTATTTCCTGGTCTACGGCAGGGTCGTTATCTGTAATCTTATAGTTGGTAGAAATACGTACCTGGTCTTGTGTACTGATTGTAATAACGCTCACGGCTCCTTCCAATTGGTCATTCAGCATGTCAAGCACTTCTTCCGTATTTACATTCCGGTCAAAACGAACAATATAGTTGCGTCCGCCGGTGAAGTCGATACCATTATTCAATCCGATGGTAGCCATTGATATTCCGCCCAGTACTATAATCAGCAAAGGAATAAAATAGCCTATTTTGCGCATACCCAGGAAGTTTATTTTCGGATTGTTCAACAGGTCTTTGCTTAAAGAAGTAGTAAACGACAAATTCTTGATTTTGTCTTTACCCAGTAATGCTTCGTAAACAATACGGGTGAGGAACACGGCTGTAAGGAATGAGGCAAACAAACCGATAATTAAGGTAGTAGCAAACCCGCGAATCGGGCCAGTACCAAAATAGAACAGCACGACGCCGGTGATAATAGACGTCAGGTTCGAATCAAAGATAGCAGAGAAAGCATTGCCGTATCCGTCGGCTATAGCCTTTGCCAATCCTTTCCCCGCACGAAGTTCTTCTTTCGTGCGTTCATAAATCAACACGTTGGCATCCACTGCCATACCCAGCGTCAATACCATACCGGCAATACCCGGCAACGTAAGCACGGCCTGGAAAGAGGCAAGCACGCCCATCGTGAAGAAGATATTTAAAATTAACGCTGCGTTTGCTATCATACCCGGAATGATTCCGTACATAGCGCACATATAGGCCATCAACATCAGCAACGCCAATATAAATGAGATAACGCCGGAGCTGATCGCTTCTTGTCCTAACGAAGGTCCTACAACGTCTTCCTGCACAATATTAACAGAAGCGGCCATTTTACCCGACTTCAATACATTGGCCAAGTCTTTTGCTTCCTCCGGCGTAAAGTGGCCTGTTATATTGGAACGGCCGCCCGTAATTTCATTTTGAACAGTAGGCGCCGAATACACCAGGTCGTCCAGTATAATAGCAATACTTCTGTTGATATTTTCTTTCGTCAGGCGGGCCCAGGCTTTTGCGCCTTCGGCGTTCATCGTCATCGAAACTTCCTGTTCGTTCCGCCCGGGCGTTTGGGCAAAGTCGGCTACTGCATCCGTCACTACGTCGCCTCCCAAAGCCGGTGTTCCGTCGCGATTGGTTACTTTAATGGCATACAGGTAAAAATATTGTTCTTTTTCATCTATCGCCTTTACGCCCCATTTCAGAGACAGGTTACGCGGCAACAGTTCTTTTACCTGGCGCATAGCTAAGTATTCGTCTATTTTAACCCTGTCTTTTGCCTGGGCCAAACCTACTATCGGGCCTCGCGACAATTGTCCGTTATACGTATTGGGTTGTAACAGGGCAAACAGCGGATGTTGTTTGGCATACTCTTCCATACTCTGGGTTGCCTGCGTCGCCGGGTCGGCGATTTGAGACAATAGAGAGTCCGCCTCATTGGCGTCAGCGTTTTCTGCCGGCTGAAGTTCGTCCAATAGTTGGTCTGTCGATTCGGTTGATTCGGCCAGCGCTTCCTGATCGGATGGGTTTTCGGCAAGAATCGTTGCCAAAATATTATCTGCCTGTATTAATTGCTGGTATATTTCAGACAATTCGTATGTTTCCCAAAACTCAAGGTTTGCGCTTCCCTGAAGTAATTTACGGACACGTTCCTTTTCTTTTACGCCCGGTAATTCAATCAGGATACGCCCGGCAGTTTCCAATCGTTGAATATTAGGGGAAACCACGCCAAAACGGTCGATACGCGTGCGTAATACATTAAACGAATTATCTATCGCGCTCGTTAATTCGCTCTTTAGTACCGATATTACCTGGGCGTCCGAGCTTTGAGGCGTAATTTTGTCTTTTAATTCAAATGTACTGAACAAGGCCGACAGACGGGCTCCGTCATCCAATTTCCTGTATTCTTCGGCAAACAGGTCTATATAATCCCTGTTACTGGTTGCCTGCCGGGCATAAGCCAACGTCAACGCCTTGTTAAAATTCTCATCCTGATTATTGTTGGATAATGAACGGATCACATCAGGAACGTTCAATTCAAGAACAACGTTCATGCCGCCTTTCAGGTCGAGGCCTAACGTCACTTCCATTTCACGGCATTGTTTCAGGGTATAACCCAGCCATACTTTCTGGATATTCAGCGAGTCTAAGTATAAACTCTCTTTCACAGGATCTCCGCCCGCATACTCGGCAGCTTTGTTGTTGTAATGATTTGTCACAAATGAAAACGACAAATAAAACAAGCATACAAGTGTAAGTAACACAGCGAAGACCTTCACAAATCCTTTGTTTTGCATTTGAATCTTATTTATATTATTGTATTATTTAATATATGTTTTTTCACAAGGTGCAAATATAGAGCTTTTTAAGAAAATGTGCAACTTTGCCTGATTTTAATACAGGGCAAACGCATTTAATTGACGCTTTCCGAAGCTCTCGCCAGGTCTGCCTGTAAATGCTTGTGTATAAGTTGGGAGGAAAAACAACCCGGCTTCCTTCAAGGCGTTTCCGGTTTCATGATTACGCCCAGGCTCTTTTTTCCGTCCATTTTGATTACGAGCGGCGTATCAAAGCGAACGTGGCGAAGGTAGTCTGTTTCCTGTACGGCAGGCTGGGCATTCAGAAATTCCCGGTCGTACCAGCCATCTTCCTTAAACGGGTTTATCGTAAAATAACCCACGCCAAAGGAGGTGAGATTCTGGAAGAAGTGGGTTCCCTGGCTGGGGTCGATCCGGTAATTCTCCAGGCCGGATTCTACAATCACCCGTGCCTGGCAGATATGCGGCCACTTAACGGGGATGCCCAGCCAATGGTCGCTGCTTCCCCAACGGCCGGGGCCTACAAGTACATAACCTGCATTTTTACCGGTGAACTCTTTGTTTATCTTCTCTATCTCACGGGCGATTAATTGGTTGTTGGCCGAATTAAACGACTCTTCCTTCACATATATTATATCATATACATTCGACACAATCCCATGCCCGAGCACACTGTCCGACGAAATGATTGTATCTTCCGGTTTGGTTGCCGTCAAATCTTCTTCCATCAACTCCTTATTGTCTACTATGGGGCGTATCTGGAGCAAATAGAATGTAGCCTTTTCCGAATGATTGGGGTCTATATTTACGGCAAATTCAATCTCTACGGGGCGCCCCATTTCTGTTTGCCCGGTACGTAACACCTTATCCAACGTCTCGGCCAGGGGGAACACGTCGTGTTGCAGGATATTGGCAAACGAGATGATTTTCCTTCCTCCCGGATAGTATCCATCACGGATAATCTGGTCGTAAGGGTCGTATGTAGAAACGATATATTTCAGCGATCCGTCGGCGTCGGCCTCCTTCACACTCAACCGTAACAAATTAAACGAGTCGTCTATCGAAAACTGGCTGGCCATGTTCTCCAGGTCGAGGGCATAAAAGCGGGTTTGCGTTTCGCGGAGGGCAAATTCCAGCGTACTCATCTGAAGGATATTATGCGGGTGGCGGGGCGAAAAACGCAGCGTTACGCCTCCGTCTACAATATATTTCCCCAGTCCCAAAGCCAGGTTTACAATCCCGTCTTCCGCTTTTTCATTTCCTATCGGATAGAAATTTAATGAACGGGCCACGCCCGACATCGTAGGATAGAAATGTGAATTATACTGCGAACCTACTACTTCCTGCAATACAATCGACATCTTTTCCTGATCAATCAGGTTGGAGGTAGCTGTCATATAGGCCTTGCTGTCTTTATAAAAGACCGATGCATAGACCGCCTTGATAGCGTCGCTCACGGTATGGAGCATTTCGTATTTGTCAGGATTTTTCGGAACCATATACGTTGAATATATCCCGGCAAAGGGCTGGTAATGCGAATCTTCCAGCAAACTGGATGAACGCACGGCTACCGGCCCTTTCACCACGTCGAAGAACGCCATCAGGTCTTCTATCAACATGGAAGGCAGGCTGGCGCGAAGGAAATATTTCAATATCGTATCGTCATCCGGTTCGCCCAGCGCCAAAGGATACAGTTCGTTCGATTCCATAAATTCATCGAATATATCGGAACAAATCACCACTGTTTTAGGAATCGTAACGGCAAAGTTTTCCCGGCCCAGTTCCGTTGAACGTTTTACCATAGCGCCTATAAAAGCCAGGCCCCTGCCCTTCCCTCCTAAAGAGCCATTTCCTATACGGGCAAAATTACTATACTCGTCAAACCGCTCCTTTTGATAAATCGCAACGACTCCGCTATTCTTCATCCGGCGATACTGGACGATTAAATCAAAAATCAATTGCCGGGCTTCGTCCATATCTTTATAGTCGATAACGTCTACATGTTTCAACACTTCGGCAGGAGGAAACATCGCACGCGAATAAAAGAAACGGGAAAAATGATTGCGCGACAGATGATACACCAGCGAATCGTCGGGTATTTCAAATATTTTCTTCTGCAAATCCTTTAAGTCTTTGATACACATGATTTCTTCCCGGGTTTTCGGATTCAGGATAACAAAATCCCCGAAACCAAAATGCCGCATGATTTTCTTCCGCAAATCCTGCGGATAGCTTTTTGAGTTCTTATCAATAAACGAAGTCCCCAATTCGTCTGCATATACCTTATTGGAGGCGTCGGACGACTCCATGACAAAAGGTATCACCAGACCCGATTTACGCACATACCTGCCGAATTTATATCCGGCATACGGGTCTTTCCTGCCTTCACGCATAAAACTCATATCCGAGATAATCCCCAGTATATGGTCTTTATAGCGGTCGAAGATGCGGACGGCTTCTTCATAGGTGCGGGCTAATTTTATTTTGGGGCGCCCCCGCATACGCAACGTGCGCTGATGGTCGTTCAACGCTTCTTTCGAAAACTCCTGGCTTTGCACCAAAACAAACTTATATAAATAAGGCAAAGCCGAAGAATAAAAACGTACCGAGTCTTCTACCAACAAAATAATCTGTACGCCCACGCTTTCCGTATCGTCGGGCGCATTCATTTTGTCTTCAATCAGTTTGATAATAGCCAGTAGTAATTCGGAATTGCCCAGCCAACTGAATACATAATCAATAACGCTTAAATCCTCGTAAGCCACTCTTTTGGAAACTTCTTTGGAAAAAGGGGTCAATACTACGATCGGTATATTGGGGTAACGTTTTTTAATCTCTTTGGCCGCAGCGAAGATATCGCGGTTGTCCATATTCGGCATACAAATAATCAGTTCGAAATTACGCCCTTGCAGCTCGTCAAGCGCCTCTTCTTCCGTTGTGGCTTGCGTAAAACGGGGCGGATAACGAAGGCTCAACGCCGTATATTCATTAAATATCTGTTCGTCTACACGCCCATCGTCTTCCAGCATAAATGCATCATACTTCGTAGCAATAAGCAATACATTATATATACGCTTATTCATCAGGTTGGCAAAAGATGTATCCTTAAATACCAAATTTTTAAAATCGGGAATGCCACTCATGTAATTTAACAATTTAAAAGTGACCAAAAGTAAGCAAAAAACTTTGCCATTCCACAAAAATACATACTTTTGTGAACAAATTGTCACCTAAAATTTGAATTAAACGCTATGAAGACAGATTTAATTTTATCCTCATTAGAAGCAAAGCACCCTGGAGAAAAGGAATATTTACAAGCTGTAAAAGAAGTTCTCCTGTCTATCGAAGATGTTTATAATGAACATCCGGAGTTTGAAAAAGCAAAAATTATAGAACGCTTAGTTGAGCCTGAACGTATCATTACCTTCCGCGTACCCTGGGTAGACGACAAGGGAGAGGTTCAGGTAAATCTGGGTTATCGCGTACAGTTTAACAGCGCTATCGGGCCGTATAAAGGAGGTATCCGTTTCCACCCCTCCGTCAATTTATCCATCCTGAAGTTCTTAGGCTTTGAACAAACCTTTAAAAACGCCCTGACCACCCTTCCGATGGGAGGAGGAAAAGGAGGTTCCGATTTTGCTCCCCGCGGGAAGAGCGACGCTGAAATTATGCGCTTTTGCCAGGCATTCATCATGGAATTGTGGCGCAATATCGGCCCCGACACGGATGTCCCAGCAGGCGACATTGGCGTAGGAGGGCGCGAAGTGGGCTATATGTATGGGATGTACAAGAAACTGGCTCGCGAAAACACCGGCACATTTACCGGGAAAGGGATGGAATATGGCGGCTCTATCTTACGCCCGGAAGCAACCGGATTCGGTTCGCTTTATTTTGTTCGCCAAATGTTGGAAACACACGGTATAGACATTAAAGGCAAAACAGTAGCCCTTTCCGGTTTTGGAAACGTGGCCTGGGGCGCTGCCGTAAAAGCGACGGAATTAGGAGCCAAAGTAATCACCATATCCGGCCCGGATGGTTACGTGTATGATTCCGAAGGAATAGCGGGAAAGAAAATCGACTATCTGCTCGAACTTCGTAATTCGGGCAACGATATTGTAGAACCTTATGTGGACGAATTTCCCAATGCTCAATTTTACCCGGGCAAGCGTCCCTGGGAACTGAAAGCAGACATCGTAATCCCATGCGCTACCCAAAATGAATTAGACGAAAACGATGCCCGGCAAATCATCGCCAATCAATCAATCTGCGTAGCTGAAACCTCCAACATGGGTTGTACCGCCGAAGCCGTTGATTTATTCCTCGCACATAAAATGCTCTTCGCGCCAGGAAAAGCCGTTAATGCAGGCGGCGTAGCCACCTCCGGTTTGGAAATGACGCAAAACGCCATGCACATCTCATGGACGGCAGAAGAAGTAGACGCCAAATTACACCAGATTATGAGCGCCATCCACCACCAATGCGTAACCCATGGCAAAGAAGGCGGCTACATCAACTATGTAAAAGGCGCCAATATTGCCGGATTTATGAAGGTAGCCAAAGCTATGATGGCGCAAGGTATCATCTAATCAAACAGGGCAGGATTATTTGTTAAAAAAAAGAGAGAGGCTGTCTCGCTTAATGAGGCAGCCTCTGTTTTGAAATAATCCAATCTATAATATAAACGGTGTTATATTAATTTTTAGCCCAGAATATCTTAATATAATAATCGTCGTTCCCGCCCATGGTTTGTACCTGAGCGTTATAGTAGGCAGTATTGTTGCTGCGTTCCGAATTCGGATAACGCACACGATTCGGTACACTCTTCAACAACTGCGCTCCTCCGTCCGTAGGGAAATACAATGCAGGATAACCGGTGCGGCGGATTTCATTCCATGCCTGTGAAGACTGGATAAAGCCAAAGTTCAACCATTTCTGGGTGATAATGGCTTCCTGTTTGTTGGTCGCTGCATCCCATGCCTTGGCAGCATAGGCAGCTACGGCTGCGTCGCCCGGATAGTCCAGCTTCGTTCCCTCGCTGCTGGGACTAATCTCATTTTCCTTGAAATAGAACTGTGCAGAATATGTAACGCCATCTATGAATGCCTGCCTGGCATCGCCGTTTGCCCATCCCTGCTGGTAAGCTTCGGCTTTCAAGAATGCCACTTCCGATGCAGTAAGAATCGGGCTGATAAATTCCGTATTATAACTTACTGTACTGGAGTCGATGCGCGAATAAGCACGTTCGGCAGACGGTTTCTGCGTGTTGTCATACTGTTCCCTATAGGTTTCGTGTTCAGGGTCCAAGCCTTTGTATTCACCGGCTGCATTCTTTGAATACAGGATAGGCAGGCGCGGGTCGTTTTCACCGGCAACCGTCTGTGTGAGCGCATTGATCATTGCCTGGGGCGCATTTATATAACCTCCATCGGCATAGCCGGTGCGGAGGTCGTCCGGATTAAAGAAGTTTGGGGTATCTTCGTTATTGGAGAGCAACTGGATGGTTTTGTCGTTATCCGTTGCCAGCGAAAGGTTGCCATTCAGTATGTCGGCCACTACCTGCTTGCCTTTGGCAGCCAAAGCGCCTTGTGAGGCTACGCGTACGGCCAGGCGCAGGCGAAGCGAGTTGCAATACACTTCCCACTTGTCCAGATTGCCGTAATTAATAAAATCCTGTTTCGGTAAATAGGCGGCTGCCTGTCCATTCAGGTTCCCGTTCAGGCTGTGGATGTCGGTATACAACTCGCCGAGACGGTCGAGCATCATTGCATACAAATCTTCCGCTTTATCGTAGGAAGGATAGCTTCCGGCCACGTCGCCTGTGATATACAGGTAACCGGCCTTCGTGAAAGGAACATCCCCCCAGATATCAATGATCTGAGACAGGTGATCGTATACAAACACTTCCGCCAAATCCTTGAAGATGCGGTAGGTGCCTTGTTCCTGCTCGTCCAGCTTGCTGTATACATCCTCCAGCACGCGGAACTGCGTGAGTGTATTGTAGAAATTCATCCAGCGATCGTCAGCATATCCGTCGCTGACAGCATAGATACCACCTTCTTCATTGAGGAATCCGATAGTCTGGGCATACACGCCGAGCGAGTAGTTATCCCATGTCCACGCACGCCAGTAAGAGTTGAAGGTATAAACACGCCCTGTATAGAATACACCTGTCATCAGTTTATCACAGGATGCCTTGCTGGTTTCCGCCGGATTAGGGTATATATCCGTATATTCGTTGTCGGCGCAAGAGCCAAAAAACAGTGCGGTTACCAATATAATGAGATATGAATATTTCTTTTTCATGTTATTCTTCTTTTTTAGTTGATCAGATAAACATTAGAACGTTGCACGTAACGATACGCCGAACGAGCGGGAGGTTGCGGTAGAACCGCCCATCTTGGCCTGTGTGATCCAGGTAGTACCATCGGCTGCTTCAGCGTCGAAACCCGGCAGGTTCTTGTAAATAAAGAACGGGTTGCGTGCGAAAAGCGACAATTGAAGTTCCTTGGTTCGAATCCTGGAGAGGATAGAGCCCGGTAGATTGTAGGCGATAGAAAGTTCGCGGCACTTTACGTAGGTATTGTCGAACACGCCAAGGTCGTAATGCGTAATGGCGTCATTCGGCCCGCTTCCCCAATTGTAGTTCCAGTTACACCACTGGTCGGCTGCAATCATGACGTTGTTGGCTTGTCCCGTATTGACATTGACGCCCGGGAGTATGATACCGTTGTCGTAAATCCGTTCACCGCCAGGGCCTTGCGTCCCGCTATGAGGAACCACGTTTCCGTCGCTTATGTAATAGGTAGCTCCGTAGCCTTCGCCGTCATGGTATTTCAAGGTTTCCTTAAGGGCGCCTTGTCCCATCATGTACATCCAGCCGGTGTTGAGCACGGAGCCGCCAATGCGGTAGTCAAATGACGCATCGAACGTGAAGTTCTTGTAAGAAAGACTTGTTGCGAAGCCACCCACCAGCTTGGGCATGGCGTTGCCCACCTTCACGGGTTCATCGGTCAGTTTGTAGTAGCCATTGTCCATAACGAGGTATTCGCCTTTTTCATTCTTGTCTGGCACATAAGAGTAGATGTCGCCCATCGGCTGGCCTACATACGAGCGGAGATAAGCCGCGCCGCCGTCCCAATTGCTGTGTTGCAGCATGTCTACGCCATCGGTTAGCTTGCTTACCTTGTTTTTGTTCCATGCCAGGTTTCCGCGCAACGTCCATGTCCAGTCACGGGTGGCAACAGGTGTTCCGAACAGGGAAAATTCCAAACCTTTGTTCTCCAACTCACCCACATTCAGCCAGATACTTGTCCCGCCGGCAGACGAGGGCATAGTGGTCTCCAGTATCTGATCTTTCACTGTATTCGTATAATATGAAAACTCGAAGCCCAAGCGGTTGTTAAAGAACTTGTTTTCAAGCCCCAGTTCCCATTCGTATTTCTTTTCGGGATGAAGATTTTCATTGCCCACTGCTGCGTTTACGGCATTATATATCCATTGTCCGCCCACCGTTCTCTGGGCATAAGCTTTTGAGCCTTTGTAGATGGCAGGAGCATTACCTACCACACCGTAAGAGAGACGAACCTTCCCATAATTATACCATTCGGGCAACCGGTCTCTCAGCAGTGAGGTGTAGATGAGACTTCCATTGACCGACGGGTAGAAGAACGTGTTTTTGCCCGGAGCCAGTGTGGAAATTTTCTCCTGACGGACTGTTCCTTCTATATAAGCCCAATCGTCGTAAGAGAAACTCAATATGCCTAATGCAGCCGTTTTCAGGAAGTCCTTTACCGTCATGCTGGCGCTTGCCGTGTTATTGCTGGCGTTCAAGTGGAACCAGTTTTCCACAGAAAGTCCGCCGTTGGTGCCTACCGATGTGTCCGTCTGTTTCTCCTGGCGTCCCTGCCAGCCGATGGTGGCGTCTAATCCCAGCTTGTCGGTGAGTTGGGTATTGTAGTTCAACATGATGTCTCCGTAGAAGATATCATAACGATTGTTCTGCAAACCGTAGTAGCCGCGGTTGCTGTCGAAGACGATGGACTTCTGTACGGATTCCTTGCTCTCAACCTTGTTTGCAGACAGGTCGGTGGCGATACGTCCTTTCAGGGTCAATCCTTTGGTGATATCCCAGCTTGGGGTGAGGTAGGCCATCAGGCGGTTGTTGTTTTCCAGATATTCCTTGCCGAGGATGTTCCAATAGTATTCTTCCACCAGGGCATAGATTGGCGGACTGTACTCAAAACCCTCATCCGGCGTGAGTTGAGTATTACTGTTGTACCTCTCGTTGATGTATCCCAGGCTGGTTATCGTACGCTTGCGCAGATTGGCGACGTCATCGAAAGGCCCGAAGAAACCGCCGAAGTTGTCCGTCAAACGGCTGATGCGGTAAGGGCGGTTCTTGATGTCTTGGATGACATAGGTAACGCCATAGCCGAGCTTGATGTTGTCGGTTACGTTCTGGCTGCCTGTCAGGTTGAAGTTGTGCTTTTTGAACGTGGAGTTGTACTGTGTCGGCAGGTTGTCTACATACGTATAAGAGAATCGCATGTTGCCTTTCTCGTTGCCTTTGGAAATAGCCACGTTATACTGCTGGTTGAATCCGGTGCGGAAGACATCGCTCCACGGGTCGTCCGAACTAGGCTCATACTTGCGTATCCCGTCGTAATAGAGTATCTCCCGTCCATCGTATTTCGGCCCCCAGTAGCTGTAAGTTGGCCTGAGGCTTGTGTATTCTTTGCCGTCCCTGCCGGTTATTATGCGGAAACCGTCAGCATCATCACCTCCGGACAGGCGCGACCCCACTCTTGAACCCGGGCCATACTTCGTTTGGTATTCGGGCATGTAAGCCACCACATCGGCCGTGAGGCTGGCATTAAATTCTACGCCGAATCCGCTACCTCCCTTGCCCGATTTAGTAGTGATCATCACGACGCCGTTGGCAGCTTCCGAACCGTAGAGGGCGGAAGCGGATGCACCTTTCAGTATGGAAAGGCTTTCGATGTCTTCCGGATTGATATCCGCCAATCCGTTTTGCCGGATGCGCTGGTCGCCCCAGTATCCGTCGGTATTGGTATCGCCGTTATGGATAGGCACACCGTCTAGCACGACCAGCGGCTGGTTGGTTCCGGTAATAGAACTCAAACCACGGACATTGATGGAGATGGACCCCATAGCGCCGCCCGGCGCCGTCTGAATACGTACGCCCGCCGCCTTGCCGTAAAGGGCGGAGCCTAAATTGGGCGCAGCTGTTTTGTTCAGGTCGCCGGCGCTTATCGTGCTTACGGCATAACCTAACTTCTTTGATTCTTTTCTGATCCCCAGAGCTGTTACAACAACTTCGCCCAGCGCTTGCGAATCTTCTTCCAGCTTGACGTATAACGGACTTTGTCCGTTATACACGATTTCCTGCGCAATATATCCAATAAATGAAATATGGATTACTGCTCCATTATTCACGTTTTCCAAAGTGAAATCGCCATTCAAATCGGTAATCGTGCCGTTTGTTGTACCTTTTACTACAACAGATGCCGCCACTATCGGACCTAAGGCATCTGTTACATTCCCTTTCAAAGTTGATCTTTGTTGGGTAATTGATGTATTGCCTGCCGCTTTATCACTTCCCGCTTTAGCAGTTCCGCAAAAAAATAAAGCAAAAGCTAACATCAAAACATTTACAAACTTGATTGATTTTCGCATAAAAAGATAGTTTAAAAATTTTACTTTAAAAAATTACATGTGGGCATTAAATAATGTATATTTTATTCTCTTATATTATAAATCGTAAACAAAACTATTAAAAGATATATTTCCCTTGTATAATCGCAAATAAATTTATATTATTGCATAATTTTGCGTACAATTTTAATACGTTAATGTACAATTTTACTATATGTATAGCTTTAAAATATCTGTTACAACCTGAAAAAATGATATGAAAAGGTATTTTTTGTTATCTCTATTAACCATTTTTTTTTCAAAACTGGTTGGGCAGGATGTTTTTTATCAGACGTTGGGTAGTAAACAGGGATTGTCGCAATCTTCCGCCGTATCCATCTGGCAGGATAAAATCGGGAAAATCTGGATAGGTAACGATGCGTTGAATAGTTTTGACGGGGAAGTAGTTTCCGTATTCCGGCTTTCCGAACACCTGGTGGGAGTCGAAGATTCCTATATTCATGCTTTATGTGGAAATGATTCTGTCTTATTCCTGCTGGCGGAAGGGCAGGTGGTTTGTTTTGACCTGACTATGGAAACGTTCTCATTACCCGGTATCCAGACCCAGTCGATCTGCCATTCGAAAGGATACCTGTATTATGTTTCCGAAGGCAGTTTCAGTGAATACGATTGGAGATCGAACACCTCCAGAGTAATTGCTACGCTTCCCTACCGGATAGAATCATCCCAGTCAATCCTGGAAGTGGAAGAGGGGGTGTTCTGGGTTGGAACTTCCAGCGGCATCTTCGAGATTTCCCTCAAGGAAAAAGCGGTCGGCAATCATTTCCTTCCCCACCAGCAAATCGGACATTTATATAAGGATTCAAAGGGGTATACATGGATTGTTTCGCAATTCCGGCAAATATATCTTTCCACCCCTGATAAACAAATAAAACCATTGACCATAAAAAACAGCAGGCAGAAAGCGCTACTCAGCAACCATATCTACTGCATACAGGAAGATGTGAAAGGCTCTGTCTGGATCGGGACTATTAGCGGTATCTATCAATTAACACGGGATGATTCGGAGGATGAATTCCTTTTCCGGCATCATCTGTTGAAAGAATCGATCATTTATTCCCTTTTCTCCGACCGCCAGGGTACCCTTTGGATAGGGTCTTATTATGGGGATGTGAGATATTTCAACCCTGAAACGGATAATTATCTTTATTATGCAACGAATGATCAAGAACCCCAGAGTTTGCATGGCGCTATCATTGGGAAAATTGCGGAAGATAAAAAGGGAAACATTTACCTTGCCACAGAAGGGAGCGGTATTAATATTAAGAAAGTAGGGAGCGATACCTTTGAACATTTAACTACGAATAACGGATTACCGCAAAACAAGATACGCCACATCTGGTATGACGAAGAGAATGACCGGCTGTTTATCGGCCTTTACATGGAAGGGGTTTGCTACCTGGATTTAAAAACCAACCGGATTCATCTGGTTGATAACAGTCCGCTGGTTACTGTCAACCAGAGAATAATAGAGACTTTCCTTCCTTATAAAAATTACCTCGTGCTGAGAACGCAGAACGGATTATTTAAATTAGACAGGAATACGTTACAGATTACCCGGTTTTTCGGCGACAAGGAGTTGGACGACCTTTGCTCCGGTATCATAAGGGCTATCCATATCGACGATCGGGAAATTCTATGGGTCTCTGTTTTCCGGCAGGGATTATTTACGATTGACTTAAAGAGCCATAAAATCCTTGCCAATTACGGAGACGGGATTACACAGAGAAACATTATTCCGAGCGCGGTAATCAGTATTGCCGGAGATTCCAAACGCGGGCTTTATTTTGCTACTCTTAAATCCGGTATCCTCAAGTATGACTTTTCGAAAGATAATTTCTATTGTTTTAATGAAGAACACCGTCGCTTAGTGAGTAATATTTGCTATAACGTTGCTTTCTCTCCATCCGGGAATTTAATTGTTACATCCAATAAAGGAGTGAGTATCATCCAGGTGGGATTTGATAATTCCACGCATATACTCCACCATATCGGGATAAGTCCTTTCTCGTCGTTAATGGCTTTGATTGGCGATTGCGGTTTATATGTTTCGTCCGAAGACCTGGTGTATGTCGGCGGCTTATATGGACTGCTGTGTTTTTCGGAAAAGGAGCTGGTTACAGGGCAGGATAATTATTCGCTATACTTCAGTTCCCTCCAGGTTAATAATAAGCCTGTTAACCCAACGTCGGCCTTGCTTGGCAAGAATCTTTACCTGGTTGATAAGCTTACGCTGCCTTTCAGGCAGAATACGTTAAGTATCAATTTCGCTTCGTCTAATTATCTTTCGTCGCGGGCAACAAGTTATGAATACAGATTAGAGGGGCTTGACGAATATTGGACGGAGACATCTTACAACACGATCATATACAATTCGCTTCGCCCGGGGAATTATAAATTGACCGTCAGGGAAGTGGCCAATACAACGAAGATGGCAGAGCTTTACATAACGGTTCGGCCGCCTTTTTGGGCTACCCTTCCCGCTATCCTGATGTATATTTTTGCCGGGGCTTTTTCGTTATGGTGGATTATCCGTTTCAATAAAAGTAAAACCATGCTTCAGGCCACCCTTGAGCTGGAGCGGAGGGAGACGTCCAGGATTGAGGAAACAAACCGGAACAAGATGGATTTTTTCGTAAATATATCCAACGAATTCCGTACCCCGATTACGTTAATTGTCTCGCAGCTCGACCGGTTGCCGCCAGATATTCCCTTAACGGTAAGGAACAGGGTAGAAAAGGTCAAACGCCAGGCGTCGCGGCTGCAAGACTTGATTACGGAGATGCTCGACTTCAGGAAGATGGAGCAGAAGCAGTTTAAGCTGAAGATAGGACAGCATGATATCAACAGGCTCCTCCAGGCTATTTATGATACTTTTTTAGATTTTGCGCAGGAAAAACACCTGGCCTTTAAGTTCAATCACCTGAATGAAGCAGTCCCCCTCTGGTATGACCAGTGGCAAATGCAAAAAGTCTTTTACAACCTGCTGACTTTCCTGTTTAAGGTATCTTCCGCGAAAGACGTCATTACGCTATCCATACATAAGGCGACCGGTTACACGAAGATACAAATAACCCACCAGGGTATTATTGTTCCCGAAGCCGGATCAAAAGCTCTGCTCGAGATGCTGAACAGCAACGAGGCCTCTAATATTTCTTCGCTGCCGGACGGCGCAATCGGGCTTGCCTTCTGCAAGAATGTGATATTGCTTCATAAGGGAACTGTTTCCGTACGGCAGGAAAACGGCAAGACATGGATAATCATTACAATGCCGGCCGGCACAGCCCACATTGATATGAATGATATCACGGAAGAAGCGGAAGTATTGATCCCCACTCAGCCGGTTCCCCAAATCATCAATGAACTGGCAGACAATGATCCTTTCTGGAAAGAAGAACTGGAGAAGACGAAAAAGAAAAGCTATCACATGGTCGTTATCGAAGAAGAACAGGAAATGTGTGCTTTGTTCAGGGAAACATTCTCACTGCTTTATGAGGTAACGGTTTTCAGCGATGCCGAGTCTGCCGGCGGGTATATTATCGAAAAGCAACCGGACATTATTGTCAGCGAGATTAACCTGCCCGGCATTTCCGGGATTGAACTGTGTTCGATGATCAAATCGAACGTACATACTTGCCACATACCCGTTGTCTTACTCAGTTCGCAGCCTTCGGAACAGCAAAATGTAGAAAGTATCCGCTGCTGGGCCGATTATTATTTCGCGATACCGTTCAACATCCGTATCCTTCTCCTGCGCTGTAATTATCTGGTGAAGAGCAGGCAGAAGCTTACCGCACCCACGGGGAAAGACGATTCCTCCGAAATGGTGGAGATGGCTACCAACGAAAAAGAACAGGAAATCCTCCGGATGGCCATCGCCATTGCGGAAGAGAACTGGAACGATCCGGCCTTTGATACGGCGGTCTGGTACGAAAAACTCGGCATCGGGCGGACGCGTTTCTTCAGCCAAATCAAAAAGATTACCGGAATGACGCCCAACGATTACCTGCTCCACCTGAAGATGAACAAAAGCCGCCGGCTTCTTAGTGAAAACAACGACCAGACGATTGCCGAGGTGGCTTACCGGTTAGGATTCAGCAGCCCCGCTTATTTCAGTAAATGTTTTAAGAAACAATTCGGCATCACCCCGCAGGAATACAGGCGGAAAAATTAAAAAAGGAAACAAGACGCCCGGAATCAGTCTAACTTCAATACAGCAAGGAATGCTTTCTGCGGGACTTCTACCGTACCGATTTGCTTCATGCGTTTCTTTCCTTCTTTCTGTTTTTCCAGCAGTTTGCGCTTGCGCGAAATATCTCCCCCGTAACATTTGGCTGTTACATCCTTACGTACGGCTTTCACCGTTTCGCGAGCTATGATTTTCGAGCCGATTGCCGCCTGTATGGCAATGTCGAACTGCTGGCGGGGGATAAGTTCTTTCAGTTTCTCACACATCCGCCGTCCAAAGGTTACGCTATTGTCTACATGCGTCAGGGTAGAGAGGGCGTCTACCGGCTCGCCATTCAAAAGGACGTCGAGCTTTACCAATTTACCGGGGCGGAAATCCTGGATATGGTAATCGAACGAAGCGTATCCTTTGGAGATACTTTTCAGTTTATCGTAAAAGTCTATTACTATTTCCCCTAAAGGCATATCGTAGTAAATCTCTACGCGGTCGCCCGAAATATACTCCTGCTTGAGCAGTATGCCGCGCTTACCCAAGCACAAGGTCATGATAGGCCCGATATAGGCCGTGTTGGTAATCACCGACGCCCGGATATAAGGTTCGTCTATATGTTCAATTAATGCAGGGTCGGGCAGTCCGCTTGGGTTATGCACTTCTATGCAATTGCCTTTCCTGTCGTATACCTTATAAGATACGTTCGGAACGGTAGTAATAACGTCTATATCAAACTCCCTGTCCAAACGTTCCTGTACGATTTCCATGTGAAGCAATCCTAAGAAGCCGCAACGGAAACCAAAGCCTAATGCTGCCGAACTTTCAGGCTGGAAGGTAAGGGAGGCGTCGTTCAACTGCAATTTTTCGAGGGAAGTACGCAGGTTTTCAAAGTCTTCGCTCTCTATCGGGTAAACGCCGGCAAACACCATCGGTTTCACTTCCTCAAATCCTGAAATGGCTTCCTTCGCAGCATTCTTTACATGGGTGATTGTATCCCCTACCCTCACCTCCCTGGATGTTTTAATGCCTGATATGATGTATCCCACATCTCCCGTGCGGATTTCATTCCGGGGAAGCATATCCAGCTTCAACACGCCTACCTCGTCGGCCTCATATTCCTTTCCTGTGGCGATAAACTTCACACGGTCGCCCTTGCGGACAACGCCATTTGCCACTTTGAAGTAAGCGATAATACCGCGGAATGAATTAAATACGGAGTCGAATATCAAACATTGAAGCGGAGCATCCGGGTCTCCTTTGGGAGGCGGCACGCAGTCTATCACAGCGTTTAATATATCATATACGCCTTCGCCCGTCTTCCCGCTGGCGCGAAGGATACTCTCGCGCTTACAGCCCAGCAGCTCTACGATTTGGTCTTCCACCTCGTCGGGCATAGCGCTCGGAAGGTCTATCTTATTGATTACGGGAATGATTTCCAGGTCGTTCTCAATAGCCATGTAGAGGTTCGATATGGTTTGCGCCTGGATACCCTGGGCGGCGTCTACAATCAGCAAGGCGCCTTCGCAAGCGGCGATGGAACGGGATACTTCATACGAAAAGTCTACATGCCCCGGCGTATCAATCAGGTTCAGAATATACTTTTCATTATTACGGGTATATTCCATCTGGATTGCATGGCTTTTGATGGTGATGCCGCGTTCGCGTTCCAAATCCATATCATCAAGCACCTGCGCATGGTTTATTTCTATCGTTTTGGTATATTCAAGCAAACGGTCGGCCAGGGTGCTTTTGCCATGATCTATATGGGCGATAATACAAAAATTACGAATATTGTTCATCTGTTTTATTATATTAGGTTTGCAAAGATAGGCATTTTTAAGGGGTGTACGACAAAATTCCTTACAGATTCAATCCCGGTAAACCGGTGTAAAACGTTAGGGCGGCTTATCCAATCCATAATCCTGTCTATATGTTACGCGGCATAGCGCATACAAAAACTTTATTTTTTCCGCTGTTTTCAGTCACATTTCACATAAGGCTCTTATATTCCAACAGACAGGCGTGACTGAACAGGTGACGGAGCGTGATTGGACGTGACTGAGCGGATATTTTTTAATTGTTTGGGGTGAAAGCAAGGAGGGTGCTGTGATGCAAAAGAAAGCTGATTAGGAATTTTGTTGTACACCCCTTATAAGATAATATTGTTTGATATTGAAAAAAATATGTAATTTAGCGGCGACTTATTTTTGAGGAAACAGGTTATCCTTCCGGGAGAGTTTTTTTAATAAAATCATAATGACAGTCTTTCATATCGCATCGCCGGATACCGGCATAGCCTGCGAGTTGCAGCAAAAAATAGATAACCTCGCCAAACCCAGGGGGGCGTTGGGCGCGCTGGAAACGGTGGCCATGCAAATAGGGCTGATACAGCAAACGCTTTCGCCTTCTTTGCGGAAGCCGGTTAATATAATATTTGCCGCCGACCACGGGATTGCTGACGAAAAGGTAAGCAAATCGCCCAAAGAGGTGACCCGCCAGATGATTTCCAATTTCCTCGACGGGGGAGCCGGGGTTTGTTTCCTGGCGCGCCAGCATGGCTTCGGCCTGAAAGTGGTAGACGCCGGGGTAGATTATGACTTCCCGCCCGGCCTGGGGATTATACATCGCAAGATACGTAAGGGGACGCGGAATTTCCTGCATGAAGCGGCCATGACGGCAGACGAAATGGAACGGGCCATCCGGTACGGGGCGGATATTGTAACGGAATGCTGCCGGGAGGGGTCTAACATAATCAGTTTCGGGGAAATGGGGATTGGCAATACGGCTGCTTCGAGTATGTGGATGGCCTGCCTGGCGGATATACCTCTGGCTGCCTGCGTGGGCGCCGGAAGCGGACTGGACGGCGAGGGCGTGAGGCATAAACGGCAGGCGCTGCAAGCCGCTCTGGACAATTACGATGGCAACCGTAGCGTATGGGATGTGATGCGTTATTTCGGCGGTTACGAAATGGTGATGGCGGTAGGCGGCATGCTTCGGGCTGCCGAATTGAAAATGGCCATTCTGGTGGATGGCTTTATCATGACGAACTGTGTGCTGGCCGCCTCCAGATTATACCCGGACGTGTTGCCGTATTGTATTTACGGGCATTGCGGAGACGAGTCCGGCCATCGAACGCTGCTTGAGGCGCTTCGTGCAACGCCGTTATTGCATTTAGGCCTCCGGCTGGGCGAGGGGACGGGCGCTATCTGCGCGTATCCGCTGGTAAGTTCGGCCGTCAGGATGATTAATGAGATGCACAGTTTTTCAAAGGCTTCTGTTACTAAATATTTTTAAGATGCGGCAGGTATTGGCGGCTTTTGTATTCTTTACCCGGCTACCGTTCTGGCGGCTGGCAACTATCCCGCCTGAAAGCTTCAAGCGTATCATCCCTTACTGGCCGCTCACGGGATGGCTCACCTCCGGCTGCTCGGCGCTTGTTCTGTATGCCGCTTCCCTGTTTTTACCTTATGGCATTGCATTGCTTTTTGCCATGATTGCCCGTTTGTTGCTGACGGGTTGTTTGCACGAAGACGGGCTGGCCGATTTCCTCGACGGCTTTGGCGGCGGCCACTCGCGCGAACACATCCTTGCCATCATGAAAGATTCGCATAGCGGTACGTATGGCGTAACGGGGCTTTTGTTTTATTTCGCCCTGTTTTATGCCTTGCTGAGCCATCTTCCCCTCGAACTGGCAAGCGCCGCTATCCTTGCGGGCGACCCTTTTGCCAAAGGCCTGTCTGCCATGATTGTAAACCGTTTGCCATATACGCGCAGCGAAGAAGAAGCAAAGGGCAAGGCCGTTTACGCTAAAATGAGCGCAGGGGATTATGCGGTTTGTATCCTTTTTGCTTTACTTCCTTTAACCGGGCTGCCGGCCCCCCGGTATCTGTTGGCTACCCTGCTGCCCGTTATAAGCTGGTATGCCCTCATTTCGCTGATGAAAAAGAAAATACAGGGTTATACGGGCGACTGCTGTGGCGCCTTATTCCTCCTCTGCGAAATGAGTTTCTACGTAAGCGTCCTGCTTATCTCCCGCCTGTAAATGAGATTCCTGTACCTGAAAGCATCCCCATGCTTCACGCGGGGCGGTCTTTAATAAGTACAGGTATTCCCTTGTGGGAGAAGGGTTATCCTTTGTGGGGAAGAGGTTATCCTTTGTGGGGAAAGGTTTATCCCTTGTGGGGGAAGGTTTATCCTTTGTGGGGAAAGGTTTATCCTTTGTGGGGGAAGGTTCATCCCTTGTGGGGGAAGATTCATCCTTTGTGGGGAAAGGTTCATCCTTTGTGGGGGAAGAT
>JAIRKZ010000058.1 GCA_031259845.1 Tannerellaceae bacterium | reverse complement strand
CACAGGACGTTATCCTTTCGGTATGGATGACGTATCCCCACCTGTGGCTGTACTTCAGTTGAATATCCCAAACAGGACATACCACCCGGAGGCGAGCTTGTTCTGAAGGCAAGCATCCTGCCGGAGCACAAAGGCCCGTTTGAAGAAAAGCTAATCATCACAGGCAATATAAACGATTTCATCGAACTGACAATCCGGGGAATCGCTCTGTAAAGAAAGGAGGCGCTTGGCAGGAAAGTAACGAATGACAAACAGATGAATTTTTCTTGAACAACAGTAGGGAGAAGTCGGGTATCAGGAGATTATAATAAATAAACAATTAAATTTCAAACGTTATGAAAAAGAAATTAGCAGGAATTATTGCGGTAGCGGCTGTTTTAGCTACGATAGCCGCTTGGAATTACACGCAGAGTGGAAGCGAAATCGCTTTGGCGGACATCAATCCGCTTTGCCCCAATGGTTGTGTGTCAGGTGATACGCATTGTTACTGTAATGGGACACACTACCATGTTGAAGAATATCATTGGCCGAATAATTAACACTTACAATGTAATGTTGCTCCGTATGAAGCAACATTACATTCCTGTATCTAAATTAAACGATAAGAAAAAATGAGACTGACACTATTTATTACACTCCTGTTAGCCTGCTGGGCTTGTGTAAATATACCGGTCATGATTTAATGAGTATTTGTACCTTGGATGGCGAGTTAAAATACAATGTATATGGCCCGCAGTGGGAGCCAGAGTATTCAAACAGGATCAAATATTATGGTCCTGTTATCTTTTGCGGGGATAAAATCCTTGCGCTCTACTCTGGGGAAAACAGGTTTAATAAAAACAGCGCAAGAGGAGTAGTGTTTAACTGGCCTACCAAATTCTTCGTCTTCGACATGGAAGGCAATTACCTCAAAACCCTGGAAACGGGCTACAAGGTAAGCTGCATCTGCTACGATAAAGAAAACAACCGCCTGCTGATGAGCTTGGATGATGAGATTCAGTTTGCTTATTTAGAACTCGATGGGCTGCTGGAGGAATGGGAACTTGCGGAACTAAACAAAAAAACTTCCATTCACTGGGGCGTACATATCAAAAACCTGCGGCATAATATAGATTGCGATGCTTTCCGGGAAAGCATCGCAATGGTTCTTTTTAATTATTCAGGGCTTCTATCCGGCAGAATGTTTCTATTTGTTTTTGACTTTCTTTTCATAGCTTGAACGCAAGGCTACGGTTACGAAACCGAACAACAGGCCGATGAAACAGTATACCATAATGGTGAGGGAGGCATTTCCGAAGGTAGCTTCGGGCACATAGTTCATAAAAGCAAAAAAAGCGCCTGCCCCTATGAATAGTGCGGGAATGCAAGAGGTCCAATCGTTACGTTCGAGGAATATCGCTGCGCAGGCTATGACTCCTACGGCTAATGGGACGGCTGCAAAACCGATAGCCGGCGCCATAGCCCCGCCGGTTATTATAATCACGATGGAAGCGATAATTCCCAAACCGTATGAGATGAGCGCTTTTATTCCTCCTTTAAGCGTGCAGCCTGAAAAGAAATAAACGGCCCATGACTGGAAACAAATCCAACTAAAGCCCACATTTCCTGCCGGCGGCATAAAAGGAGCTAGTAACTGATCAAGCATTTGAATACCGAATGCCAATACGCCAATAATAATTGGAATGATTGCAAATTGTTTTAATGACATAATTCTTAATTTATTAGATTTAACAGTTTGTACTTGTTTGTAATTCTTTTCTCCCTACCTCAGCCTTAGTTCGTTGATAAGGCGGGGGCATTTCCCCCATTTGTCTATCATAAATAAGACGTAGCGGATGTCTACGCTGATGCAGCGTTGCAGGGCTGGTTCAAAGGCGATGTCGCCACTCATGGCCTCCCAGTTGCCGTCGAAGGCTAAACCGATTACGCGGGCGTTCTTGTCGAAGACGGGACTTCCGGAGTTTCCGCCGGTGATGTCGTTGTTCGACAGGAAGTTCAGGTTCATCGTCCCGTCCGGGTTGCCGTATGCGCCGAAGTCTTTGCTACGGATCAGGTTGAGGATTTCGGGCTGTACCCAAAACTCATCGTCGGCTGGATTTTCCTTTTCCAGGATACCGTTATTTGTAGAGAAGTAGCGATACCAGGCAGCGTCGTAGGGGCGATAGCCGCCGATGGAACCGTAGCTCAGGCGCATCGTGAAGTTGGCGTCGGAATACAGCGTCTTATCGGGGTGCATCTCTTGCAGGCCGGCGAAATAGAGGCGTTCGCCTTTCATAATGTCATACCGCTGCTCATTTATATATTGCTGCAATTCAAAAATGGAGAGCATAACGGAGAGGCTTAGTTCGGCAGCGGGGTCTTTTTCCAGCTTTTTGTACTCTTTCGGGTCTTCAATTATCTTGCGGATGTTATCATAAGACAGTAAGCGGGTGTTCTTGAAAACGTCGGTAGCATATTTCCCGTAGTTGCCTTTATATTTCTTGTCTATTTTTTTATAGATGTCGGGGAGGTAGCGGGCGGGGACGCGTTCTTTGGCTATCTGCATCATGGCGGCGAGGGATTGCTGGTCTAAAGACGGTTCGTAGTCTTTGAAGAAGCTTGCGATACGGTCTTCGAGGAAGATATCCAGTTCGGCGGCGGTGGAACCATTTATATCTACGCTTTGCACCATGCGGGCGAGGCGTATGATTTCGGCGCCGCTTATGAAGGCTTCCTGCAGGTAGGTGGAGATTTTGCGGTATTCATTCGTGGCGGTGTATCCTTCGCGGAGCAGGGCGAGTACGTTGCCGTATTTCTCGCGGCGTGCGTCGTCCTGGTTTACCCAATGGGTGAAGGCGGCTTCTTCGGTTTCTTTGCGGCCTACGACGCCTAAGTTGTCAAGGCCGCGGTTCATGCCGATGGAGTTCTTCCAATAGTTGGAACTGCCGGCAAATTTAGAGGCGTATTTGATGCGTACGGCGTCGCTGGACTGCATGGCTTTGCGCCAGATTTCCTGTTTGATGCCACGTACTTCGATGCGGGGTTTGTTGCTGTCTTCTATCCGTTGCTTTACGCCCCAGGAGCTTATGTAGCGGCTGGTGCTGCCGGGGAAACCGATTGTCATGGCATAATCGTTTTCTTCATAGCCGCGGATGGATACTTCGGCTACGTAGCGGGGATGGTAGGGCTGGTTGGCGGCGTTGTATGCGGCGGGTTCGTTAGCGTTGTTGGCGTATACGCGGAAGACGGAGAAATCGCCTGTATGGCGGGGCCACATCCAGTTGTCGGTATCTCCCCCGAATTTCCCTACCGAACTTGGCGGGGTGAATACTAACCGTACGTCGCAATAGATATCGTATACTACCAGGAAATATTTGTTGTTGCTGTAAAAGGGCGTTACTTCGGCGGCGAGGAACTCGTTTTCACCGATGGAATCGCAGATGGCCTGCGCAATGGAATCGGCTGCTATTACGCGCTCGTACTCGGTGTTATAAGAAGCGATTTGTGAATTGATGCGTTCGCTTACGTCTACCGTTTCGCGGAGGTAGCGTACGCTCAGGCTGGGAACGGGAAGCTCGGCTTCATAGGATTGGGAGACGAATCCGTCTTTGAGGTAATCGTGTTCTACGCTGCTTAATTGCTGTATTGCGCTATAACCGCAGTGATGGTTGGTGAAAATCAGCCCGGTTTCGGAAACGGTAATTCCGGTGCACCCGCCGCCAAAGATTACTACGGCATTGCTCAGGCTCGGGGCGGTTTCGCTGTAAAGGTCTTCATAGGAAGAGGTAAAACCCAGTTCCTTCATGCGATCGAGATTTTGTTTGTTCAGTTCCTTCAGTACCCACATGCCTTCGTCGGCAAACAGGTTTCCGGTAGTAAGAAGCAATAGCGTTACTACCTGTACTTTCTTCATTAAATTCATGTTCTCCTTTTATCTATTATAAATTAACTATTCTTTCCTTCCTCACAATAAAAACGATAAAGACAAACAGTAAAACGCTGCGGTACAGTATACGTAACGCTTCTGAATCTATTTTTGGAAGCATGCCGGCTATATACAAGACGGTAGCGAGCGCAAGGTAGCAAAAAGCAGCTTTCAAATCGTATGAAATGGGAAATTTCTTTTGTCCCACAAAATAAGATAACAGCATCATTAGCAGATTGCATATACACGAGGCCCATGCGCAGGCGATATAGCCACAGGCTGGAGCGCCCAAGACAATGATCAGAACGGTTACTGCGCAGCCGGAGAGGGAGAAGTAGGCCCCCCATTGCGTTTGGTCGCTTAGTTTATACCAGAGGGAGAGGTTGAAATAAATACCGAAGAACAGTTCGCCCAGCATAACGATGGGGACGATGCGCAGACCCGGATAGTAGGGCGGAGCTATGAAATACTTCAATATGTCGAGGTAAAACATTACGCCCAGAAAAATGACCAGGGCGAAGAGGATAAAGTATTTCATCGCTTCGGCATACGCCTGGGTATTGCCGCCGTCTTTATGGCGGGCAAAGATGAAAGGCTCGTAGGCGTAGCGGAATGCCTGGATAAACATAACCATCACCACCGCTATCTTGAAGCAGGCGCCGTAGATGCCTAACTGTTCGTTGGCATACGCTTTGTCTGCAAACAGGAAGGGGAAGATGATTTTATCGGCCGTTTGGTTGAACACGCCGGCAATGCCTAATATCAGGATGGGGAACGAATAGGCCAGCATCCGCTTCAGCAGAGGCAGGCTGGGCTTGTGGCGGAGACCGGGCAACATATCGGGTATCAGTATCAGGAAGGTAACGGCCGTAGTTATTACATTCGCCACAAATACGTATCCTACGCTATAGCCGGGGGTATAGAACCAATCCACCGTGCCGGGCGCCTGTTTGTGCAGCCACGGACAGAAGAGAAGGAAAAAGAGGTTTAGCCCGATATTGAGGAAGATGCCCAGGAACTTAATGCCGGCAAAGCGGTAAGCCTTGCCCCGGTAGCGGAGGTAGGCAAAAGGAATGCAACAGAAAGCGTCTACCGCCACTACTCCAAGCATCATGCCCAAATATTCGGGATTCGCCGCATATCCCAGCGGCCTGCTCAGGGGGGAGAGGAAGAGAAAGACGAAGAGGAGGAATAATGCCGAGGTGGCTCCTATGCTGTATAGGGCCGTTGTGTATACGCACATGGGCTGGCGTTCGCCTTCTTTGTTGATAAAGCGGAAGAATCCCGTTTCCATCCCGTATGTCAATAGCGTAAGCAGGAGGGCTACCCAGGCGTATAAATTGGTATAAATGCCGAATTCACCGGTGTTGATAAGGATGCGGGTATACAGGGGAACCAGTAGCCAGTTGAGGAACCGCCCGATAATACTGCTCAAACCATAGATGGCAGTTTCCTTTGCCAGTCGCTTCATCCCGCCTGCCATGCAGCTAATCGAATAAGGTTCCCTGGCTACCGCCGTACTTTCGCCCCAGATGGGTGTAGGCCAGTTCGGTTACTTCGCGCCCGCGGGGGGTGCGCTTGATGAATCCTTCTTTTATAAGGAAAGGCTCGTATACCTCTTCCAGCGTGCCGGGGTCTTCACCCAGGGCGGTGGCGATGGTGGTGAGGCCTACCGGACCGCCCTTGAACTTGTCGATAATCGTAGTGAGCAGCTTGTTGTCTATCTGGTCTAAGCCGTAACGGTCTATATTCAAGGCTTCGAGAGCAAAGCATGCTATCGCCCGGTCTATTTCGCCGCTTCCCTTTACCTGGGCAAAGTCGCGCACGCGCCGGAGCAGCGAATTGGCAATACGGGGAGTGCCCCTGCTTCGGGATGCGATCTCTTTCGCTGCGTTGGTTTCGCACTTTATCCGGAGGATTTCGGCGCTGCGGAGTACGATATCCGTTAGCGTTGCCACCTCGTAGTATTCCAGGTGCATGTTGATGCCGAAGCGTGCCCTGAGCGGACTGGTCAGCAAACCGCTGCGGGTGGTGGCGCCTACCAGCGTAAAGGGCGACAGGTCTATCTGTATCGAGCGGGCGCTCGGGCCCTTGTCTATCATAATATCAATGCGGTAGTCTTCCATGGCCGAATAGAGATATTCCTCCACTACGGGGCTTAGGCGGTGGATTTCGTCGATGAAAAGGACGTCGTTCTTCTCCAGCGAGGTGAGTACGCCTGCCAGGTCGCCGGGTTTATCAAGCACTGGCCCCGAAGTGACCTTAAAGCCTACGTGCAGTTCGTTGGCAATGATATTAGAGAGCGTAGTCTTGCCCAGTCCGGGAGGGCCGTGCAGCAGGACGTGGTCTAATGCCTCCTTCCGCATACGGGCGGCGGCAACGAATATCCTCAGGTTCTCCACCACCTTGTCCTGCCCGCTAAAGTGGCCGAACGAAAGCGGGCGAAGCGCGTTCTGGAACTCGCTTTCGTTATCCGGCAGCCGGCCGGCCCTTATATCAAACTCGTCTTCCATATCGGGCGTAAAGATAATAAAAAAAATACAACTGCCCCGGCTACCTCACAATCGCGGACACGGTGAAGGCAGCCGTAGAGCGGTCTGCATTATTGGTAACGATGGCTGCCATCACGGCGCCGGTAATCTCGCCCGGAAAGTAACGCAGGGCTTCGGTATTCAATCCGGGCCAGTTGTTTTTGCCGACTACAAACTGCCGCGGATGCTCCAGGGCTGCTATATCCGGAGAGCCCAACGTATATGTTGCCAGTTCTATTGACTCGGTTTCTTTGCGCTGGAACGTTGCCAGCAGGATGAGCGCCACCGTTAGCGTGTCGCCGGCCATAAAATTCCTCGACAAAGACAGCAGGCCGTTGATTTGCCCGTCGGCCCCGATTACGAACTCGCTCTTGCAGTTTATATTACCCCTGGCAGCCACAACTTGCCCGATAAAGGCCTTATCCGTCAGCGCCTCGTAGAGTATCCGGGCGGGATGGGGATATGGGTCTTTCACCTTATGCTCGCTCAGGTAGTTGCCCAGATCGGTGTTCAACTTGCTGAAATTGTTGGCTTTACTTCCGTTCTTTAGTTGTTCAAAACCGATATTGATAACGGGTTTCAGAAACCGCCCCAGCTTGGCCAACATCGTGAAACTGTCACGGCGGGCTACCTGTTTGCCCGTTTTACTGTTATTCCTGGATACTTTTGCGGAGATGATCGTGCGTCCGTTCACCTGCCTGATGGTAACGTTCCCTATCGACTTGCGTGCGCCTTCGAAGGCGCCACCTTCTATTATAGCCATAATCATTGGGTGTTAAGCGCCTGCCTTCCATACGGCAGGCATTGTTATACATATATTATATCTAATTTTTTCCAAGTTACTACAATTATACATACTGGGCAAGCTCCGGGCATGCCGACATCTTATAGTAGGAAAAAGCTAAATGTAAGCGCTTCATCGACCGGTCACTATCAAAATGACACAAGCCCTCCGCTACTCTTCCGCCTTACTTCCCTTATCAAATGTCCGAAAAGCAAAAAAACCATCCCCGCCCAGGTGTAAGCCCGCTATGCAACACCCCCTTACATTTTGCTCTTTGTTAAAAAAGCCAAACCGGCGGGGAATTACATTTAATTAACAGGGAAAGCTGCCATTACACGCCGGAAATGCAGGCTGCGCAACTATATACGGCTTTCTTTTCTTATATTTGCTCGATGGAAAGGAGTAAAATCAATACCCGCTTCCTCCGGTTCCGGATTGGGCAGGCAGGGAAGTTCTTCAGGGAGATACCGTTGCCATACCTGGCCGTTCTGCTTGTGATGGCGGGGACGGGTTTGTATGCCCTGCATGCTTTCCTCGCAAATCCTGCCGGACGGATGGCATGCGCAGGCGTTCTGATAGCCGGCGTTTGCTTCGTTCACCTCCGGCGGAAGGATTACCACTTTATTTGTATGGCCGAAGAAAGGGTGTGGCAGGTGTTCTTTGCAGACTACCTTTTGTTTTCGAGCCCCGTCCTGGCGCTCTTATTGTGGCGGGGCGGATGGCTTGTGGCGATGGGAGTCGTGGCGGGATATGCCGGCGCCGGCCTGATACGGCAACCTTTCCGGCAGACGGCGAAAGGCTTTCCGGTTCCGCCCTTTATCCCTTACGGGGCTTTCGAGGCAAGGACGCTGTTCCGGCGGTATGGCGGGGCGCTTGCCGTTTTGTACCTCGCCGCTTTTGCGGGGTTGCTTTTCCCTTACGCCTCTTTTGCGCCTCTTTGGTTTTGCGTTGTTCTGGTATCCGAGGGGTTTAAAGACTGCGAACCGGTCGCTTTACTAAACGTATATGAAATGGGAAGCAAACGGTTCCTTCATCATAAAATAAGGCTCAACGCCGGGCTTTACTCCCTGGCCGCCGGGCCGCCCTGCCTGATATATACGCTGATACGTCCGGGCCATTGGCCGTTGGCGTTGGGGTTCTTTGTGTTGGCCGCTTTGAATATCATCCTGTTCATCGTCTCCAAGTACGCCTTGTACGATCCGGGAAAGAAAATCGTAAGCGGGCAGGCGTCGGCAGGCCTTTCGCTTGTGGGGATATTCGTTCCCTTCCTGGCGCCCTTCACGCTCTTCCTGCTTGTACGCCATTACCTGATGGCCCGTAGAAACCTGACGCCCTACCTGTATGCTTACGATTGAGAAACTCACAGTCTGTTATAAAAAACAGCCCCCCGTATTAAAAGGCCTCAGCCTTTCGATGGAAACGGGAAAAGTACACGGTTTTGCCGGCCTGAACGGAGCAGGGAAAACGACGCTCCTCAATGCCATTTACGGATTTATCCCTCCCACAGCCGGACAAATCGTCTACAACAACCAACCGCTCAAAAGGCGAGACATAGCCTATCTCGAAGCCGAAAACTACTTCTACCCCTATATGACCGCACGCGAATACCTGTCCCTTTTCCCCGAAGGAAAGGCCGCCTTCGACACCAGGCGTTGGCTACAACTCTTCGCCCTGCCGCCAGATGAAATCACCGAACGCTATTCCACCGGCATGCGCAAAAGGCTGGCTCTGCTCGCCGTATTAAAACAAGGCAAACCCATCCTCATCCTCGACGAGCCTTTCAACGGCTTAGACCTCGAGAGTACTTTCCTGCTGACAAACATTCTGAAACAGCTACAAAGCAAAGGCGCCACCCTGATTATCACCTCCCATATTTACGAATCACTGACAGACTGCTGCAACCACATCCACCACCTGAGCGACGGCATAATCAAACGCTCCTACTCCCCCGAAGCCTTCCACACCCTGAAAGAGCAACTCCAAAGCGTCATACAGCAGCAAGCCGGCCAATTAATCAGCCAACTCCTCTAAATTTGCACATTGCAGGCTAACGCCGCACACTTCTGGGATGGATACTCCCCCAGGCTGAGCCCCAGACTACGCCGGCGCAGATAAAAAATATCTAAGCCAACCGCACAATATTAAATATTAAATGTAATTTTGCAAATCAGCTAATGGCAGATAAACTCTATGCGTAGGAAAAATATATACTTGCTGTCCCTAATCATTTGTGTAATTGTAGCAGGATGCCGAACGACCTCCCTCACGCCGCAGTACGAAACGGACAGAATACCCAAGCGCGAATTTCGCGGCGCGTGGATACAGACTGCTTATCAAAGCGAATACAAAGACATGTCTCCGGCCCAATTGAAGACAGATTTTATCCGAAAACTCGACGCTCTTCAGGCCTGCGGGATAAATGCCATCATCTTTCAGGTACGCCCCGAAGCAGACGCCTTTTACAAGTCTGAATTAGAGCCTTGGAGCCGTTTTTACACAGGCAGGCAGGGAGCGCCCCCCGAAGGAGGGTTCGACCTGATGCAATTCCTAATCGGCGAATGCCATAAGCGCACGATGGAGTTCCACGCCTGGCTGAACCCGTACAGGGCTGCCGCCTCGGAGAACATGGCATTTGCCTCGTCCCATATCATCAATCAATATCCCGGACGCTTTGTCAGGTATAACAAATCAATCCTTTTTGATCCCGGACAGCCCCAGAACCGCCGCTTTATGTGCGCCGTGGTAAAAGACATCGTAAGCCGCTACGACGTAGACGCTATCCATCTGGACGATTATTTCTACCCCTATCCTGCACCCGGAGTACCTTTTCCCGACAACAGAAGTTTCGAACGCTATGGCATACCCCAGGGATATACCGAAGCTACGCGCGGCGACTGGCGGCGGGAAAATGTAAACAAACTGATAGAAGAGCTAACAGACGTTATCCATGAAACAAAGCCCTGGGTGCGCTTCGGCGTCAGCCCGTTCGGCATATACCGTAACAAGAAGAATACCCCAAACGGCTCCGGCAGTGAAACGAATGGCCTACAGAACTACGACGATCTATATGCCGACGTACTCCACTGGGTAGAGCAGGGCTGGATAGATTACAATATCCCCCAACTATATTGGGAAACCGGGCACGCAACGGCTGATTATGCCACCCTGCTGAAATGGTGGAACGAGAATACTGAAAATGCACACCTGTATATCGGGCAGGATGTAGCCCGCACAATGAAGGCAGACCAGTTGGAAGAGAAAATAGAGGATGCAAGGGCCTTGCCGAATATAAAAGGCAACTGTTTCTGGCCAGCCAACGAACTCATCTGGAATAACGGAGGAGTGGCCGATAGCCTCAAACGGCATTTTCATCGTTATCCCGCTCTAATCCCCGCCTATACGGGTATGCACGATGGCCGGCCCGCGAATGTATCGGAACTGAAAGCCGGAAAGCAACCCGGCGGATTATCCCTGCAATGGCATGTAAAGCAAAAAACCGGCGTCCCCCCGGAGGTAAACTATTTTGTGGTATATTGTTTTGCAAAAGGAGAGAAAATAGATTTGAACAACCCTGCCCATATATTGAAAATCACGAAAGAAACGTCTTGTTTCCTCCCCGGTCACAATAAAAAGAAAGGCGCCTTCCGTTTTGTAGTAACGACTGTAGACCGCTATCACAACGAGAGCAAAGGCAAACGGATTAAATTGAAACTATAAATGCCTTATGTTTGAAAAAAGATGCAATAAATATACCGATTGTGCCGGCTGTGAGCAATTCAGGAAGGACGTCTTCAAATACAGAAACTATCCCAGAGGCATGTTTATCCCCAGGGAGAGGTGCTCTCAGAACATCATGTATTTCATCATAAAAGGCGAATTATGGGTAAACAGCAGCGAGCACCCCGACACGATATTGAGGGAAGGCAACTTTATCCTCCAACCGGTTGGCTCGTCTGTCGAATTCAGAATCCATACGCCGGTGGAATGTATCCTTTATTTGTTTGACCGGCTGCAAAACGTTTGTGATACCCGTTTCCAAAGCGGCCTTTCCTTCGTAGAAGGAACCGTCCCGTCTTCTTCCGTAATGAACACCTGCGCCCCCCTTCATCATTTCCTCGAAGGGATGAAAATGATACTCTTGGATGATATGCTTTGCCTCGGTTTGATACAATCCAAGCAAACGGAGTTGTTTTACCTGCTGAATTGTTATTATACCCTTAAAGAGCTGTCGGGCTTTTATTCTCCGATATACAGCCATAACAGAAGCTTTCATTATTTTGTAATGAATAATTACCTGCAGGTAAAAGACGTAGAAGAATTTGCCCGCTTAGGGGGCTATTCCGTCCCTACATTCCGGAGAATGTTTAAAGAAACATTCGATGAACCGGCCTATCAATGGATGCTGAAACAGAAAAAGCAGGATATTCTGAACGACATAACTACTACCAATATGCCGATTACGGAAATCAGTATAAAATACGGATTCGAATCGTTAGCCAATTTCTCGCACTTCTGCCGTTCCAACTTTGGAAAATCACCCCGCGCCTTGCGTTCAGAGTAAATAATTGCTGTTGTACGCTATCCTCGATGAAGAGCGGGCGTTTGGCAGATTTTGATTTTGGTTCTGCTTCTGTTGCTGTTGTTGCAGGTATTGCTGCACTTTATCTACGGATCGTGCTTGTGAAGCAAGCGTTGAAACAGGCGCTGTATTCCGGCTCTGCTGCTGTTGCATTGTGCCGTTAGGTTGCTGCGATTGTGTCCGTCTTCCGGTTTCCTGGAACGTATTTTGTTGTTGTGAAGGATATTCGCCTTGCCTGTATCTTAATGGAGCCCGATCATCCGGCTGGGTTTGCCTCTGTTGCTTTTGTTGCAGGTATTGCTGCACTTTATCCATAGGGCGTGCGGATGATGAAGCGGGAGGCGCAGATACTGAATTCCGGTTCTGTTGCGGCACAGCTCTGGCGGATTGTTCATCCGTTCCCCTTGCGGTTCTCAGGCTATTAAAACGTAAAGACTTTTCGAGTACATCGGTAAATGAACCAATCACGTTATTATTATAATCCAGCACTTTCCCGATCAGTACAAGCTGGCTTCTGTTCATCCATGATTTATACGGGACATCCTTTTTATAGGCTAAAAACTGAATCAGGTCCTGATCGTTTTTAAGAACCGCATAAGCATCTCCTTTTGCAGCGTCCAAGCCATAAAGATTTACCGCACGTTCATACATTTTCCGTTTATTGGAACCGTTTACAATCACCGGCGGGAGGTATACTATCTCGTTTCCTTTCTTCAAAGCCAGCGTTAAAGACAAACTTTCATGTTTACCGATATGCATATAGTTTATCTTAATATCCATATCCATATTGACATTGAGGTTTTTTACATTTGCAGAGTTCAACTTGATACTTACCGTTCCGGTTGCTTCGTTTGCCCGGAGATTAGCCGGAAGCATAGAAAACAGCACGCTTATAATTATGCCGGCTATAACTTTCATAACTTTCATAATTTTATATTTTTATTTGTTTAGTTTATAATATATACTACACTAACGCCCAGTTTCGTAGGGCCAAAATAACTTTTCTTGAAGCGCCCGTCATATCGGTCTTCTCTGATATACGTTTTGTCATAGTCAAAGTTCAGGTAGCCTACTCCTGCCGAAAACTCAATATTCAACCGCGGAGTTGCATACAACGAATATCCGTAAGAAACGCCTCCTCCGTAAGCTGTCCCTTTATAATGGTTTCTCCGGCTGAAATTGACGAACGGGACCTCTAAGCGGGAGACGTCATAATCAAGATACATTCCGTGTACGCCGAAGAAATGGCCGTTAAACCCTTCGAGCAGCCAATAACGCCCTTCCGGTTGAACCATCCAGTGCTTCCACACTCTGTCTCCTAATTCCCAACCCATATAATTTCCCGACAAATCTACAGAGAATTGTTTATTGATAATGAACTCCCCTCCTACATTAAGAATGGCTGCCGCATCATAAACAACATTGCTTTTCACCGCTATCCGCTGCGCATGTGCAGCAATAGACATGCAAAATCCAAACAGAAGACCCAACCATATTTTGTTCATAATATGTTAAGTTATCAACATCATTAATTTAGAACGCAAATATAAAGAAAAAGTTCATTCCGTTACAAAATGACAGGAAAAAATATACGTTATCATCGAGTTTTATATAAAAATATCGGAAAAGTAGTATCTTTGTGGATAAATTTAATGGATATGAGACTAAAATATATACTATTGCCTGCTCTCTTTTTCATCGTTTTGAACAGTTGCGTGGATACGGATGATTTGAAAGACAAGTGCGCGGTGCGTACGGTGTTTGTCTATATGATAGCAAGTAATTTAGGAGACAATCTCGGGGGAAACATTGCCGACATGACGGCTGTTGCTACGCCGGAGAACTTGAATGGAGGCAATTTGGTTGTTTTCTATTCTAAAAATAAAGAAGAAGCTGAATTATTTGAGATAAAAGAAGGCGCGAACGGAGTGGTTACCCGCCATCATATCCGCGATTACGAGAATAAAAGCGCCATTTCACCGCAAGTAATGAAGGAGATTCTTAGTGAAGTTGTCAGCCTTTATCCCGCCGATAGCTATGGCATGATATTATCCAGCCATGGTTCGGCATGGATGCCTGCCGGTTTCAGGAACATGTTACGTTCATTTGGGGAAGAGGATAAAAAATATATGGAGATAGATGAATTAGCAAGCGCTTTGCCCGACCATTTCTTCGATTTTTTACTTTTTGACGCTTGCAGCATGGGTTCAATCGAATGTGTATATGAATTAAAGAATAAGGCCGATTACATTATTTCATCGCCATCCGAAATTATGGCTGCCGGGTTTCCTTACCAAAAAATATTACCCATTTTGTTTCAGGATACGCCCGATATGACTCAAATCGCTGATGAATTTCACGACTTTTATTCAAACTACAACTATCCTTATGGCAATATGTCCGTTGTGAAAACCGGAGAATTGGAAGCATTAGCGGGAGTAACCCGCACGATTATCTCTGCGGCGGGAGGAGAAGAGGCAACATACGGCTTCTCTTCGTCGCTTCTCGATCTTCAGATACTAACCTATTATAGCGCGCCAACCTACCTGTATGATTTTGACGATGTGATCCGGCGATTGGCTACGGATGAGCAATACAGCCTTTTCCAGGCATCGCTGGACAACGCTGTTACGGAAAAGCGTACTACGGCAGGTACTTATATCCAGGGAGTGGGGGATATACCTGTTGGCGTATACTCCGGCTTATCCGTTTACCCTATTCAGGAAGAACTTACCGAATTAAACGGCTGGTACAGGAAATTGGATTGGTATAAGGCCGTCTACGAATAATTACAGGTATGCATTATCACTGGAATTACCGTACGGAACTATTACTGGGGAATGAGAAGCTGGAACGTCTTTCGCACTCTCACGTATTGGCTGTCGGATTAGGAGGAGTAGGCGCCTATGCCGCCGAACAGGTATGCCGGGCCGGCGTAGGGAAAATGACAATCGTAGACGCCGATTGTGTGAATGATACGAATATAAACCGCCAATTACCCGCACTACATTCTACGTTAGGGCAATCCAAAGCGGATGTTATGGGTAAACGCCTGCTGGATATCAACCCGGAATTGGAGTTAACAGTCATCTGTGAATTTTTACGGGACGAACGGACAGAAGGGATACTGTCGTCCGCCCGTTTCGATTTCATCATTGATGCTATCGACACGCTTAGCCCGAAAGTGTTTTTACTTTATCATGCCTTCCACCTGCGGATACCTGTCGTTTCGTCTATGGGAGCCGGCGCTAAGACAGACCCTTCCCTGGTAAGAATCGCAGATATTTCAAAGACGATGAATTGCGGTTTGGCAAGAGCTGTACGGAAACGGCTGAAAAGTAAAGGGATATACAAAGGAATACCGGTTGTATTCTCTACAGAGACCGCCAATCGAGATGCAATTATTGAAATAGAAGGGGAAGCATGTAAACGGACAACGGCCGGAACGGTTTCTTATATGCCTGCCCTGTTCGGATGTTTTTTGGCATCGTATGTTATACGTAATCTTTAAATGAAATGATAAAAACAAAAGGAGTTACGAAAAGCTTTGGTTCTTTGCAGGTTTTAAAAGGAATAGACCTTGTTGTCAATAAAAGCGAAATAGTAGCTATTGTAGGGCCAAGCGGCGCCGGGAAAACAACATTATTGCAAATTATCGGCACATTAGACGCACCGGATAGCGGCGAACTGGAAATAAACGGAACGAAAACCGCCCAATTGAAAGACAAGGAACTTGCCGCCTTCCGTAACCATAATATTGGGTTCGTTTTTCAATTTCATCAATTACTCCCAGAGTTTACGGCCTTGGAAAATGTAATGATCCCCGCTCTGATAGGAAGGGAAAAATCACAAACAGCCGAAAGGAAGGCAAAAGATATGCTGGATTTCCTGGGATTGCAAGACAGGATAAGCCACAAACCTTCCGAACTGTCGGGCGGCGAAAAGCAACGGGTAGCCGTAGCGCGCGCTTTGATCAATAATCCTGCCGTCATTTTAGCAGACGAACCTTCCGGTAGCTTAGACACAAAAAACAAAGAAGAACTCCACGCTTTATTTTTTGAACTTCGCGACAAGATGAAGCAAACATTTATCATCGTTACGCACGACGAACAATTAGCCAAACATACCGACCGTATCATCCACATTAAAGATGGGCTTGTAACCGGACAGAATAAAAGCGATGAATTGGCGTAATTTACTCTATTTCTCTAAAGGAGAAAGGCAGGCATTGGCTTTACTCCTCATCCTGATTGCCGCCGCTTTGCTTATTCTGATTGTCTATGACAAGAAAGAAACCGGCGGCGTTGTGGAAAACCAGTATATTGTGAACCCATCAAACGCCCCTGTTAAGAAGGAAGCTGATTCTACCTCTCACAAAACAATAACGAAAGAAGCCGGAAAGCCTGTTCCCCAACCATCGCCTGTTACGAATAATCAGGCGAAGCAACCGGGAAAAGGAAGAAACCCGTCTTATGCAAAGACGGAAAAATATCCCGCCGGAACCCTTGTGGAACTAAACACGGCAGATACCCTTGTGTTAAAAAAAGTGCCGGGCATCGGAAGCTCCTTTGCCCGGCGTATCGTAAAATTCCGCGATTTACTGGGCGGATTTTATGCCGTTTCGCAATTGAAAGAAGTATATGGCATGGACGAAGAACGCTATCAGTCTATCCGGCGCTGGTTCGATGTCGATACATTATATATTGCCAAACTGTCCGTAAATCAACTGCCGTATGATGTATTGATTAAACATCCTTACCTGAATCCCACGCAAACCCGGTCTATTTGCCGGTTGCGCCAACAGAAAGGAAGGCTTTCGGGATGGGAGAATCTACAATTATTAGACGAATTTTCCGCTACGGACATCGAACGATTGAGAGCATACCTTTCGTTTGGCAACTGATTATTTCCCGGTATTCATCACACCCGAATCGTCGTCCGTATTATTCAGCCTTTTTTGTCCGGTATTGAACGTACGGCCAAAGGAGAAATTCCACGTTAAACGGATAAAGGGCATTCGCGAGCTTTCTTCTATATAGTTGCTTCTGTAATAAGAAGCATACTGCGACCAGTTTTCCCATTCCTCTTTATAATTGTCGGCAAAAGGATTAATCAGACCGAACGTAACCGATATGTTTTTGTGCTTGTAGCTAATCATGGCATAGTGCAGGTTTTCGCCTCCGTCCATGGTCTCGCCATAAAACCAATTCCAATTGGTCATCCATCCGCCTCCGAGCGTAAAATGTTTATAGGTGGCCGAAATATCGCCGTTCATAAACCAGTTGGTATAGGTATGATGATAGGTATTCCCGTTACTGATGTAATGATTGACGCCTCCTGTTACCGCTACTTGCAAAATGTCTTTAACCGGGCCTGCACGAAGCATCAAACGGCTTGCCGCCCTCCGCCAGTCTTTCTGGTTATCCCATGTTTGAACGATTCGGTTGTCTGCCAGCCGTTTTTCATCCATAATGGCTTTGGGGTGATATTCGTACGTACCCCATACGTTACCATAAAAAACGCCCTTCTGTATTTCGCAGGTCAGCTCGGTACGATAGCGCAAATAGGGTTTCAAATCCGGGTTTCCACGCTGGATTTGCAGCGAATCAATCGTTTGTTCCACATCGCTCAGGTTGGACAAAGAAGGAGACGAATTGCTGATATCCGCCTTCCAACGGACGAAGGAACGTCCCGGCAACGTATATTGCAATACGAAGCGTGGATTGAAGGTATAATATTGATACCCTTTTCCGTCTCCTTCCTGATCCAGATACGAACGGGCTACTCCTACGCCCAGCGTATAATCAAGTTTTTCTACCTTTCCTTTGAACTCGGAATACGCAAAGGTTTCCGCCTGGCTCATTTCAGCAGTATAATTGATGCCGTTTTTATAGTTATTATCCGAGAATGCCTGCGTATGGCGAATTCCTGCGCCAAGGCGGTTCACACCGAATGTCTTTTCGTAAATACCTTCTCCTATGAATGAATATTTTTTGCCGGTAACCAAGTTGTTGATGTTGGTTAACACAATTCCTTCGCGGCTTTCCTGATACAGCCGGGCATTGTCGGTATAATTATAAGTGCCGACGGCATTCAGCACGAGGGTTTGGCCGTTTTTCAGATTATGCTGATAATACAGGTCGAGCGCCGGGCGCCGGGTTTTGTTAGACGAGCGGTCAACCATGTAGACAACATCTGCCGGATTATTCTTATTGTACAACGAACCTTTGTAGTCGGAATGCGGCGTGTTGTTTTCATAATAACGGGCGGTGGCGCTAAACATTTTCTGTTCATCCTGATAGCTGTATGTACTGTTCAGCCATTGCCAGTACATTTCTCCATGTCCCCGTTCGCCTACTTCCTTACGGATCAATGATGATCCGTCGGCAAAAGCGAATACTTCTTCGTTATCCCGCCACATTCTGTAGAAGTCGCGGTGGCTGATGCCGTAGTTAACGCCAAATTCGGATTTTTTATGATTCACTTTCGCATTCAGGTTGTTGTTTCCCCAGGCAACGACGGGACTGTTTTCGAGGTTAAAGCCAATACTCCCTCCGGTTTCCGGGCGGCGTACAATATAATCGAGCACTACTTCCGCATTGCCATAACGCAAACCCGGATTATCATGGAACTCAAGGCGTATAATTTCTGCCGGTTGCAAGGCAATAATATCCTGCACTTCTACCTTCACGCCGTTGATACGATATTGCAATTCTCCGCCGCCGGGTAATGACACTTCGTTGAAAAGGGGATTTACCTGTAATTTGGGAAGCATCAATTGATGTAAAAGGTCTACTCCGTTTGTCGAAGCGCTTACCTGGCGTTCGGAAGGATAAATGATTTTTTTGTCAATCCAGCTGCTCAGGTTAGAAGCGCTTACTGTTATATTATCTAACGAGACAGCTTCGTCTTCCAATAAAACAGCCTCCAATGTTATATCTTTATCCAGCGTCTTTAACGGGATATGCCGGTTTTTATATCCTACACCGGAAACGGCCAACAGGTAATCGCCCGCTGACACGTTGTTCATAACAAACCGGCCTTCCGTATCGGACGTAACGCCCATCACGAATACAGAATCCGGGCGCTGAAGAATGATATGGGCAAATTCCAGCGGTTCTTGCTTTTTCGCATCCTTTACAACGCCTCTAATCCGTACATTTTGAGCAAAAGCGTTTTGTATTATACTGCCAAACAGTATAACAATAATCAAACATTGTCTCATACACCTTGTTATTTATTGATAAGTCTTGTTATTTATTTATCCGTTTCGCAGGGCGGCCTTCTCCTGCCTGTTACTTATAAGACGCGCGAAAGCCCCAAAAGGTTACATCGAAAAGCCTGTTAACAGGCTTAATTCTTAAAAAAAATCGAATTAATCGTTTTTGTTGTTGTTATTCCAGTCTAATTAGTATTTTTGTGGAAAACATATTTAAGTGATTTATTGTTATATGTATGTGAACGATTGGAATAGATCAAAACTTTATTATATTTTGATGGTAAAATTCGTATATTTATGAAAAAGATTGAAGGTTTTTATTTACCCGGAATGACTCAGCAGCAAGCATACCTGTTTTTTCAGGGGGTTTATCTTCTGATGGAGAATATCCATGATGCCAAACTCCAGCCCAGACTCAAAGCCTTTTCAGATGCGTTTATGACATTTGATACGGCGCTGAAATCCATACCGGATAATCATTTAGCAGAAAAAATTTCTTCCGAAAACAATAATCGCGACAAAGCTTTTGACGCTATTTGCGAAGAAGCGGATTTGCTACTGGCTGAAAACAATACTTTCGGACAGGAGCTAAAGAATATTTTATCGTCTTATGATGACTTGCCCCTAAAGACAGATGAAGAAAAGATTGGCGTATTCAATAACCTTGTTGCTGAACTGGAAAGCCAGCTTGCAGAAGATTCGATTGATAATGTACAACTGCTTAGCCACGTAACCCGGCTCAAACGTTCTAACTGGGCTTATAAACAGTATCTGGAAGCATACAAAATTGAATTGACGGGAAAATATCTCACTTACGCAACATTGCGGACAAGAAAAGAAGCAGAAGTAGCGTACAAGGATGTGGTGGAATTTATTAACGCAATGCTTATCTATAACGGAGATACAGAATATGCCGACATTATAGACCAGATTAATCAGGAAATACACAAAAACAGGAAGGTAGTGCAAGAGGAAGCCAAGGAGACAATACTATATGTTTAACCCTTATTCGTAAAGTAAGGAAGACAACTTGTCGGGGAGAAACACTTCATTTGCGACCTCCAGGATGTCTGTAGCCGAGACTTTTTCTATTTTCCCAAGAATTTCAGGTAACGTATCGTAATGATTATAATGCAGGAAGCTTTTCCCTAATCCGAGGAAAAGGCTTTCTTTATGGTCGCTCGATACGCCCAGTTGCCCGGCAAGTTGCTTCTTGGCTGTTGCCAACAGTGAAGAAGTAAGGCGTTCTCTCCCTGTTTTTTTAAGTTCTTTGTGAATCAGCCCAATCACCTTCTCCGTATTTTTAGGATCGGTTCCGCAATAAATTGTTGTAAGGCCTGTATCCGTATATGTAGTCGTACTCGATTCTACATTGTAGGCTAATCCGTGTTTCTCGCGCAAAACCAAGTTTAGCCGGCTGTTCATGCCCGGCCCACCCAGTAAATTGTTCAACAAAAACAACGGGATACGTTTACTGTCGTACATACTATACGAACGGCCTCCTATCAATATATGTGCCTGGTGCGTATCTTTTTTGATACGTTTATGCCGGGGAAGCGTAAGAAGCGGCGCTTTACGTTCATTTATGGAAACCGGCAGGTTGACACCTTCTATCCATTTATCAGCCAGGCGGATGATTTTCGACGGGTTTGTTCGTCCCATAGAAAAAAACGCCATATTGGAAGGCGTATAATACCGTTTGATAAAAGCCCTGCCGGATTCGGTAGTAAACCGGACAAGCGACTCTTCATCTCCCAATATGTTATGCCCTAAAGTATGCCCGTTAAAAAGTAAATTCTCAAATTCGTCGAATATGAGTTCGGAAGGGCTGTCTTTGTATGAATTAATCTCATCCAATATAACATCCACCTCTTTTTCAATCTCCTGCCGGGGGAATTGTGAATAAAAAACAAGATCGGTCAACAGTTCAAAAGCGCGTTCGTAGTGTTCCTCCATAAAAATGGAATAAACGAACGTATCTTCTTTGGTTGTATAAGCATTCAGCTCGCCTCCTACATTATCCATCCGGTTCAGTATGTGCCGGGCCTTCCGTTTGATGGTCCCTTTAAATAACATGTGTTCCACAAAATGCGCCAATCCGAACTCATCGCGTTCCTCATCACGGGCGCCGGCATTAACAGCAAACCCACAATAAGAAACCGGCGAATCGGAAGGCAAGTGTATCATTCGCAAGCCGTTTGACAGCGTATGGGTGAAATATTGCATCTGTTCAGGTACTTAATTGAAGCTGCAAAAGTATAATTAATATTCCATAAACAATAAAATTATACCTATTTCATTTTTTGTTATCCGAATCTATAAAGTCATCCTATTCCAGCTTTCGCTCCTGTCCCTTTTATCTCCTCCCTGTTTCGCTTATTTGTAACTCCAGCCAGGATACTACTGAAAACACGCTGCCACCAAGCGTATCGGCTAATTTTTTCATTTTTTTCATTTTATTTTAGCATCCAATAATAATTTTAATTTTACGCGCATAATGTAATAAACACTGCTAAATCATAAATTATGAAAACGAAGACATTAATTCTATTAAGCGCATTTCTGCTGTATCCCTTTTCCGTATTTGCACAATGGGGAGTGAAAGGAGGGGTTGATTTTTCCACGATTTTTTATTCCCCCTCAGTTTCATTGAAAAAGTATGAAACAGGATTTAATATCGGGGCCATATACGATATTAAGTTATCAAAAAAAAGGAGAAACACATATGTATGCCATAGAAGCGCCTTTGATTATGTCATTTCGCCCACGCATAGGGAATAAGGTGAAACTAATTACCGATTTTGGCCTTTATACAAGGTATGGCTTGTTCGGCAAGGCAAGATTTGATTTTATAAGCGGTAATTCATATGTTGACGACTCATTTGATGATTACAGGCGGTTTGATATGGGGCTGAACTTGGGAATTGGAGTATCATACCTTAATTATGCTTTAGTGGGGACATGCCAATTAGGTTTTACGGATGCGGAAAAGGGCCCGATTGGCCCTAAACATCAAAAAAACAGGATATCCCTGATTTATTATTTCTGATCAACTTTTTCATTTTGCTATCAAAGATGCTATACGACATAGGGTGTTGTTAGCTTGTTATTTTATAAACCATTTAAACTTAAAAAGTTATGAAAATCATTCGTGTTTTTGTTTCATTGTCATTCTCATTGTCATTGTTGTGGATTGGATTAACATCCTGCAGTGAAAAAAGTTCATTCGAACAAGTTGTAGAAGATGAAGCATCCGTTCAAATTGCCGATGCGGAAATTTTAAGTTTTTCTTCCGAAGAAGCATTTAAAGATGGGTTGTATTCTTTAATGCAAGCTAACGAAGAAGACGCCGACGTTTCAACAAGAAGTTTAAGCGCCGACGGCCCGAAAAATGATCTAAGCAACCTTCCGGCATTGCCTGCGAATCAGTCTTTGGCAGAATCTGCCGATTATAAAGAACGTATGAGGGATTATGTTCCTAATGAGGCATTAGCCAAGCTTCTTAACAAAAATGGAGAAATTATTGTGGGTAATACTATCTATATTTAATACGTCTAAAGATATGAATTATCCCACATTATATGGCGGAAGGACTTATGCCGCTGCGAGGTTTAGTAACGAATGGCAAGGAATGAATATGTATAAGGAGGCCAAATAACTTATATGGTTTCAGATTACAAAAACCGCCGTAGTGAAAACAATATATAAGATTATTGTAAATCATTAAAATATAACCACTGTTTTCCACATGGAAAAGCATACTTTATACATTTTCTCATGTGGGAAACTTTGGTTTTGCTAAAAGACGTTGCATTGTGAAAAGATTAAGAACCAATGCTTCTGTCATTTTGCTATTTTATCATTCTGTCATTTTACCCCCTCCCTGTCTCGCTTATTTGTGCTCCAATCCGGGATAACCTCTAAAAACACGCGGCATTTGGCGCTTGCCTTTTGATAAAATAGTACAAAAAGAAAGGAAGCGCCGACTATATGCGCGCCAATTAATCCTGTACAGGTATAAAATAAAGAAAAAAGCAGCCGTTTACTATCTGTTTGCTCAATAAAAACAGCGGGTAAAAATAGCCGTTTCAGCGCCATTCCTAGCCTTTAAAAGGCATTTTTCCAAGCACTTTCGGGCCTTCCGATTTTTCATTATGACGTCTTCGCCAAGGCATTGGGATGCTTTTGTAAAGAGACCGCAGTGCTTTTGCAAAAGCATTATGATCCTTTCCTCAAGACTTCGCCATGTTTTTCCGGAACACTCTCGCAAAACAGTCGATACCGACTCATTTGATTACGAAGATAACCGGAATCGTCTTCCAATTTCCCCTTTTCCTCCAAAGTACCCGTTAGCTGAAAACGCAAATTCCTTGAAATATGTCAGCCAACAAGCCTTAACGGTAGCATATTGTAAAACGGCCCGGTTTTCCAACCTGCTTGTGCAATAAAAAGGAATGTCTATCTTTACAAGACGCTTAGCCGGTAAAGCTACTCTATGAACTTTCCGGCAGGGCGATGAGGATATTACGTTATTAACCTAAAATAGACTTATTATGAAACTGAAATTTTATGTGCCGCTATGTGCAATTCTTTTATGTTATACGGGTATACAGGCGCAAGACGCTCCTTACTTCAAGGAAGGCCGCCTGTATATTGTAAATTCAAGCCATCAGGATATTGCCTGGATGGACAGCCCGGATGAATGTATCCGTTTCCGCGACGAACAGATGATTACGCCGGCGCTGCAACGTTTGGCGGAAAGCAAACAGTATTGCTTTTCGGTTGAAGACGCCCTTTCCCTGAGGGAATATCTGGAACGCCATCCCGACAGTTACAGCGCCATTCTGAAATATACGAAAGAGGGCAGGCTGGAATGGGGCGCAACAAACAAACAGCCCTATCCGTCAATGTATGATGGAGAAGCTCTTGTAAGGCAAACCTATTTCGGACGGAAGTGGCTGCAGAAGGTTTTGCCGGGCTGCGATTTCCGTACGGCATACAACGAAGACGTGCCGGGTATGGCTCTTCAACTGCCCCAAATCCTGTCTAAATCGGGTATTCCCTATTACCAGATCAGTCGTCACCAGCCGGGATTTTACAAATGGTTCAGTCCTGATGGAAGTTCCGTGCTGACATGGTCGCCGGGACAGTATTACGAGAAGACGATGCCTATCCTGCATGCGCCCTCGGAGGCTGCCCGTACGGATACGCTTATCCGGTTCCTTGACGAATTTGACGGGTATTACCGGCAACGGAATATCCCGCCGGTACGGCTTGTACTGTATTCTTTCGATTTCTCCAAGCCCGTGGATTGGGACAACTATATGGAAGACTGGAACAATGAAGCAAAAGGCGCCAATCCGAGGGGACTACCCTATATCATGTATTCCACTTCAACAAGGGCGATGGACGAAATTGCAGCGAGTAAAGATGTGAGATTTGACGAACTGCTCGGCGAACGTCCCAATGTATGGCTTTACATCCACGGGCCTGCGCATCAGCGGGCCTTAAAAGCGGGAAGGGAAGCGAGCCGTCTGCTGACCGCGGCGGAAAAGTTTTCAGCGTTCAACGCTCTGGTAGAAAACAGCTTTAGCAGCTATCCCGCCAACGAATTGACCGGCGCATGGGAAGCGGCCATATATCCCGACCATGGATGGGGCGGAAACAAGGGAGCTATCACCGACCGTTATTTTCGCGATAAGTTTGAGTTCGCAAGAGATAAAGCCCGGGAACTGCTTGACAAATCGCTGAGGTCTATCGCCCAACGCATCCGGTTTAAAGATGAATATAAACAGGCTGTAACCGTGTTCAACCCCCTGTCGTGGGAACGTACAGACCCTGTGGTGTTGACGCTGGACGTAGAAGGACGGGCGGATACGCATTATAAACTGGTAGACGCCGGCGGCAATGAAATCCCGTACCAGTTTACCGACTGCCCCTACACCGGCAAGAAGGATGAAGTGATTACCATCACGTTCATTGCCGAAAAAGTGCCGGCGCTGGGTTATAAAACGTATTATCTTACTGAAGGAGACCTCCCGGCAGGCAACGAACATATTCCCTCGCCCGTTCCCGCCTATGAAAACAAATACTACAGGGTTGTTCTTGGGCACGGAGGTATCGAGAGTCTGTACGACAAGGAATTGAAGAAAGAATTTTTCCGCAGCGACAAATTTTCGGGCGGCGAACTGTTTACGCTGCAATCGGTGGGCAATGGCGCAGGCGAATTTACCGATATACAGCAGCCCACCATGGAAGGTTTTGACCAGCTGCGCAATTACAAACAGCAATGGCAATGCGTGGAAACCGGCGCCGTGCGCGATGTATTCCAAACCGTGCAGCCCCTGAGGGAGACGCAGGCCGTTTTGAGGATTGCCCTGTACAAAACGATCAAACGGATTGACGTAGAGGTAGACCTGAACCGCTTCAACGGCGAAAACTGGCGCGAGTTCCGGTTGGCTTTCCCCCTCAACATGCAACAGGCAAAGGTAGCTTACGAAGTGCCGATGGGCGTTGTGGAAGTAGGTAAGGACGAGATAGAAGGCGCTGCCGGATATTCAAAAGCCACGCAGATATACAGTACGCCCTGTAAAAAGGTGCATCCGCGCGAAGTGCAAGACTGGTTTGCGGCTTCGGACGGGAAAGCGGGCCTGGTCATCAGTTCGGACGTCGCCGTTTTCGACTGGATTGACCCGACCGACCGTCCCGCAGATTACGTCATCCTCCAACCAGTGCTTCTTGCAAGCCGGAAAAGTTGCCACGGACTGGGTAATTATTATCTCCAGCCCGGCAATCATTCATATCGTTTTTCAATCTATACGCATGCCGGCGACTGGCATAACGGCTATAAAAACGGCGTCCAGTCTCGGCAAACGCTCAAACCCATCGTCACCGGCACGGAAAAACAGCAGGGATTCCTTCCCGAACAGCAATGTTTCGGAACACTGGCCGGCCAGGGCGCTATTGTCAGTACGGTAAAGAAATGCGAAGACGACGATTCCCTTATCCTCCGGTATTACAACATAGAGGGTAACGATGCCGAGGTTACGTTTGGCCTGTTCAGGGAAATTGAATCCGTCAGCCGTACGAATCTGATTGAAGAAGAACCCGTCACTGTCAAATCTTCAGCAAAAGGATTTTCGTACAAACTGGGACACCATGCGATAGAAACATTCAAAATCGGGATTAAATGAGTTACCACTGAGATACTATTTATAAAAACAGGACGGTTTTTAATGGGAGAAAACAATTTTATAAATACTTTTGTACACACAATAGATTAGAATTGTAAAACCTAATATATATAGGATGATGCTGGATGATATCAATGACATACTAAAGCAGGAGGCTGAAGCCGTTCTGTCGATTCCTGCCACGCAGGATTATGAAACGGCTATTGAACTGATAGTGGAATATGTGCACAGGCGAAAGGGAAAACTTATTACGAGCGGTATGGGAAAAGCCGGGCAAATAGGGATGAGTATTGCTACTACGTTTAGTTCTACCGGTACTCCCGCTTTCTTTTTGCATCCGAGCGAGGCGCAGCATGGCGATTTGGGGATTGTACGCGAAAACGACATCATGCTGCTCATCTCTAACTCGGGGAAGACCCGCGAACTGCTTGAACTGGTAGACTTGACAAAAGGCTTGGCGCCCGACATGAAGTTTATTGTCATAACCGGAAACGCAGACAGCCCGCTGGCCCGGAAAGCTACCGTTTACCTGCTGACAGGCGAGCCGGAGGAAGTATGCGCTTTAGGGCTGACGCCTACAACATCTACAACCGTTATGACCGTAATCGGGGATATTTTAGTGGTGAATACGATGAAAAAGATACGTTTCAACAGTAAAGACTATGCCCTGAGGCATCATGGAGGGTATTTAGGCTCTAAAAGCCGCAAACAAAGTGGAGAAGAAATATAGTATGCGAAAAGTTATAGGAATAGGGGAAACAATTCTGGACATTATCTTCGAGAACAACAAACCAACCTCTGCATTACCGGGCGGTTCGGTTTTCAACGGTTTCATTTCACTTGCACGCCTGGATGTGCCGGTAGTTTTTATCAGCGAATTAGGTAACGACCAGATAGGGAAGATTATTCGCGCCTTTATGGAAGAAAACCATCTCTCGACAGACTATGTAGATTCTTTCCCTGACGGGAAAAGCCCCGTTTCACTGGCATTTTTAGATGATAAGCGTAATGCAGGTTATCTGTTTTACAAAGATTATCCCCACCAACGGCTCGAAGTGCCGCTCCCTAAAATAGAAGAGGACGACATTCTTATTTTCGGTTCTTATTACGCATTGAATCCCGTACTGAGGGAACGCACGGTAGAACTTTTAGAGTACGCCAAAGAGCGACGGGCGATTATCTACTACGACCTGAATTTCAGGAATGCGCATGCACATGAAGCAATACGCCTCAAACCTGTTATCCTGGAGAATTTTGAATATGCCGACATTATAAAGGCTTCAACGGAGGATATCTATAATATATTTGCAAAAAACGATACCCGGGACGTATACCATGAACATATCCGTTTTTATTGTAAAAATCATATTACCACGTGCGGGGGAGAGGGAGTGACGCTCTATACAAACACCCTGTCGGAACATTTTGACGTGCCTGCCATCACCCCTTTAAGCACCATTGGCGCAGGTGATTCCTTCAATGCCGGTATCCTTTGGGGCTTATTGAAATATGGCGTCAAACGGAATGAGCTGGATACGCTTAGCAAAGAAAAATGGGAGAAAATCATCCGTCATGGAATTGATTTAGCCACAGAAGTCTGTTTGAGTTATGAGAACTATATCTCTTCTTCGTTTGCCAGAAATTATGCCATGCCGTCTTAAATATTATTCGTTAATAGGTTTCGTTTCGCTATCGGCATGCAGCCTGCATACGCCGGAGATTCAAACGCTTTGCCTGCGTGACGAGATAGGGAATTATATCATCAAATGGGAAACAAACCCTCCGCTTGAGGGCGTTATGACGTTATACGTAAGCGATACGCCCGGCCGGTTCGACAAATCCGCCCCCGTAAGCGATACCGATATCAGGGAGGGAATCACCCGATATGTTACCAACGATAATATTACCCGCAAATATTTTCTGTTGTCTTTTAATGATAAATACGCCGAAACGGTTGCCGCCCGTTTTGTGCCAATGGACAGCGTGCCGAATTTCCGGGATTTGGGCGGGTATGCATCCTACGGCAACAAGAAGAAGATACGCTGGGGGAAAGTCTTTCGTTCGGGAAAGATAGAGAGATTAAGCCCTCGCGACTCAATCAAACTGAACAAGCTGGGAATAAAAACGATTATCGATTTGCGGACGGAAGAAGAACAGGCCGCATCGCCTGCTAGCCATACAGCCCGCATTATCCATATCCCGGTATCAAACGGTAAATGGGACGGGATACTTGCCCGCATTGACGAGGGCCGCGCCCGTAAAGGGGATGGCGTAGTCTTTATGCAGGATTTGTACATTCAATATGTGGAAGAGGAAAAAGAGCAATTCGGCAAAGCGCTGGCTGTTTTTGAAGAGAAGGATAATTATCCGGTAGCCATTAGCTGTTCGCTGGGGAAAGACCGGGTGGGTTTTCTTACGGCTTTATTACTGGCAGCCCTGGATATTCCCGAAGAAGTCATCCTGAATGATTATCTTGCCACAAATGATTTTTTGAGGCTGAACCGTTTTAATGCAAGGGTACAGGGGTTAGACCCGGACGCGCAACAAACATTAACCGTGATACTCAGCGCTAATCCGGCGTTCCTTGATTTGGCTTTCCGGAAAATAAAAAAAGAGTATGGCTCCGTAAAAGAATATCTTACGAATGAGTTGCATTTTTCCGAGTACGGGCAAAATAAATTGAAAGAAATACTTCTTTTTTAAATCGTTCTCGAATAAAATACGTAACTTTGCAACTCTAATTATTTTACAGATAAAACATTACATTGAAAACATTTGAAGAATTAGGAGTTGCTTCACCGATTTTGAAAGCAATTCAGGAAATGGGGTACGAATTACCCATGCCCGTACAGGAGGAAGTGATTCCGTTTTTGCTGGGTGAAGATAACGACGTGATTGCGCTGGCGCAAACCGGAACAGGCAAAACGGCCGCATTCGGATTACCCATATTACAGAAAATAGAAGTAAGCGTATACCAACCGCAAGCGCTTATATTATGCCCTACACGCGAGTTGTGCTTACAGATAGCCGGCGATTTAAACGATTATTCCAAATATATTAACGGATTAAAAGTGCTTCCGGTATACGGAGGCTCAAGCATTGAAAGCCAGATAAAAACATTGAAACGGGGAGTACATGTGGTAGTAGCCACTCCCGGACGCCTGCTCGACCTGCTGACACGCAAGACGGTAAACCTGAGCCTGGTTAGAAATGTAATTCTCGACGAAGCGGACGAAATGCTCAATATGGGCTTTTCAGACAGTATAAACGCTATCCTGGCCGAAGTTCCTTCTTCGCGTAATATGTTGCTGTTTTCGGCAACCATGCCTCAAGGCATTGCCGCCATTACAAGGAAGTACATGAATAATCCGAGGGAGATCGTAATCGGCAGGAAAAATGAAGGGAATGAAAATATCAAGCATATTTACTACATGGTGCGGGCGCAGGATAAATACCTGGCCTTAAAACGTATTGCCGACTATTATCCCAATATCTACGGAATTATCTTTTGCCGTACGCGGAAAGAAACGCAGGAGATTGCCGACAAACTTATCCAGGACGGCTATAACGCCGATTCTTTACACGGGGAATTAAGCCAGGCGCAACGCGACTATGTGATGCAGAAATTCCGTTTGAGGAACTTGCAATTGCTGGTAGCCACGGATGTGGCAGCCCGAGGGTTAGACGTTGACGACCTTACCCATATTATCAATTACGGACTGCCCGACGATGTGGAATCGTATACACACAGGAGCGGGCGCACCGGACGCGCAGGGAAGACGGGTATCTCGATTTCCATTTGCCATATTAAAGAAAAAGGGAAAATACGCGAGATAGAACGCATTATCAACAAGAAGTTTGAAAAAGGGGAAATGCCCGGCGGAAAGGCTATCTGCGAGAAACAGATACTCAATCTGGTAGACCAGATAGAAAAAGTAAAGGTAGACGAGGATGAAATCGCCTCCCTGATGCCTTCTATTTTCCGTAAGCTGGAATGGCTCGACAAGGAAGATATCATCAAACGGATGGTGTCGCTTGAGTTCAACCGGATGATTGATTACTACAAAGACGCCGATGAAATAGAAGTAGTAAACGAACACCCGGGGAAAGACCGGGATTCGGCATTCGGCAAGAAAGAAAGCCGGAGAAGCCGCGATAAGGAAGAAGGCTTTGTAAGGTACTTCATTAATTTTGGCAAAGCGGACGGCCTTTATCCCAACCAGTTAATAGACCTGATAAACAAATGCGTACCGGGAAAAGTAAGAATAGGGAAAATTGACCTGCTTGATAATTTCTCCTTCTTTGACGTAGAAGAAGCGGCGGCGAAACGGGTGATGGAACGGATGAACGGCTTTGAAATAGACGGACGCCGGATTTCTGTAGAGCCTGCACAGGGAAAAAAAGGAGAAGGCAAAGGCGGCGGAAAGAAGAAGGAAGCTCCTTTTTACGACCGTTTTGACAAACGAAACAGGAACAACGACAAGCCCTGGAGACGCGCCTCCCGCTCATCAGCAAGGAAAAACAGGGACTGAGGTAAATGATTCGATTGTTGTTGTTGGTATTAGCCTGTTTATCCGGCGCTGTAGCGATGGCAAAGAGACCGGATTTAGACAAAAAAGATATCGCAGCGCTGAAATTAGTATTGCTATCCAACAACAATAATCTCTGGGAAAAAGTAATCAGGGTGAAGGATGAAAAACCTTTCACCTTCGACAATCCCGTATGGGAGCAAATCAATTGGTCGGCAGACGTTGATGGGTTGACCTGGGAATTAACAAACAACGCCGTTAAGCTGACCGCTATCAACTGGAGCGACAAAGGCATTACGGGCCATTTAAAATTCGATGGATTCGACAATCTGCTTACCCTCTCTTGTTACAACAACCAATTAGAGTCGCTGGAAATAAAGAATCTGACCGCCCTGAAGCAGTTCTCCTGCTTCGGAAACCGCCTTACCTCGCTTAAACTGAAAAACCTGGCAGGGCTGAAAGAACTCTACTGCTTTTCCAACCAGTTAGACACGCTACTTGTAGACGGATTGGTTTCTTTAGAAAAATTATCCTGTTATCAAAACCAATTAACCTCCCTCAATTGCACGGACTTCCTCCCCCGGTTAGCTTATTTAGACTGTTCGTCGAACAACTTATCTTCGCTCAATATAGCCGGACTGTACCGTTTATCCTACCTGGACTGCTCGCTTAACAGTTTAGACAGTTTGGAAACAGCTGATCTTGTAAACCTCACGCATTTGTCGTGCTATTCTAATATGCTGGCGTCCCTGCCTGTGGAAAAACTAACCGGACTGGTCTATATCAATTGCTTCTTTAATAATTTAACGTCTTTAGACGTCAGTAACCTGCCGGGCATAACCTATCTTAACTGTTGGGGAAACCAAATCCCTTTCGCCAAACTCCCCCGCCGGCTTTTCGACGAATACCATTACGAGTATCAACGCATCTATATATCCGGGGTAAAAGCCGGCGTACGATTAGACTTGTCCGATTTAGTGATTAAAGGAGAAACCACCGCCTACCGGTACGGGAATGTAATAAACTACCTCCCCCCCGACGGCACATTTATCGTTCCCGCAGATATAAGACGGAGCGGCAAACTTGAAATCCAGCTAACAAACACCGCTTTCCCCAAATTTCAAGAAAACAAACTGCCGCTACTTTTAATAATAATGGAATAACCTCCAACCCCAAACAAATATTATCGCCGGGATAAGTTTATATTTAAAATTTTCGTTTCTTTGCCAAATGTGGAAATACTAAATATGATTAAATTTATTACTATTGTTCTACTATATATTCTACCCGGAGGCCTAATCTCTTCATCTTTTGCACAAGATTCGGATAAGAAGATTGTTATATCCGGTAAGGAAGAAATATACGCCTATGAACTGGATAAAAGCGGAGACGTACAAATAAGAGCCGAGTATATGATTAATTACGAATGCATAAAGCCTTCTACGGCGTCTTTTGTGGAGTATTATGATAATGATAGTGAAATAAAACATGTTAAGATAAAAGGGATAAAAGGCGTATCTCCCCAATATGGGATGTATAAGCAGGAGAATATATTTTTTAGCGACGACAAAGCCTGTTATTTTGATATACCTTTTGTTCGGAAAGCTTCGGAAGCTATCGTAACATTAAGTAAGATATACAAAGATATCAGGAAGTTTGTATTCTTGCCACTTGCAGAACCCTACTATACCAATTCGAGAACGATAAGAATAGTTGTCCCGGATTGGATAAGTATAGACCTTTTGAGCCAAAACCTGTCTGAAAATATTATTATTAGTTCGGTGAGAGATGAAGCTAAAAAAATGACGACAACTATTATCAATATAACAAATCAGCCCGAATATATAATAGAGGAGAATACACCCCATTATATGCACTCACAACCTTATATTATGATAATACCCAGGGAATCCTCCGGGAAAAACGGAAATATAAGGTACTTTAAAACAATAGATGATCTGTACCAATGGAGTAAGGCCCCTCTGTTGCTTACAGAGAATAACTTATCCCTGATTAAAGAAAAGGCTTCCGAATTAACGGCAAGCTGCACGTCTGATGAAGAAAAAGTAACGAAATTATGCAAATGGGTACAACAGAATATCCGGTATATTGCCTTTGCGAATGGAATTTCTGCATTCAAACCGGATAATGCTCAAGACATAATAGCTAAAAAATATGGAGATTGTAAAGGCATGTCGAATCTGCTAAAATCTTTGCTGTTAGCTGAAGGTTTTGACGCCAGGTTAGCCTGGGTTGCAACAGCTGATACGGAAAGAAACCTGGATATAACGAATCCGACCCCCTTTGCAAATCACATGATTTGTGCATTATACGGAAATGACAGTCTGTATTATTTTGATCCGACTATTAAATCCCTGGTCTTTGGCGAAATTCCGGAACAGTTGCAGGGACAAATGGCTTTAATTGAAGATGGTGAGAATTATATTGTTTCTCAAATACCTCAATATAGTGCAGACCATAACAGGGATAGCCTCTTTATCCGATATTCTATAATAGATAATAAGCTGGCAGGCAAAGCATCCAGAAGCTTTAAAGGGGAGTCAAAGCACCATATCTCATATTGGATGAATAGCATGACCGAAACAGAAAAGATATCTGCTACAGCAGAATTTTTGAAGAGTGGAATAATCGGAGATTCCATTTTTAACATCGAAACGAAAGGATTGGAACCTTCTTTACCCGAAATAATCTTAAAATATGGAATTAATAGAAAATCAAATATAAACATCTTCGGTAATCAAATCTATATAAATTTAGACGATATGAAAGATTATCAAAATGCTAAGATTGATATCAAAAAAAGAAAAACAGCATTAAAACATCCATACAAAGATTATACCGTAAGAGTATTGGAGTTTCTAATTCCGGATGGATATGATGTTGACCAACTTCCCTCAAATATGGATATTAGACGACAAAAATATTCATTCTCAATAGTATATACTAAAGAAAAGGATAAAATAATATCTCATAAGAAGATATTTATCTCTGACCCCGTTTTCGAGAAAACCGATTTTGAACAATGGAACTCAGACATAGATGCATTGAGAAAGGGATATGGCGAACTGATAGTATTAAGAAAGGAATAACAACACAAAAAAATATTATGAGACGATACTTAATTGAATTATTAGCTATATTATTGATATCATCAATAAATAGTAACTTATTTGCAGATAATTATGAGAAACATGCAAAAGAAATAAGGGATGCCGTGTGGAATTGGGATATCGATGCGTTTAAAAATCATTCGATTCCTGAAAAATATAAATACGAATCGGCTGTTGTTTTAGCTCGCCATCAACAGATTGAAGCGACAAGTAAGAATAAATTCAGGATGTACGGCTTCTTTGTGAATGTAAATCGAGAGGTGTACTATACGAATATTGATCGTATAATGATAATGTTGAATGATAAAAAGGCGTTGGATGAATATTCTGAACTGTCATTCAAAGAAGAAGTTAAGTCAATGGGGTTTTTTCGTTCAAATAAGATTAAAACAGTAGTTGGCGCCCGTATAATTAAACCCGACGGAACAATTCGGGAAATCGACGTCGATGAAGATGCAGTAGCGATAACAGAAGGCAAGAAAGATAAAGAAGCATTTAAAAAATTAGCTATAAAAGGATTGGAGACAGGAGATATACTTGACTATTTTTATTCGGAAGAAATGGAACTGGAAACATTAAATATTCCACCTCAAACGTTTATGTTCTTTCCTGAATATCCTACATTGTCATATTCTGTAGAATGTGTGCTGGGGCCGAAATTGACCGTTGAATACAGGGCTGTTAACGGAGCGCCCGATTTTGTACAATCTGTAGATGATGATAAGAATACGGTTCTTAAAGTTTCCCAAAGCAATCTGGAAGCTGTTGATGGTATCAATGATATGCGTTGGCTGTCAATATATAGAGATTTACCTATGATTCGTCTTATGATTCTAAACAACTCGTCTAGACTTGTTTCTAAACCGGCGAGCGCCCGTAAAAGTGGAGTATACAAGGACGTCAGTTATGAAGAAATCCTGAAGGATAAGAAAGGGACTTTTGCGGCATGGGCAAAAATGTTTTGGATGGGTAATATATACAATATATACAAAAAGGTAAACAAAGCAATAGAGAATTACAAGCAAAAGAACACGTCTGTATCGGATGACGACCTTGCTCTTTATATATATGATGCGCTCAGATTTTATTGGCCGAATGATCTGGTTAATTATCCATACCCGAAGTTTTTTATGGCGTTAGAAAAAACGTTGAAAGAAAATGATATTGAATGTAAGATATGTTTTACAACCAACCGGTTTGGCCCACACAAAGATCATGTTGTAGAAAATGATGACTTATCTGTATTTCTATCCGCAAATAATAATAAACAACTTTTTTTCTACCCGAACGACTATAGGTTTGCCGGTGAAAAAGCGGCTGTATTCGAAGGAGAAACCGCATCTGCCGTATCTGTGAAAAAATACAAGCAAAATGCAGCCATAGGGATAGAAGGAACAACAAGTGAGTTTGAAATACCCAACTCTTCTTTCGAGGATAATAAAAGTATAGTAAAATCATATATAACCTTTTCCGAACAGAATCCTTTAGAACTCGAAATTAAACGAACAACGGTTAGTTCCGGAGAAATGAAAGATTATTACTTGAAGATGTTTGCCCTTTATGAAGATTGGGATAAGGTGATGAGGAAAAGATTACTGATAGAAACCGATTTTTGGCAAGACATTGAAAGTGATAAAAGCTCCCGGAAGTATGCCGGTCAATACCAAACGCTGTTTGAAGATAAAAGGAAAGAGCAAAAAGAATGGATGCAGACCGAGTTTAAAATATATCATTCAACCAATTCGGGAGAATTGATATCGTATTCGATAAAAAGTATGGGAGCTACCATCGAATATCCCGTATTTGAATTTGAAACAGCATATACTATTGATGGTTTAGTGAAGAAGGCAGGTAATGATCTTCTATTTGACGCCGGAAAATTGATAGGTATTCAATGGACGCCCACGGAAAAAGAAAGAATAAGAAATTGGGATGCATACCTATCGACGCCTATGAGTATTGAAAATGAAATAATAATTGAAATTCCCAGGTTATATACGATAGAAGGCATAGAGAAGCTGAATAAGAATATAGACAATCAATACGGCGAGTTTACTTCCTCTGCAACGATTGACGGAAACAAAATAAGAATAACGGCCTCTAAAATTTACAAACAAAATTTTGTCCCTAAAAATGATTGGAATACTCTTTTGGAGATGATAGATATGACAAATGATTTTTATTCTCAATCTATAATATTGAAATACAACAACTAA
>JAIRKZ010000002.1 GCA_031259845.1 Tannerellaceae bacterium | reverse complement strand
CCCTCCAAGGTCCATATATAAGTAATATCACATACCCGTAATTGATTGATGGCTACCGGTTGGAAACCACGGATTAAGTTCGGGTATACAGGCTTGTCGTGTCCCGATTGGGTCGTGCGGCAACGACGGCGCCTCAACTGTAACATCAGGCCGCTCTGACGGAGGATCAGGTAGAACGCATCGCGTCCTATAGTAAATAATTCTTTGAAATACGCTTTACACATAACATACAATTTTTGACATCCTGTACGGGGAGATTCCACACGGATTTGTTTGACATATTCAATAATAAAACCACGTAAAGCCAAACGGCTCAAATCGGGCTGTGAATGCTGATAACAGGCCTGCCGGCTCACACCAAACACTCCACAAAGGGGGCTGGCTTTTTCACCCCCCCTTATGCAGCTTCATGACTGTTTGGTGCCAGGCTTTTTTCGGATAGGTATCTGAAACATTTCTTCTGCCACATCTATCATCGTATCATAAACCCTGGTTGTCAATTTGGCCTGGGCCAACTCCGCTTTTAAACGCTTGTTTTCCAGCTTTAACGACTGAATCTCTTCCGATTCTTCTTCCTTCTTACGGTATTTCATAAATCCTTCGGGAACCGCGCTTATCGATTCCTCCAAGCCAAAGATACGCATCCAATCCGTTATTCGTTGAGGATGCTTCAATTTATACTTCCGGACAAGAGAACCTTTACTGGCTCCCGACAAATGTTCGTTAATAATTTGAAGACGCAATGCGTCGTCAATGCCTTTTACTTTCTTCATCGCTTTTTTCTTTCTAAACTGTAAACTTTTTCCAGTACAAGACATGATTTTTTTTGTTGCTTCGGAATTGATGACTTTTTCTGGAACAGATTTACAGTTTTGGGTTTAATTACTAAAACAACGTTACACAAAAACAGGACAATCACCCGTTCAGTCACCTCCGGTCACGCTCCGTCACCTGTCCGGTCACACTTATCAGGCGATATATGAGTGATTTATGATGGATGTGACTGAAAAGCGGATATTTTTTTATTGTTTGGGGTGAAAGCAAGGGGGCTTTATGTACCTTTAGCGAGTTTTGGGGAATTTCTTCAGCCGGGCGTAACCATGTCTGGCCTGTTCGCTTTTTTTCGTTGAATGGGTTGCTACATGGGAGTTGCTGTGATGTAAAAGAAAACTGATTAGGAATTTTGTCGTACACCCGATAAGTTATTTGGGTTATGGAAAATGAGCGGTGGGCTATCAACGTGCTTTGTGAAGAAATTATTTTGACCTAAATCGCACCTGTTCGCACAATCGATTGAAAATCAATCTGAATAATAGTATTCTGCCGTATTCTGCGTCACCAAATATAGGTAATGACTGGGTAACGGAAAGGTAACGAAAACTATGCGGTTTTGTTTTTTTCGGGGTAAGACAGTTTCGGACAACCTCTACATATTAAACTGAAAATTAGCGGATTCGTCCTTTTTCGTATTTAATCACTTCTTTGTAAAAATTCATTTGCCAAAGGTATGTTTTATCTTTTCCATCCCCTTTAGCAACAATTCCCTCGGGCAGGCAATGTTCAGGCGGATAAAGCCTTCGCCGGCAGTACCGTACAGGGGGCCTTCATTTATCCAAAGCTTCTCTTTGTCTATTAATATCCTCGCTACATCTGCCGAAGACAAGCCCAATGCCCTACAATCTATCCACACTAAGTAGGTGGCTTCCAGCGGCGCTATTTTCAATTGCGGAAGATGTTGCGCAAAGAAATCAAGCAGGCAGGAATAATTCTCCCAAAGGTATACTTTCAGGGCTTCGAGCCAGGCTTCGCCTTTATTGTAGGCGGCAATGAGAGCTTCTACCGCAAACGTGTTGATTTCGCAAACTTCGTTTATGTTGAGCGCTTTATCTATCTTTTTACGTATTTCTTCATCGGCGGCGATAATATTGGCCACCTGAATGCCGGCCAGGTTGAATGTTTTGCCCGGCGCCGTACAGGTAACGGAATGATAGCAGTACTCTTCGCCTAAAGAAGCAAACGGGATGTGCGTATGCCCCGGATAAACAAGGTCGCAATGTATTTCGTCAGACACTACCGTTACATGGTTGCGGAGGCATATCCGCCCGATTTGCAGAAGCTCTTCCCTTGTCCATACTCTTCCCGCCGGATTATGCGGACTGCAAAGCAGTAATAATTTAGTCTTGGGATCGGTAGCCTTCGCTTCCAGGTCGGAGAAATTTATATGATAAGTTCCTTCCTTATATATAAGATTATTGGAAACCCTCTCGCACTGATTATTGCGGATAGACGAGAAAAAGCAATTATACACGGGCTCCTGTACAATTACCTTATCGCCCGGAACCGTCAGCGCCTTTATAACAGCCGACAACGCCGGCACCACCCCCGTAGTAAAAAGTATCCACTCTTTCTTGAAAAGCGTCTGATGCCTTCTGTCGAACCAATCGATTACTGCCTGAAAGTAAGTGTCCGGCACTTTGGTATATCCGAATATGCCGTGTTGCACCCTCCTCTCCAATGCTTCCATAACAGGCGGCGCCGTGCAGAAATCCATATCCGCCACCCACATCGGCAAGACGCCTTCTTCTTTTGCCGAGTCCCATTTATAAGAGTTGCTTCCCCGGCGAGGGATAATCTCGTTAAAATCGTATGCCATTACACTGCCGCTGTTTGTTGGATAATCTTAATATTGCATGCTCCCGGGTTTTTACAATTTTCATCAATGATAATTTCGCCGATATGATGGGCCGTTATAGAGCCTTTGCCCGGATTCTTTACACTTGTAACCGGGCCGTTTATTCCGGCCTGCAAGGCGCTGTATTCAAAGCAAAGGTCGGCGCAGGCCGCCATCTGGCAGTTCTCCATAACCAAATCGGTAGCGTAACACAGAGGCTGCGTGCCCGAAATCTTACAATTCACCAATCGCAGGTTCTTTGAATGCCATCCTAAATATTCGCCACTTATGGTCGAATCGTAAACCGTTACATTCTCCGTATTCCAGAAAGCGTCTTTCGAGTCGAGCCGCGCATTACGGATCACTACGTTTTTTGCATCCTGGAACGAATAATTCCCTTGCAGGCAGAAATCGTTTATCTTAATATTCCGTGAGTTCATAAAGATATAATCGCCGCCTTTTACCTCTACATGCTGAATTTCGATGTTACGGCAATTCCAGCAACATTCTGCGGCATTGGGCAACTTCACCTTTTCGAGGTACAAGCCATCTATCTCGCGAAACATCTTAGGGGCGTCTACCACCGTATTAATCATACGTATATTCCTGGAATACCAGATAGCCGCACGGCTGTACACCGTAAACAGGCATTCTTCTATCAACGTATTATCATTATGCCAGAAAGGATATTTGCACATAAATTCGCATTTATATGCTTCTACGTTGGCAGACTCCTTTACTGCCGACTCTCCGGGATAGAATTTTACATGTTCAAGCCTGATATTGTTTGTTGCAAATAAAGGGCGTTCGCCTTCAAAAAAGGTGTTGCTGATTGTCTTTTTGTTAACCATACGTTTCTATGCGTTAGTGTTTGTGTATTGTTTGCTAACCATTTGGACTGTTTTTCCTCTCTTTCGTTTAATCTTGTTTCAAAATTCTCAACCATTTCCCATAAGTAAGCATACGCCACACCCACTCCAACGGGCCATACCGGAAGCAACGCAACCACATATAACTATAACCAATCTGGATAACAAATACTCCTGCCGCAATAAGCTCTACATATACCAAACCAATGGTAGCCCCCCATCCCAGCCCGATTCCATAGAAGATAAACATTCCACATACGGATTGCCCGATATAATTGGTAAGGGGCATACGCCCCGGAGCAGCTAAAACGGAGAACAGGAAGCGTTCTTTCTTTTTCAGATACCATAAACAGATAGCCGAAATGTAAGCGAGGCTTAACGGGAATACGCTTACGGCGTACAGAACAGCCGTCAGGATCATTCCCAAAGGCTTACCGTGAACCGCATTCCAGGCATATAAAACAGAAAGCGGCAAAGCAATCAGGAAACCGTAAAAGCGAATATTCTTCAACAGAACCCGGTTCCCCTCTAAATCGGCATATATCCTGTTTCGCCCGATATACAGCCCAAGCAGGAATAAGCCCAACACTTTAAACACCCGGTTTCCCTCAATAAATTCCTGTATACGGATAAAAGAGCCCTGCCAATTAAATTTCAACACATCCTGATAAGTACCGGCTTCCAGTAGCCATATACCAAAATTGTCGTCCGTTATTCCCACTTTCCGCTGAAAATAGACAGATGTATCAATCGCCGGAGCCGCTAAATCCAACCGGTAACCGGATAATACAATCAACGTATCGATAACAACCGGAAAAAGCAGCAATACGCCGGAACAGATAAGCAACCTTTTATTCGATACCTCTTTGAACAACGGCAATAACAACCCCAATAAAGCATACAAAATCAGAATATCCCCCGCCCATAAAAACAAAAGGTGAAACACCCCGGTAAGAAACAAGAAAATCATCCTCCTGTAAAATAATCCGCCCCCATTGTCTGTCATCTTAGAAATAAGAATAGAAAAGCCAATACCGAACAAAAGCGAAAACAACGTATAAAACTTACCGTCAATAAACGTATACAGGAAGAATTTCACTGCATAATCAATCCCGGCAGTAGGCATCGCTTCCACTACCTCGTCTTTCTGAAAAGTATATAACGCAAACTCGGGAAAGTTTGCCAGCCCGATACCCAACAAAGCAATCCCCCTCAGAAAATCTACTATAATAAACCGCTGTTTGACAGCAACAGAATCCGTATTGTTTTCCATCTGCACAAAAATAAGAAAAAAAACAAAAACACTTTACCGGCCACGACAAAAGAGAAGAAGTATGTTATAAAGCACGAATTGGTATGCTGGCGGTATTAATAAATATGTTTATCTTTGTAATGAAAATAAATAGTATGAATTGTCTGAGTTCCGGCCGAGGAATTGGCCGGGATTCTTTTTTTATTACATCATAAAAAAAGTATATAAGATTAAATTAGTAAGGAGGATTTGGTTATGGCTGTTAGTTATATGACAGAAGAAGGCTACAATAAAATTTTAGCCGAAATAAACTATTTGGAAACTGTGAAGCGACCGGAAATTTCCGCACAAATTGCTGAAGCAAGGGATAAAGGCGATTTATCTGAAAATGCAGAATATGACGCAGCAAAAGATGCTCAAGGTATTATGGAAGCGAAACTGGTTCAACTGAAAAGCTTACTCTCTAATGCCCGCCTGATTGACGAATCAAGGATATCAACAGACGCTGTTCAGATACTCAATAAAGTGAAAATTAAAAATATCCGAAACAATGCTGTAATGACCTATATGCTGGTGTCTGACCCGGAAGCAAACCTGAAAGAAGGCAAAATAGCCGTAAGCGCTCCAATTGCGCAGGGATTAATGGGCAAAAAGGTGGGTGATGTGGTAGATATTGCGGTTCCATCTGGAATAATGCGTTTCGAAATTATTGATATATCTATTTAAACAAATTGTATATGGCAAGCCTATTCAGTAGAATCATTGCAGGTGAAATACCCTGCCATAAGATTGCAGAAAACGACGAATTCTTTGCGTTTCTGGATATCAATCCGGTAGCAACGGGGCATGTATTAGTGGTTCCTAAACAGGAAACAGATTATATCTTTGATATCGACGATGATGTGTTAGCCCGGATGATGGCATTTGCCAAACGGATAGCCTGCGCCCAAAAATCGGCAATCCCCTGTAAACGTATCGGGCTGGCTGTTATTGGCCTGGAAGTGCCTCATGCACACATCCACCTGGTGCCTATGACACAAGAATCCGACATCTATTTTGGCAAGGACAAGTTGGTTCCTTCACAAGAAGAATTAGCCGCAACAGCCGTAAGAATAAGAAATGAGTATAAATAAATAATAGAGGATAGTTTTATTTTATATAAAAAAACTTTCTATCTTTACCGCCAGTCTCTGATAGCCTTTATGAGGCTTTTTTTAGCAGGGATCAAACGACTAAGATTTATTAGGAGTTTTTACTCATAAATTTGTTAACCTTGAAAAAAGGCCTCTCTGAGAAGAGTGACCTTTTTTTTATTAGTTCGCTTTAACACATTCATCTCCGGTTAAACGTGTAACATTTGTACGATATTTCGCCAGTAAGAAGGCCTCCAAGGCCAATGGTTCAAATCTCCCCAGAACGGAATGCCATACCGTACGGCAAAGAATATATTCAATGCCAGGGCTATAAACCAGAATGTCAGCAAAGCCCATTTTACGCCATTGGGCAATGATTTGAACTTGAATATCCGGCTGCAAACGGCATACAGGATAGAGATAACAGGAATTCCTATCAATAATACCGTACATATACCGGCTACAAGTAACGTCCATTCGGGATATTGGTTCAGCATATTCCAATCGGCATAAGGCATCAGATGATATAATAATCCGAATCCCCCGCCTATTCCCCCGGCAACTAAGGCGATTATCACAATGAACAGAATAAATAACACAAACAAGAGCGGGGGGAATAAGATGATTCCTGCTAATACGGCAATTGCTTTAAGGATAACCCCCAATATATCAACCAGGCCGTCTGCTATTCTTTGAAGCGCAGTCCGCGGCTTGCCCGAACTGAGATAGTCGTTTACATTGCTACTTACCCGTTCAAAACCATCGGTAACGGTTTTCCCGATATTTTCTACCGTAATGCTTTCGCCACGCATCTGAAGCTTTTCAGTAGCCGTATGCGCCATCGGTATAATCAGCCAGAGAATAAAATAAATTGGGATAATAATACCAAAGAAAAACATCAATAAAAAGATTAACAACCTTACAGGAGTAGGGTCCCAACCCAGATAGGCAGCCAAGCCTCCGCAAATGCCTCCCAGTATGCGGTCGTCCGGATTACGGAAGAGGCGTCTGTTCACCCGTTCTTTCCCTGCCTCGTCTGCCGTATGGTGCGTTTGCCTGTTTCCGGCGGAAGAAAACGGTTCTTCGCCAAACAACTCTTCTACTTTTCCCATGCGTTTAATAACACCCTCTACATGCCCAAGCGTAATCACTTCGTTGCCCAAACGCACGCGTTCATTTAATATTTCAGAGATACGAAGCTCGAAATCACTCATAATTTCATCGGCTCCCTCTTCTTTATTGAAATGAATCCGTAAGTTTGACAAATATTTATCCAATAATTGGTATGCGTCTTCATCAATGTGGAACACGGTACCACCTAAATTAACCGTAAGTGTCTTTTTCATTGTTTATCTGGGATTAATTGTTTCTAATGTGATTTATCGTATCATTTAGTTCCTGCCATGATATTTCAAGTTCGCTCAGAAAGATTTCTCCCTTTTCGGTAAGCTTGTAATATTTACGCGGAGGCCCTTGCGTAGATTCTATCCACTGATAACTCAACAATTCGCTGTTCTTCAGTCTTGTTAAAAGGGGATATAGAGTGCCTTCTACAACAATCAACTTAGCTTCTTGTAACTTCTGTATAATGTCAGAGGTGTAAGCAGCTTCCTTCTTCAGGAGCAAGAGGATACAATATTCCAGCGTCCCCTTCCTCATTTGTGATTTTACGTTCTCTGCATTCATTGTTTATTGTTTTACGATACAAATATATGCATTACCCATGTACCATGCAATACATACTACTATGATTGTATTGTTTTAACATATTTCCCTGATCAAACAAGTAATATTTTGTTTTTATAACAGAAAAATAGCGTTAAACCTCTCCCAGATATTCTTCTACCGTATAATTAAGGAAGCGGTTGAAGGGTAATAGCTTTTCGTAAGCGGCAACTGTTTCGTCCAGCCAGTTTTTTGGGGAAAAGAAGCTGTCGGGTTTAACAGCCATTACACAGAAATCTTTATGCCGGATAATATCATCATGCGGAAAGCTGGGCGGATATCCTTCCGGGTTCCGTTTCAACGTTTCGCCTTCCAGTCCGGGGTAGATGGACTTGAAAGAGGGCTCTTCCATAATAGCGACAAATTCGTCTAATTGGCTGTAAATATCTTTGCGTATCATTTTCAACAGTTTGGGGTCGGGCATCCATAAGCCTCCTGACAGCAGGCTGTTGCCGGGTTCGAGGTGGAAATAATAGCCGCTTTTCAGGCTTTTCCTGCCTCCGGGAGCCATGTAAGCCCCAAAGTGGTTCTTGTAAGGAAGTTTATTGGGCGAGAAACGAATATCACGGTAGATACGGAATATGCAGTCTTTTGCTTCAAGCCCGGCAATATCGGGATCGAACAGAGAGATACGGTTTATCAATTGTTGTACAATGCCGAGATATGCTTTGCGTACTGTTTCATAACGCTCTTTATTCTCCTGAAACCAAACACGGTCGTTGTTTTTTTCCAAGTCTCTGAGGAAGTCTATTATCCGTGGTAGCATACTTTAGTGAATTGAAAATTATTTTGTTTGCAAATGTATGAATATATCTTTCAATTAAAAATAAAATCCCGCATTCAGGTAAAACTGTACGTTCCTGCTCTAGTCAGAGAGGCTCACTGTTGCGCCTATGGGGCCGGCTACGCTATCGAAAGCATAGCCGATACTGCCGCCCCACATAGTAGAACCCCTGAATAGTTTGAGCAGATTGCTGTGATGAACGCCATAGTTGCCGATTAATGTGATAAAGTGGCTGCTCCACATACGTTGCCGTAATTGGAGGCTTGCCACAGCAAGCAGATTGTCTGCTATTTCAACATGATTAACTCCGGCGAAAGGTATTTGCTGGGGCATATATTTACCGGCAACAACGCCGCCGATGGTATTCAGAAAAGGATAAGCCAGGTTACTGCCAATCAACGCTCTTCCATAGAAAGACGGTATCAAATCCAATCGCCGGTTTATCCAGGGCATCGGAACTACAACCGAAAAATGAAGGGAAGCAGCCGAAAAGGGGGAAGAGCCGTTATACCCGGTAAAGTTATCCGTATACAATGAATAATCGCCCTTAAGGGATACGCCTTTTCCGGGGAAATTAACTTTATCCAATGTTTCGAGATGGGTAGAGATGAAATAACTGACAAACCCTCCGGGCTTTACTGCATAATCATGCGAGCCTTCTGTATACAGAAACGAATTATAATCAAAATATTCGTACCGTAAGCCTGCTTTTACCTTAAAGTTCAGCCAGTTCATATCCGAATAGGCCAATTCGGCAAAATGATGGGTATAGGTAGTATTAAGCGTCTTTTTTCCCATTGTATACAGGTCTAAATCCTGATAGCGGAACATGTAGGCCAGGTTGATATTACGTAGCGGGATGCGCTCGATGGAATAATCCAGGCGGGCATAAGACGTCTTCCCGACTCTTCCGGTAAACGCCAGCCTGGAACGAATGCGGCCCCGGTGGTCTAATGTGGCGTTCAGTAGTCCGGCGGCAACTTCTTCCGTATCGAAATGGGCGCCAAGATTAATTGAGGTCATCGATTTGGGCTCTGTTGCCAGGTGAAGATGGTAAGGCCCCCCCGTCAACCGGTAACTTACATGCGAATACATGTTTGTATCTATTACAATAGCCATCGCATTTTGTAGTTCTAAAAGGGTGACAGACGAATATTCCGCCAGCCCGCTGATCTTTTTCAACCACCTCTCATCCCTTTGTTCTACTCCGTCGAAGGTAATTGTTGCTATATAAAAGGTATCTGCCGGATTCAGCGGATGGGCGGGCATTAATCCGGCAGGCGGTCTGTTCGTTTCCCCCGCTCCGGCCTTTTCCTTCAGCGCTGTAATCTCATCCCTATGTTTGCGGGCAATCTGTTCTCCCCGGCTGATAAGCGAATCAATAGCCTGGCGTCCGAAACTGGCCGCATTATAGGGGGTTATATCCGGGCGAAGCAGCAGGTCGGTATTCTCCTTGTTCCTGTTGTATTTCTCGTGTCCGAACAGAGCGATAAGCTGTCCTACAATATCGCTCGGGGTATTTATCTTTTCTAATGTCTTCAGGTCGCTGATACCCAAGTCTACGCCGATAATCAGATCGGCTCCCATCTGCAATGCGATATCCACCGGATAATTATTACTTACGCCACCGTCTATTAACACCATACCATCTATCCTTACAGGCGTAAAATAGGCCGGTATAGACATACTCGAACGCATGGTCTGCGAGAGGTTGCCAGCCTTAAATACATACTCTTCGCCGGTTACCACATTCACAGCTACACAGGAATATGGAATAGGGAAGGAACCGAAATCGGTACTGTCATGATAGCCAATCGTCAGGTTTGAAAACAAATTTTCTATATTCTGCCCTTTAATTACCCCTTCTATTATCCTGTCTTTTTTATCCTTTCCAAAGGGAATAGACAATAGGTAGCGTTCGGAATTTTCTTTTTCGGGGAACGTCTTATAGTTGTGTTCCGCCTTGTCGCTTAACAACTCCATCCAGTCTTGCAAACGTACGAGGCTATCTATTTCAGCCGCGCTGTATCCTATCGCATAAAGCCCGCCTACGATGGCTCCCATACTGGTTCCCACCACATAGTCTATGGGCAGGCCTGCTTCTTCCAATACCTTCAGTACGCCGATATGGGTAAATCCTTTTGCTCCCCCTCCCCCCAGTACGATACCCGTTTTTTTCCTTTCGGCAGCCAAGAGGGGCATTACCATTACAAACACAAGCAAGAAATGGAAACACTTTCTCATCTTATCAAAGCTTTGTACAAAAATAACCAAAACTAACTGCTTTTACCCAATCCTTGTTGAACGAAAAAACGTTTGTTCATTAGAAACAGATTTAAAGGAATTATAGGTCTGCGTTATGTTTTAATTGAGGTGTTTACTTCATAAAAAAGGGATATAATGTCTTTAGCAAACCATTATAATGTCTTCAGTAAACCACTATGATGTCTTTAACAAACCACTATATTGGTTTACTGAAGGCATCATAATGATTTTTTTTTGAGGGGGGGAGTTCAATGGTTTTTAAACGTTATTCGTAATGAGAATTTCTTATAGTCGCGGGATTGCCTCTGTATAATAAGTATATCTACCGGTTAATCAATCTTTTCAATTCATTGCTCTGTTTTTAATGTCTTTATAAAATTTTGTTTTAACAAGAAGAACTCTTGCAACGAATATACTTTGCCTTCGGGCGCTTGTTTGTATTTTTCGAATAATTCGTTAATGGATTCCGATTTTTCGATGTATTTAACTTCCGTAACATAAGTTGTACTGAAAAAATCGTTTGCCTCAAATACAAGTCCGAAAAGACCTTGAAAATATCCGGGGCCTCTGTTTGTTGAGATTTCCGGTGAGAACCAAACGGATATATCGGGGCCATTTTTAATCGTTGCATTCTGGCAGTTACGCTCATGAACGGTCTTCGTCTCATCCGATAAATCCCATTTCATATTCGACAGTTTATCTTTAATAATGAGGGTAGATTTCATAAATGATTCTTCAGCAATTATTTCCCCATCGGAATTAGTATAAACAAATTCTATTTGCCC
>JAIRKZ010000174.1 GCA_031259845.1 Tannerellaceae bacterium | reverse complement strand
GCCTTGTGGTTACATGGAAGGCAGTAATAAATGAAAGTGGTACGCAAGTACCCTGACAGACAGGCTATAACGGTGTATTTAGACTTGTCGCTTCTTTTTGTTGGATGTATCTAAAATATAGCCTTTTCTATTCCGGGAGCCGGATTTTCTATTTCCTGAAAACAGCTTCCATTTCTTCCCTTGTTAATTTGTTTTTTTCCAATAGTTGTTCTACCAGTTTATTTATTAATGGTTTTCCTTTGGACAGGATTTGGATGGTTTGTTCGAGTTCCTCTTTGAGGATTTCGGATATGCGGCGGGTTATCTTTTCCGCCAGAGGGCCTTTTGTTGCTTCTTCGTTTGAAAGCACGGCCATACCTATCCCTTCATCCATTCCATAGGAGCAGATCATGGCGCGGGCGATGCGCGTGGCGCTGTGCAAATCGCCGGAAGCGCCGCTGGAGACGCCTTCCTTTTCGCCATAATATACAATCTCGGCCGCCCTGCCTCCCAAAGAAGTGCGGATACGCCCGAGGAGTTCTTCCTTCGTTTTTAAAGGAGAACCTTCGTCGCCGGCATGTTCCATATAGCCGCCATGTTCGCCGCGGGCTACAATCGTGAGGTAAGATGGCATATTACCTGTGAGGAAGCACAGGTAGGCATGGCCTGCTTCGTGGCGTGCCACCCGTTCGAGGTATTCGCGTCCCCAGTCTTTTTTCTCGCCATGACGGTTCAGCTCAAAGGCTTCTTCCAGCAGTTCGTCGGTGATGAGGGTGTTTTTCCTGGCAGCCATACGTGAGGCGCTCTCCAACACCAATTCCAGGTCGGCCAGGCTGAGGCCGGCGGAGCGCTCGGACAAGCGTTGTATCATCGCGTCTGTCACCTGGTTGTTTTTACGTTTGTGCAGCATGGTTTCGAGGTATCGGCGCCTGTCTTCTTTAGCGGGCAGGTCTACCATGATTTTTCTGTCGAAACGCCGTGCCAGCGCTGCATCAATGACTCCCATAGCGCTTTTGCCTTCTTCTACGCCGAAATTGGTGGCGGCAAGTACAAATACGGGGCGTTTGGGGTCAACCGAAAAGCCGTCCATTTCGGCAAGGAGGGCGTTCAGCGCCATTTCCTCGCCATGGCCGGATAGGGCGGAGTTTCCCCTTGCCCGGCCTATTGCGTCTATCTCGTCTATAAATACGATAGACGGGGCATACCGGCGGGCCCGCTGGAACAATGCCCGGACTGCTTCGGGGCCGCTTCCCTGGTATTTGGTAACAAAGCCGCTGGCAACGGCAGGGATAAAGGCTACGTCTGATTCGCCTGCTATGGCTTTGGCAAGCAATGTTTTTCCCGTGCCCGGAGGGCCGTAGAGCAAGACTCCTTTGGGCGGCTTAAGCCCTGATGCGGAGAACTTTTTAGGATTTTTCAGGTAGTTGACGAAGAATTGCAATTCTTCCTTAGCGTCGGTGGCGCCTATAACGTCGTTGAAGCGTATGTTGGGCTTTTCTACTTCGTTGAGCACTTCGCCGCTGTCTCCGGCCGATACGGCGCGGCGGACGGTTAATTCACGCAAGCGGATGACGGCCTGTGTTTTATCGGCGGATAGGTTAGGAGCGGTTTCGAAGGATACTATCTTACGTTGCGCTGCCAGGCCGGCGGCTGTATTTTGCAGGTATGCCTGGCTGCTTATCCGGGTGATTTCTTCGGCAAGGACGCCCAGGTCGCCGCTTTGCGGGAATGTCAGTTTGCCCCGTGCTCCGGCGCGTATGAAAGCGGTGAGTAGTTCGCTATCGATGGCAAGTTTGTCTGTCTCCAGCAGGTAAACCGGCATTTCGGGGAGGCGTTCGCGCAGGGTTTTAAAGAAATGACGGGCGCTATACAAAGAGGCGGCAGCTATTGGGACATTATCGAAGGCAAAGATTGTTTTCATAACAGGCGGTTCTACAGGCATTACCGGGATTGTGGCCAAAGGGTCTGCATTGCCGTTGCCGGCAGAAAGCTCCATGAGCACAAACCGGACGTCTTTTTCGCCCATTATCTTTAGAGCTTCCTCCGGATGGCTTGTGGCATGGATTATCACGCCTGTGGCCTCTTCTTTCAGCTTTTCCGCCAGCAAGACGTCTCCGAAAAACAGGATTTCTGTCTGGTCGGGATTTTCAAACAAAGGCTTTACGCCGGCGGGAAGGTTGCCGGCGTTTACTTCAAAACGGATGGTTTTCAGTTTCTCCAGCGCGCCTTCGAAGTTGTTGCTCCAAAGACGGCATAGCTTAAAGAGTTCATTCTTGAAAAACAACTCGGTCTGCGCGCGCAAGGTACGGGCGCCGGCCTGCCCTCCTTCGGCAAAGAGCAACAGGGTGGCCAGCAAATTGCAGGCGTTTACCCGGATGCCGTATTGTTTTTCGAACAGTTTGCAGAGGCGTTGAAACTCCCCGGCGCTGATTTTCTCCAGGTCGTGCGCCTGCAAGTGGTTAAACATCATGGGGTAGCCGGTAGAAAGGCGGGAACAGATGGCGGGCGGGAAAAACGGCGTTCCTGTATGGGGATGCACGTCTGTTTCCAGCGCATTGAGGATTACCTGGCGGGGCAACCCGGCTGCGTTTGCTTTGGCATTGCCTTCGTATAACTGCCGCCCGGCATTTGTTGTGAATATAATGATGGTATCCCTGAAGGCAATGGTTTCGTTCATAAAGTTATCGTGCAACGTTCCTGCGTCTATGATTTGCAGGAATAGCTGGATGGTGTTCAGATGCGCTTTCTCAATCTCGTCGAAAAGCAGCAGGCAGCGCGGATTGTTTTTTACAAAGCCGGTAAGCAGGCCGGGGCGGGCGTCTTTGTAGCTGGGTGCAAAGCCTGTCAGGTTTGTCTGGGCCTGATGGTCGGCATATCCGCTCATGTCAAACCGTTTGAACGGGATAGAGAGCGATTCGGCCGCCTGCTCTGCAAGGAATGTTTTTCCCACGCCCGGAGGGCCTGCAAATACGAACAGGGCGCGGGGGTTTTTACGCTTTTCGTCGGATGCGGCGAGTACTTCGGCGCTGAACATGCCTTCGGAAAAGGCATGTATCACATGGTCTTGCCCATGTACCTTTTCAAGCAGGGTATATCGCATGTGGCGGATACGCGCCGTGAGCTTCGGCAGGCAGGCGAGGCCTGTTTCTTCCTTTTTTTCTTCCGGCGGGCTTAAATGAAATATGGCTGTAAGCAGCGGGGCAGGGTGGGCCATCATTACGGCGAGCACTCTGATTGCCGTTATCGTGGAGCCGTGTTCTTTATTTACAGCCAGGGTAAATATGGCTATAATGGCCGCTTCGCCGTTGCCCGAAGGAGGTTCGTTGCGCAGTATCCGGCGTAGTTTTTGCCGTCCTGCCTCTGTCTCAATGCCGGCAAGATGCAGCCTGTCTGCCACGAGCCTTACGTCTTCTGTTATCTGTTGATACTGGCTGGTGTCCGAAGATATATCTTCCGCTTTTACTTCCGCCAGTTTAAGCAATCCTAAAAACAGGTGTTCGGGGTGTATGGCCGTCTTGCAAACAGCCGCTTCGGCTTGCGCCCGAACCATTACAAACCGCATAGTTTTACTGAAATCCATTTGTTTATCTTTAATTTATTATTACTGTAACATATTCCTCTTCCTCTTATAGCGCCCCGGGCTTTGCGGTCAATCCTTCGGGCTTTATTGTCAATCCTTCGGGCTTTGCGGTCAATCCTTCGGGCCTTGCGGTCAATCCTTCGGGCTTTATTGTCTATCCCTGGGGCTTTATTGTCTATCCCTGGGGGTTTATTGTCTATCCCTGGGGGTTTATTGTCTATCCTTGGGGCCTGATTGTCTATCCCTAGGGCTTTATTGTCTATCCTTGGAGCTTTGTTTGCTGTCATTGGAGGTTTGTTTGCCGTCACCGGAGGTTTGTTTGCTGTCACCGGGGCTTTGTTTGCTGTCACCGGAGGTTTGTTTGCTGTCACCGGGGCTTTGTTTGCTGTCACCGGAGCTTTGTTTGCTGTCACCGGAGGTTTGTTTGCTGTCACCGGAGGTTTGTTTGCTGTCACTGGGGCTTGATTGTCAATCCCTGGAGCCTGATTGTCAATCCCTGGGGCCTGATTGTCAATCCCTGGGGCCTGATTGTCAATCCCTGGGGACTGATTGTCTGTCCCTGGGGCCTGATTGTCAATCCCTGGGGCCTGATTGTCTGTCCCTGGGGCCTGATTGTCAATCCTGGCCTTATTGTCTGCCCTTCGGAAAAGATGGAGGGAATGCCGCCTGTTTCACGAACATAGTAGCAGGAGACGATATGCGGATGAAGGCCCAGGTTTATCCAGGCGTCACATTCGTGGATGAAGGCCTGTTTTTCGGCTTCGTTCCGAAACAGTTCCTTCTTGGGTTGTTTCATGGCCAGGTCGGTATTCCATCCCGTGTGGCGGACGCGGAATACCCGCCCCATGCCACCGACAATGGGATCGGATTCTACCTTGTACAAGTGAAGGAGGGTAGCGCCTTTTTCGATGGGGATGTCTTCGGCCGGCGGCTTACTGCCGGCCTGCTTTTTCGTTGCAGAGGAATCGGTTACGGCTGCTGTTGTACCGTTTCCCAATACTGTGTCGTTATCCTTTCCCTGCCGGGTAAGGCTTTGATGGTAAGCGGTTGGATTGTCGTTTTTCATATTGTTGTCTTGCTTCTATTTTAATAGTTGATTCGTCCAGATTTCGCCCAGTCCTTCTTTCAGCAGCATACGCCTTTTGTTTTTCTTAAAGAAAGGCAGTTTGTTTTTAATTGTGGTAAAGCGGGGGTCTGTGTAGAGGTCTTCGGGCAGGGGGAGTATTTCCGAGCAGATATACCAGGTATTGTGCCTTGATGTAAAATAATCGGCCTGTTCGCCAAAGAATAAAGGATTGTGTACCTCAACCTGATTTTGGATCAATGGATTGGGTAGTTCCGTCAATTGTCCGTCTACCTGATCCAGGTTGATAGCATGCAATCCGTCGAGATACAGAAATAACGTATGGCCTTTCCAGAATGTGAACGTATGGACAGGAATGTGATTGGGCAATTCTTTTTCAAAAATAACTTTCAGACGGCCGACGTCCAGAATCCTGATGACAAAACCAAACAGGGCGGCTCTTTCTCCGGGTCGGTATGTTTCCGAAATCAATGAATGAAACATGCCATCGGATGAAGCAGTGGCTATCGTGACGTGTGGATAATCTTTAAAATGGTTGAAAACAAAAGTCTTCCCGTCGTATCTTTCGCAAGACATTAGGGGTTCAATGTTGTTGTCGTAAAATCTGTATCTCACCTTTCCTTTGGCGGTTTGCATAGAAAACGACAAGCCCGGAAATTTGGGCATCGGATATTTAAGGGAAAAAACAGGCTCGAACCAGTCCGTCTTTCCCTGTTCAAGCTGTATGGCCCTGAATGGGTTTCCTGCCGGAAACGCCTGCGCTATTTTTTTCCAGAGCGCGAGGGCTTGTGCGTCTTCTTGCACAACGAGCGGGCGTAGCGCTTCCGTAATCCCGGAAATATTCCGGTAGTCTTTACCGGCTAAAAGCGTTTCGTAGTCTTTAGCCAGCTTGCTTAAAAGTTCCTGCCTGTCGGAGGCAATGGCTCCCGAAACGGCTTTCATCATCAGCCATTGCGGATTGGCCGGCGGATTGGCCGGGCTGCGGTCGAGCCGGGTTGTTAACAGATTCCCCTGGTATCCGAAAACGAACGTAATCCCGGACGCCGGGCTGGGATCGAATAATGCAGGTAAGAGTTTGTATGGGTTATAATCCCAAAGGCAGGCGTATGGATATTTGTGGGTCTCCTCATAGTTGAAAAATTGGTGGGAATGCCTGATCAATAAATACCTGGTTCCAAAGTTGGCAGTTATTTTTGATTCGGGATTATCCGTATCGTTTGAAGGAACAACGCCCAACGGATCGTTTGTTTTGCGTTTTTTCCCGTTCCAGGCCTCCGGTTCTATTATTCTTCTCCCGTCGATGCGCAATGAGCCGTTGTTCAGGAATAAAAGTTCTCCTCCCTGGTAATCTTCTACGAGCGCCATCTTTTCTGCAGAAATACCATTCGAGGTGTCAAGAATCAACACTGCGTTCCTATTGTTTCGGGATAAAAGACCGATAGCACATACATCGTCCAGACTTTCGTGTTTTACAGGCTTGAAGTCCCCTCCTAAAGAACGCATGGCGGGAGTATCCGGGAAATGACAGAAACAAATGTTCCGGGGATCCTTAAAATAACAAATCGGTTTGGGCGCTTGCGCCATAAATGCGGCATGTTCGCCAATAAAGAATGTTTCTCTTAAATTGTATTTTTCCTGCCGGATCACACAGGCCAGCCAGGGCTGTTCTCCCGAATTAACGCCACCCAACAAAAAGGCGCCTTTATTGTTGTCGAATAAATACGTTTTTCTTTTAGAGGAGCAAATGCTGTTGAGAGGGAAATCAATACGCTGACCCATTTGTAAAAGCCCCCCCAGGGTGAAGACTTTCACCATGAGTTGAAAACGGGGATCAATACGCTGGCCCACGCCGAAGCGCCCTTTCGTTACAATATCATGTATCTTTTCTTCATCGCCATCATTCATATATATGGGCAACTGAGGCTCTGTGTATAACAAATGCCCGGGTGCGCCGTTTTGTATCCATGCCTGCACTTGTGCGGATGTTCCGGCGATTTCCGGTTTTTTTTGCAGGTTGCGCAGGTCTCCGTTAAGCATCATCAATTGCGCCGATATCTTTTTTTCATCATATCGTTTGGGAGTTAATACGGAATGTAGAAAAGCTTCCGTCATCTGCCCCGGCGTCAGGGTGCGATTGTAAAACTCCGCTACCATGCGGTTGTACTTAGGTACGGCTATTTCCATCGCCATGGCCTCGGCTTTCCTGAAATAACGCATAGCTTCCTCTTTTTCTCCTTTTTCAAACAGGTAAACCGCCCGGTTGTTATGTTCCGCCGACGAAAGCGGTTGCCGGTCAATCAATTTATCGGGCACAGGTTTCCCCGGGAACAGTTGCCTCATGATACCCTGCAGGCTATCTCCCGCCTGCTCCATAGAAGGGCGCTTTTGCGGGTCTTTATTGAAACAGAGCGCCAGCAAATCATGCAGCGGCCCGGGCAGGGGAACGAAAAAGAGATGTCCCTCCGTATATTCTGCCAATACTTCCTCCGCCATGCTGCCACTTATCCAGAAAGCTCCTTTGGCCGCCATGGCCATCATGGATACCGCCCAGCAATAAACATCGGTTTTGTTACCGGCAGGCATACCGTTTATCTGTTCCGGCGCTGCATATTTTAGCGTATAACCTGATAAGGCATTATTTATACCCTTTGCTTTAGACAGGCCAAAATCCGAAATCTTTGCATTTCCTTCATCAATTAAGATATTATCCGGTTTAACATCCAGGTGCGAAAGATTGATTTTGTGAGCGCAGGTTAATCCCCAGGCAGCCTGAAGGCCAAACCGCATCATATTGTAGAGCGGTTCGCCTTCATACAGTTGCCCATTGTTTATCCATTGCTGAAGAGACCCCTGTTTGGCATATTCGAGCACAATCACCGTTTGGTTATCCAGTCGCCTTGTATAATAACAAGTCGTGATATAAGGGTGTAGCCCGGCTTCCAGCCACAGGTCTGCTTCTTTTTCCAATGCGTTCAGCATACGAGGGTCTGAGCTAAGCGATTGCTTTACGGCAACCGCCTGGCCCCATGACAGCTGTTCTCCCAGCCATACTTGCCCCATACCGCCGCGCCCCAGTTTTCTGATGAGCCGTACATCATCAAACAAAAGCCCGCCTTCTTCCCATTCCTGCGAATACTCCATCAACTGTCCACTTTAAATATCCGATACAGAGTCATAGTTGACCAGAGCGTTGATAGAACGGCGAATATGGCGAATATCCACCAGAAGACGGTATAAGCCGCAGTGTGGAGCGGCGCTTGCAACAAACGATCGTCAAAGAGGGATAAGATGCAGTTGCCGATAAGATTGGAGCCATGCCAAAGCCCCCTGAGCCAGCCCGCTTCAATGGCGGGGTTGATATGGCATAAAAAATACGAGACCGACAGGCCGATGGCTGTGCCGAAAAGAGCGGATGTAACGATGCATCCTTTAGGTAGTTCGTTGGGTTCCATAAAAATAGGGTTTTAAATGGTGAATAAATAAATTAACAGTTATACAATTTTCAGGTAAACGACGGAAATATTATCATCCCCCCCGCTTGCATTAGCCCGTTCGATTAAGCGGCTGCATATCCGTTCCGGGTTTCGGGAAGAGCGCATGATTTGCGGCAGTATTTTATCTCCCGTCATTCCATAAAGGCCGTCGCTGCACAAAAGTATCCGGTCGCCCGGTTTTACTTCGCAGATAAATACTTCGGGTGTTGCGGGGGCAGGCATACCGGCAAAACGCGTGAGGCTGCAACTGGATGGATGATTGCGGGCTTCTTCTTTTGACAGTTCGCCCCGTTCCACTAATATGGCTGCCACATTATGGTCTCGCGTGACTTGCCGAATGTTTTTTTTATAGCGGGGCAGGATGTATCCGCGGCTGTCTCCCAGGTTAACAAATACGGCATGGCTGCCTGTCAGCCACACGCCCGACAGGGTAGCGCCAAAAGAAACTCTGCGCCCCTTGTTGGAGGTGTTGTAGATGGTGTTGCTTATCGTCTGCACCTGCATTTCCAGAAGCCTGGCTACATACTCCGGCTGCGGGTTTTCCCTGCATTGGGGAACGAGGTTTTGCAGCATGCCCGGCAATATCTGTTTGATTATCCCGGAGGTTTTACCGCCGTCTGACAATCCTCCCATGCCGTCTGATACGGCATAAAAGCCTGGGCCGGGGCATAAAATCACTTCATCCTGATTAGATGTACGCTTCCGCCCTATGTCTACTGACGCCGCGGCAAGAAAGCCATGTTTGAAAAGTTCGGTATGAATCATAATGCGTTTTCTATTGCCTTTTTCAATTCCTGTGCGCTCCGGATGCCTATCTCCGGTCTTTCGATAAGCGCCGTATCAATTACTTCCGCCAGCTTTTCCGGTATCCTGGCATTACGCCGGCTTATCGGGATGGCAGGGTGGTTAAGAGCCACTACGTAAGGGTCTTTTCCCCGGGTATCCTTGGGATAAGTTCCGGCGAGCATATTATAGTAGCTGGCTGCCGCCGCCCAAATATCTACATCGGGCCGGGCATAACGATAGTTGATAATCTGCTGGCGGGGCATGAAAGGCAATGTCCCGGCTACCTGGCCGCTACGGGTATGCCCCGAAAGCCCGGCGGTTTCGAACGCTTTGGCCAATCCGAAATCGGCTACTTTAGCAACAGGACGGGATGAATTGTCGGACAGGAAAATATTGCCCGGTTTAAAATCCCGGTGAACCACTCCGATTACCGTCCTTGTCGTACCGTCTTCTAACGTGGAGACCACCTCTTTTTTATGAGTATAATGGAGGCCGTCTAATACCTGTAAGGTAATATGGGTAGCCAGGTCGAGGCTTAATTTGCCGCCATTCTTTTCCATCAGCTTGTCTACGCTTCCGCCCTGGCAAAACTCCATAAGGATAAAATAAGTGTCGCCGGATTGTCCGCATTTCAGCTGGCGCACCACATTTTTATGCGTCAACTGTCCGGCCATATACGCTTCGCGTAAAAACATTTTTCGGCTTTGCTTATCGGCAGCCGCTTCGGGGAGCATTAATTTAAGCGCCATTCGTTCGCCGGTTTTATTCTCTTCCACCAGCCATACGGCGCCCATTCCTCCGCGCCCAAGCTCTTTTACTTTACGGTATCCTGCTATTCCCATTACGTCGCCCTCGCCTTTGGAAGCCTCCAGCAACAGAAATTCCAGTATCCTTACCGGGTCTTTAAGGCATGCGGAACAGATGTTGAGTTCTCCGTCTAAGGAGGCTCCGCAAACTTCGCACCTTCGGTTGTTTCGTTTTGCTTTTTCCCCGGCTATACGGGCTTCTTCCTTCCGGCGTTTTTCTTCTTCCCTGGCCCTGCGTATGGCCTCGAGCCTTTCCTTTTCGGCTAACTCTTTCGCGCGTTTTTCGGCTTCTATCCGTTCTTTTTCCGCTTTTATCCTGGCCCGTTCATCGGCGGCGGCTTTTGCTTTTGCAGCTAATTCTTCCGCGCGTTTTTCGGCTTCTATCCGTTCCTGCTCCATTTTCCTGGCGAGCCGTTCTTCTTCTTCCTTTTTTGCCTTTTGTTCCAAGGCTTTGGCGTGGCAAGCGGGGCAGATGGGCAAATTATCCTTATTCACATGCCCCGGCTGCTCTATCTCGCACGAACATTCCGCGCAATATTGGGGGATAACGATATCCAGCGTAATCTCGCAATCAGGCCCCAATCTCAGCCTGTCGCCCGTCTTCATGGGAAATTCGTTGTATTTCTGCTTCCGGGCTTCTTCAATGGACAGGGCGGCATTGCGCTGGCCTATTTTTTCTTCATTGAGGTAGGTTCCGTTAAGGCTGCCGAAATCTCTTACTATCACAGAGGGAGGGGCGATGTCTAAAAGGCAGTGGTACCGTGATACGGTGATTTCGGGGAATACAATGTTGCAATCATTCTGCCTTCCCAGAATGAGGGTTTCTTTTTTATCGAAAGGAGGCAATTCTTCTCCCGAACATTTGCCTTTACTAACCTTTAATATAACTTTTGCTGGCATAGCGTTGACTTTTTTATTTTTGAACACTCAGGGGTATCAGGTAGGCCGAATAATTATCTCTTGAGTTTCCGGAACAGATTTGTTTTATCTGTTTCATCTTTTCACCGTCGGTAATGTCCTTGCTCAGTATGTCTGCCAGCGTATCGTCGCTGATACTTTCCGTAATGCCATCCGTACACAGGAAGAGGTAATCCCCCTCTTCGATATCCCTGATGACGACAACTTCCGGCTGTATCGACTTCAAACTTTCCGGCTGTATCACCTGGGTAATAATATTATTCATGGGATGGACGCGCGCTTCTTCCAGCGTAAGGAGGCCTGCATCCACCAGCGTCTGGACATACGAGTGGTCTTTCGACTGGTAGATTATCCCGGCTGTTGGCCTTACCTGGTAGATACGGCTGTCGCCTACGTGTGTAACAAATACGGTATCTGCGCTGATGCTGGCCAGCGTCATCGTGGTGCCCATTCCTTTATCTTTACCGGCTTTTTTTACTAACCGGTTCATCACGGATATGGCCGATGCGATGGCATTCATTACTTTTTGTTCCGTATCCGGTTCGTCGCCGTGGGCGGCCCAGTAAGCCGCGATAGCTTCCGTGGCGGTTTTGCTGGCTACTTCGCCGTCTTCGTGCCCTCCCATACCGTCGCACACCAGGAATAGCCGGTTGGCTTCCGTAGCTGTTGCCGGGGCGGGATAAATGTAATCTTCGTTATTGCCGCGATGCCCTGTCTCGTAGCAAAATTGCGGTTCCCGTAAGTTGATGTTCATACTTCAATGTTTATTATGTAAATATTCTATGTCGTCTAATTTAATCAGTCCCTGGCGTAGTGCATCAATAATTAACTCCAGCATGTTTTTCGCACCGGTATCCAGGATAAGTTTTTTACGGCGCGACTTAATAGCCTCGATTCCCACGCATGGCAGTTTGTCGGCTATTTCCCTGCTGGTGAATCCTGCTGCAACCAACCTGATGAGTTGTATATCGTCGGGCTTGAGCCTGATGATATCGTTTGTCTTCTTTTTGGCAAACATCATCGAGTTTTTTGCCCCGAGTTTCTGGATGAGGCGCATGCGGTATATCCTCACGGTATCGATGTCAATGTTCAGCCTGTCGGCAATTCCGCGCAGTTCGTCCACAATCTCCCAGTTAGAATAACCCTCCAGAAACAGCTTCTCGCTCAGCGTCCTCAGGTACGCCTCCGTCGTCTCTTTACCCGTTGTCCCGTCGTTTCTCGCCAGCAGTTGGGTGATAAGCATCTTGTGCCACCTGTCGAGCGACCCGGCAAGCAGCGACAGCCTTTCGACCATCACTTCTATGCTGCAGCAATCTTTCCGCATTGATGCCAGTATCTCCTTTTCTACGGCGCTCAGCCATCCGGGCGCCTCCTCCGGAGCCTCGTTCTTACGGATACCTATTTTGCTTCCCAGATAAATCTTACCCTCCATCACCGCATTCAGCCCGGCAATCAACTCCTCCGGCAAAACGTTCTTCCGTATAAAGCCCATCGCTCCATTATTCATCGCCCGCCTGATGATCGAATACTCATCGTCGTCGGCCAGCATCAAAATCCGTATGCCGGGATATTTCTCCTTCACCTCGGCACAGAAATCCATACCGTTGCCATCCCGCATGGCAAGTCCAAGCAGAAGGATATGCGGGGCTTTATTGTGCGCCAGCCTTTCCCGGCAATCCCCCAGTTTATGAAATGTGCCGGTTACGATGTGCATTTTCGATTTCCTGATTGCAGCGCATAACTTGTCGGTTAGTCGCTCGTCTTTTCCTGTTGTAATGAATATTTCTATCATATCATGCTAATTATTGGGGTTAATTCTTCCTGTGTTTCCGGCATCCTATGTTGCTGACATTGGGTTATTTCCGTCATAAAGGTAGGGAATGTTCTTTTAATATAAAACCACCGAAATAGTATTTTTTCCCGGTATCTTCCTATTCCTGTTAAAAAGTCTTCAAAAAAACTGTTATGATGCCTTCAGTAAACCATTATAGTGGTTTTGTAAAAGCATTATAGTGGTTTGCTAAAGACATTATAATGGTTTACCGGAGGCATTGTAATGATTTTTTTGTGCCCCTTCGGGCGTGTTATACATTAAGGTAAAAATACGGTGAGTTCAGGAAGTAGGGAAACCCCCAGAATAGGGATTTACCGCAACAGTAAAAAAAGGAATACCCAAATAATATTCCGGGGGGGATTTCCGTTATAATAGGTACGAATGACAGCATAGAAAGAAATGATAGAATATATAAAGGGAGATATCGTAGAATTTGCGCCTGCACGGATGGTAATGGAATGTAGCGGGATAGGATACGAACTCCATATTTCGCTCAATACGTATAGCGCTTTGAGCGGCAAGGCGAACGGCAGGGTTTATGTGTATGAAGTAATACGCGACGACGCCCATCTGCTGTATGGCTTTGCCGATAAATTGGAGCGCGAACTGTTCCTGATGCTTATCAGCGTTTCCGGCGTAGGGCCTAACACGGCGCGTATGATTCTCTCGTCGCTCCCGCCCGCTACTCTGACAGAGGTAATCGCTACAAAAAACGAAGCGGCGCTTACCGCCGTAAAAGGTATCGGACTGAAAACCGCCCAGCGTATCCTGATAGACCTGAAGAATAAGGTGAAACCTGCCGAAGCCATAGCCCTGGCTACAATCATGGGAACCGCCCCCATAGCGGAAGAAGCCGTAGCGGCGCTGGTGATGCTGGGATTCCAGAAGGCCGCATCACAGAAAGCGGTTGTTTCTATCCTGAAGGGTTCGCCCGCTTTGACTGTTGAACAGGTTATTAAGAGTGCACTGAGGATGCTTTGATGAAGAAACGGTTTATATATATCGCATTGTTGACGGTAGCGCTGTCGGGAACCGGTTTCTTTTCCCTCAATGCCGATCGCCTGGCTTATACGAAAACGCAGCCTCCCGGAGCAGAACCCCTGCCGCAGCAGGAAGATACGTTACCTCCCCGTTACCCCGTAGCCAAAACAAAACCGGAAGGGTATCCCGATTTGCTGAAAGCCTCGCCCGCCGATTTGCGAGACCCGGAGAATCTGAAGACAGAGATAGAATACGACCTCAAGTCGGCCACCTATATTATACGCACCAAAGTGGGCGATATGGAATTGGGTACGCCCCTCACGCTTACCCCCGAAGAATACCAGGATTACAGCCTCCGGCAATCCATACGTTCTTATTTCAGGAAGAAAAACGAAGAAGCGTTTCAAAAGGAAGCCGATAAGGCGTTCAACTTTATGGATATGCAATTCGATATCGGCCCGGCGGATAAGATTTTCGGGCCAGGAGGCGTGCGTGTCCGTACGCAAGGCTCGGCCGAAATTACGATGGGGCTGAAGCAAAACAAGACAAACAATCCCACTCTGCCCGAAAGAGCGCGTAAGCGTACCTACTTTGATTTCGACATAAATACCCAGATGAACATACAGGCAACTGTAGGGACAAAGATGAATTTCGGGATGAATTATAATACCGAAACAACGTTCGACTTCGACACAAAGAGACTGAAACTGGCCTACGCCGGCGAAGAAGACGAGATAGTAAAGAGCCTCGAAGCCGGTAATGTAAGCATGACAACCAACAACTCCCTGATTCAGGGCGGAGCGGCCCTTTTCGGGATGAAGACCGACTTGCAATTCGGTAAATTGCGGGTCAACGCATTATTTGCCCAGCAAGAGTCCGAATCCAAAACGGTGAGTTCAAAAGGAGGCGTCCAGACCCGTCCCTTTGAGATAACGGCAGATAGTTACGACGAAAACCGCCACTTCTTCCTGTCTCATTATTTCCGCGACAATTACAACTATGCCCTGGGGCAACTGCCGTATATCCGCTCGGCGGTGACGATCAACCGCGTAGAAGTATGGATCACCAACAAGCGGAGCAATTACGATCAGGCGCGTAACATCATAGCCTTTGCCGACCTGGCGGAGTATAAACACATCAGTAACCCGGCATTCACCCCCGCCGGTTCGATGGCTATTCCCTATAACGACGCCAACAGCCTGTACGCTACCATCAATACCGACGCTTATTCCGGGGCGCGAAAGATAAGTTCGGCTACGCAGGCATTGAGCGGCCTGCTTGAAAGCGGAAAGGAGTACGAGAAGATAGAAAGCGCCCGCCGCCTCGACGAATCGGAATACAGCGTAAACAAACAATTAGGTTATATCTCCTTAAAGATACAGTTACAACCCGACGAAGTGCTGGCCGTAGCTTACGACTTCCAATACAACGGCAAAGCCTGCCAGGTAGGCGAATTTTCGACAGACAACTCCGCCAATACAACGAACAGCCTGTACGTAAAACTGCTCAAAGGTACATCCATGTCGCCCGATATGGCGTTTTGGAACCTGATGATGAAGAATGTCTACTCCCTCGACGCCTACTCGATAGAGAAAGAACGTTTCCGCCTGAATATCTTATACCAGAGCGATACCACCGGTACGTACCTCAACTATATCCCCGAGGGAAATATCAAAGACACTATCTTGCTCCGGGTGATGAACGTAGACCGCCTCGACTCGAAGAACGAACCCTATCCCGACGGGTTTTTCGACTTTGTGGAAGGCATAACCGTTTTGCCTGAAAACGGGCGGGTGATATTCCCCGTAGTAGAACCTTTCGGTTCGTATCTGAAAGAAAGAATAGGAAACCCCGCCATAGCCGAAAAATATGTGTATCAGGAACTGTACGACTCTACGCTCACGGTAGCCCGCCAGATAGCCGAAAAAAATAAATTCATTCTGCGCGGCGAATATAAGGCGTCGTCGGGAGCCGAGATACAACTGGGAGCCAGCAATGTGGAAAGGGGCTCGGTAAGGGTAACGGCCAACGGTATGACGCTTTCCGAAAATACAGACTACATCGTAGATTATACGTCGGGGACGGTAACGATATTGAACGAAAGCATCATAGCCGCCGGAACTCCCGTAAGCGTCAGCCTCGAAAACCAATCGACTTACAGCATGCAGCGGAAGACAATGATGGGGCTCGACCTGAATTATACCTTCAACCCGGACTTTAACATCGGCGCTACGGTGATGCACCTGTCGGAAATGCCACTGACGGTGAAAACATCCTTTGGCGATGAATCCGTAAAGAACACCCTGTGGGGATTGAATACTTCGTACAAAAAGGAAAGCCAGTGGCTCACCAATATGCTCGACAAGCTGCCGCTGCTTACCTTAACCAAGCCGAGCCAGATTTCATTCAACGCAGAGTTCGCCCACTTGATAGCCGGGCATTATGAAAACGAATATACCGGGAAATATTCCTACTTAGACGATTTTGAATCTACCCAAAGCGGTTTCGACCTGCTGAACCCTTATCCCTGGGTATTAGCCAGCGTGCCTTATGAAAGCGGCGCAGCCGCCAGGTTCCCCGAAGCAAGCCTGGTAAATAATACAGACTATGGGAAGAACCGTTCCCTGTTTGCCTGGTACTATATCGACGGGATTTTCTCCCGCACCACCTCTACGCTGATGCCTACGCATATCAAACGCGATAAAAGCCAGTTGTCCGACCACGATGTAAGGGTTGTTATGGTGAGGGAGTTGTTCCCCAAAAAGCAACAGTCGTCTAATGAAACCTCCTTCCTCCCGGTGTTGAACATAGCTTATTATCCGAAGGAACGCGGCCCATATAACTTGGACGCCGACGGGATGAATCCCGACGGAACCCTGATGAATCCCGAAAAACGCTGGGGAGGAATGATGCGCAGGATAGACCAAAGCGACTTTGAAACCGCCAATATCGAGTATATCGAATTTTGGATGATGGACCCCTTCATCAAGCGGACTCAATCAACAGGCGGCGACCTGTATTTTAACCTCGGTGAAATATCCGAAGATATTCTGAAGGATGAAAAGAAATTCTTCGAGAACGGCCTGCCCGTCAACGGGGATACCGCGAAGGCAGACTTCACCGTATGGGGAAAAGTTCCCAGGCAACAGAGCACCGTATATGCTTTCGACAATACGGCCGGAGCCCGCGCCATACAGGATGTGGGCTTTAACGGTCTTTCTACAAAAGAAGAGCAGACCTGGGGGGTATATAGCGAATACCTGCAAAAGCTGCAAACGAAACTGGAGCCGGGCCCCCTGGCTCAGTTTTACAATGACCCGGCCGGCGATAATTTCCGCCATTACCGCGGTGCGGAACAGGACGAAGCCGAAATGAGTATCCTCGACAGGTATAAGTATTACAACGGGACGGAGGGAAACTCCCGTTCGTCTGAAAATGCCAACGAACGCTTCAATGCCTCGGCAAGAACCACGCCGGATGTGGAAGACCTGAACCAGGATAATACAATGAACGAAACGGAAAAGTATTACGAATACAAAATATCGCTTCGCCGGCAGGATATGGAAGTGGGTAGCAATTATATCGTAAATAAATATATCGCCCGGCAGGTGGCATTGGAAGAAGGTAAGGCGGATGTTACCTGGTATCAGTTTAAGATTCCCGTAAAGCAATATACCCGGAGCGTAGGTTCGATTCGCGATTTTAAGACGATCCGCTTCATGCGTATGTATATGACCGGCTTTAGCGATACCACTATCCTCCGTTTCGGTAAGTTTGAGCTGGTGCGTGGCGAATGGCGGAATTATACGCAGGATTTATTCCACCCGTCAATGCCTCCTTCTGCCGGCAGTATAGCATCCTTAGACGTTGCCGCCGTGAATATCGAAGAGAACGGGCAAAAGACGCCGGTAAACTATGTGTTGCCTCCGGGCGTTTCGCGTATGCTGGCTCCCGGACAAGCCCAGATGATACTGCAAAACGAGCAGGCTCTTTCCATGAGAGTAACCGGCCTGTCGCCGCTCGACGCCCGGGCGATTTATAAAAACACCAATTTAGACTTCCGGCAATATAAGCGGTTGCAGCTTTTTACGCATGCGGAAGCGTTTGCCGATTCGGCAATGGGAGTAACCCCTCTTGCCGCGAATGATTTGTCGGTGTTTGTGCGCTTAGGTTCCGACTACAAGAATAATTACTACGAATACGAAATACCCCTTACGTTGACGCCCCATGGTTCTTATCTGGATAACCCCGAACACCGGGAGAGGGTATGGCCCGCCGCAAATAAGTTCGATTTCAGGTTTGAAGTATTAACAGACCTGAAGCTGAAGCGCAACCGTTTCAAACGGCAGGGGCAAGACGGCGTATCGTTTCAATCCGTTTATTCGGAAGCCGACCCCGACAATACGAAAAACACCATCAGCATCGTAGGAAACCCAAGCCTGTCTGAAGTAAAGGTTATCATGATTGGCGTCCGCAATAAATCAAAAGATATCAGGAGCGCCGAAATCTGGGTGAACGAACTGCGCCTGACCGACTTTAACGAAGAAGGAGGCTGGGCGGCCAATGCCAACCTGAATGTAGCCTTATCAGACCTGGGCATGGTAAACCTGGCCGGGCGAATTGAAACGGCTGGCTTCGGTGGCCTGGACCAGTCGGTTAACGAACGCCGTTTGGACGACTATAAACAGTATAGCGTATCGGCCAACCTGGAATTGGGTAAGTTCTTCCCCGAAAAAACCGGCGTGAGCCTGCCTTTGTATTATGCTTACTCGAAAGAAATGATTGACCCCAAATACAATCCGCTCGACCAGGATGTGATACTGAAAGATGCCCTGGAATCGGTGGAAACGAAAGCGGAAAAAGATTCAATCATAAGCTTTGCCCGCGAACGGAGCATAATAAAAAGTATTGCGCTCACCAACGCACGGGTTGATATAAAAAGCAAGAATCCCATGCCTTACGACCCCGCCAACTTTTCCGCAGGATATTCCTATAGCGAGAATCAACGGAATACGCCCGAAACGGAATACGAAACAACCAAAGATTACAAAGCCATTTTTGCGTATAGCTATTCTCCATATCTGAGGCCTTTCCGCCCGTTCTACAAGGTGAAGAAAGATAATGGCTATACCCGTTATATCAAACAACTGGGGATAAACTATGTGCCGGCGAATATCAGCTTCCAGACGGCGATGATGCGTAATTACTACGAAATACAATTACGCGACCTGAATAATCAGGGAGGAAACAACCTGCCGGTTTCTTTCAGCCAGAACTTTTATTGGGACAGGGCATTCAGCCTCACCTGGAACTTTACCAGCAGTTTAAGGGCTTCCTTCAACTCGGGTACGAATGCGCGTATTGAAGAGCCTCATGTGCAGGTAAACAAAAAACTGAATGGAGACCAGTATCAAATGTGGAAGGATTCCGTCAAACAAAGTATCGCCGACTTGGGGCGCCCCATGCGCTACGACCAGTCCTTTAACGCTACGTATAATTTGCCTTTCCAGCAAATCCCTGTTCTCGACTGGGTGAATGCTTCCCTGATGTATAACGCCACGTACAACTGGGACAGGGGCGCCAGGGTGGATGATGCCGTAGAGATTGGCAATTCGATAAGAAACCAGCGGCAGATAAACATCCAGAGCGGGTTCAATTTCCTCGGCTTTTATAATAAGAATAAGTTTTTACGCTCGGTTAACCAGAAGTACGGTTCTAACCGGACTAATTCGTCGAACAGGCAAAGGGTAGAGGAAGAAAAAAAGAAAGAACCCAAAAAGTTGGAAACAAGCGTAACCCTGAGTAAGGATAGCTCCACGATTGTGAATCATGGTATGCTGACAAAGAAATTACGAATCACCGCGCGCGGCGAAGACGGCAAAGTATACCGGATCAAGTTTAAGCCGGTAGACTTTAGCCATGTGGAGATACAAAACCGCGACAGCGTTAAGCTGAATTTAGTCCTGACGCCGCTTACGTCGGACAATCCGGCGTTTGTAATTAAAGCGGCGGAATATGGCAGCCGCTTCTTAATGATGATACGCCGTTTGAATATTCAGTATGCTGTAATGGATGGTATGATGCTGCCCGGCTTCCGCCCGGAAATAGGCGATATGTTCGGGCAGGGGCGACTGAATAACGTATTTACTCCGGGTATCGGGTTTGCTTTCGGTTCGGTAAGAAGGGAGTATATAGATGAATTAGTAGAACGGGATTGGTTGGTAATGACGCAGACAAATATCAATCCGGCTATCATTAATGCTACAAAAACGCTCACCGTCAGCATGAATCTCGAACCCTTCCCCGGTTTGAAGATTGATCTGAATGCGCTTCGGTCGGATAACCGCAATACCGAAATACAGTATATGTACAGCGGTATGCCCGAGATATACGGAGGCTCATTCAGTATGACGACAATAGCCCTCGGGTCAATCTTTGAAGGGATGGGTAATCTGGAAAACGGCTACCGGTCGGAGGTGTTTGCCGATTTCCTGAATAATCGTTCAGTCATTGCCAGACGGCTCGAAAATAAATACGCCGCAACAAGCTATCCCGATGCCGGCTTTCTGGAAGGGCATACGGCGGCAGGGCAAGGATATAACCCCGAAAGATACGGGGGGATAAACAAAAATTCGACAGATGTGCTGATCCCTGCATTCCTGGCTGCCTATACAGGTAAAAATGCGAACAATATATCCCTGTCGCCCTTCCCCTCTTTAGCCGCCCTGCTTCCCAACTGGCATGTTACATACGATGGCTTGATACAAATCCCGCTGATACAGAAAACGTTTAAATCGATACAGTTAAGCCATCAATACCGGGCTAATTATACGGTAGGCTCATTCAGTTCGTTCCTCAACTGGGCCGACGCCGGGCAAGACGGGCTTGGGTTTATAAGGGATATATTAACGAATAACCCCTCTCCTTCTTCTCCGTACGACATCTCTTCGGTAAGTATCACCGATGGCTTTAATCCGCTGATAGGCGTAGACGGGACGCTTTTGAATAATATAACCACCCGCGCCGAATACCGCACAACGCGGAATTTTAACCTGAACGTGTCGTCTTATCAATTGGTAGAATCCCATACAAAAGAATATGTAGCAGGGTTGGGATACAAGCTGACAGAGTTTAATAAGGTATTAAAGAGGAAGGCGAGCCAGAACTTTAGCAATGATTTAACGCTGCGTATGGACTTCTCGTACCGGATGATGCAATCGTTGATACGTAAGCTGGAGGATGCTACTTCGCAGGCTACCAGCGGGAATGTGGCAAAAACACTGCAGTTCTCGGCCGATTATGGATTGAGCCGCTCCCTTACCTTACGTGCATTCTATGATTTGCAGATTAACGAGCCCCTGGTGTCCAGCGCTTCTTATCCTACAACAAACTCCAGCTATGGCGTCAGCGTCCGCCTGTCGTTAACGCAGTAGGATACGTTTTCCAGAAACAGGTCCATCATGCGCCTGGCGGCGATAAAAGAACTTACTTCGTTATTTAAAACCAGGCGTTCGGCTTCTTTCAACTTGCCTGCAACGGCCGGGTTGTGATAGAACGTATCCCGGAGGGTTTCGTTGATACTTTCGTACATCCAGTATTTGGACTGGTTGTTTCGTTTGACGTCAAAATAGCCGTTGTTTTTTGTAAAGGCGATGTATTCGTCTATCATTCTCCAGATTTCTTTGATGCCCAGTTTATAATAGCCCGAATACGTCAGTACTTGCGGCGTCCATCCCGAATCCGGAACGGGGAAAAGGTGCAATGCGTTGCGGAACTGGCTGGCGGCTAATTTGGCTTTGTCTATATTATCGCCATCCGCTTTGTTGATAACGATGCCATCCGCCATTTCCATAATCCCCCGTTTGATGCCTTGCAGTTCGTCGCCGGTTCCGGCCAGTTGAATCAGCAGGAAAAAGTCTGTCATCGAATGAACCGCCGTTTCACTTTGCCCTACGCCTACCGTCTCTACGAAGATAGTGTTAAACCCGGCAGCTTCGCATAATACAATCGTTTCCCTTGTTTTGCGGGCTACCCCGCCCAGCGAGCCGGCAGCCGGGGAAGGGCGGATGAAGGCGTTCTTTTTGCGCGATAATTCTTCCATACGTGTCTTATCGCCCAGGATGCTCCCTTTGGAGCGTTCGCTGCTCGGGTCGATAGCCAATACGGCCAGTTTATCCCCCCGCTCCGTTATGCAGGTTCCGAAGGCGTCTATAGACGTGCTTTTACCGGCGCCGGGGACGCCTGTTATTCCCACACGGACGGATTTCCCGGAATAGGGAAGGCATTTTTCTATCACTTCCTGCGCTACCTGCTGGTGTTCGTATCTGGAACTTTCTATTAACGTAACGGCCTGGCTGAGTATCGTAATGTTCCCCTGCCGTATGCCTGCCACAAACTCGGCGGGGGTATATTCCTGGCGTTGCAGCCTTTTCTTCAGGTAAGGATTTACTGTGGGAACGCCGGCAACGCCCGTCGTTACTTTCAAACCTTTGTACAGGTCGTCGTTTTCAGGATGTTTCATGGGGGGGGTGTTATTTTTCTGCCGTAACTTTTATCAGGCGCACAGGCCCGCTGGGGTCGTTACATACTACATGAATGAATGTTTCTATTTTCGTTTTGATTTCTTTGGGGCGGATGCTTACTTTGTATTCGGTTGCAGCTCCGGGATTAAGTTCTTTTTTCCCGCCGGATATGGCTGTCAACTCATCGTCGGAGGTTACGCTGTAAATAGAAAGAACCGATTTTCCGGTGTTCGTAATGGTGAATGTTTCCGATTCTTTTCCGCTACCGCCGATGAAAGGTATGATAGCGCCGCTTTTTCCGGGTAATTTGCCAAAGTCTATTAATGTAGACGAGAATTGGATGGCGGGAGCTTTGGCTTTGTCGGCAGCAGACAGCCTGGCGAAGTTGTCGATAACATTTGCTGCAACGTCAATTTTACCGGTTGTATGCTTCCTGTTCGCGCCGTCTTCTACTTCAAGGGGCAATGCCGTAAGGATGCGCCCCATCCGTTTGGCTTTATCCGTATGGAACAGCAGGTATATTTCGCCGGTTTCGCCGGGTTGCAGCGTGTCCGGGTTGGCTTCTGCGGTAAGGTAGTTGGGCAGTTTGCCTGTATGGATTGTCAGCGGATGCTGGCTTTCGTTCCGGACAGGTATCTTTTCTTCCCCTGTTTCTCCGGGGCGGATACTGTTGTAGTGGATTGTTTTTGTTTGCAGTTTTAAAGGGCCGATGCTGTAAGGGTAGCTTATCGCCGGCAGCGTGGCATTGGCCGGTTTGGGCGTAACGTTTCCCTTTACATGGAGGAGCTTGGGTTTGTCTTTCGCATTGCTGTATACGGCAACGCTTTTATAAAAAGGCCCCGGACGGCCTTTGGGATTGTAGCTGATTGTTACCTCGCCGCTGCTTCCCGGCTCGATGGGCGACCTGGTCCATTCGGGGCGCGTACAGCCGCACGAAGCCGTAACGCGGGTGATAACCAATGGGTCGGCGCCGGTATTCTTAATAATAAACGTATGGCTTGCCAAACCGGCGGCTTCGGCTACGACGCCGAAGTCGTGAGTTGGTTCGCCAATATAAAGTTCTGCCTTATCCTGGGCGATTATAATTCCCTGAAAAGGCGGAAAGAGCAGGAGCAGAACGCTAAGTAGCCGGTAGTTGAACATTTCGCAGGAAAACTGTATTATTGAACGTTTCCGCGAATGGTTATGGCATAGCTACCCGTTTTGCCGTTGCTGTAGATGGAAATTGTTTTGGCAAAGGGGCCCGGACGGCCTTTCGGGTCGAACGTCACCTTCACTTCGCCCGTTTTCCCGGGAGCGATGGGTTCTTTGGTCCAGTTGGGCGACGTACATCCGCAAGAGGCTATCACGCGTGTAATAACCAATGGCATATTGCCGTCGTTCTTTACCGTAAATGCGTGAGAAACTTTTCCGTTTGCTTCTTTAATATCACCGAAATCAAACGAATTTTCAGTTACTGAAATAGAAGCTTCTTCCTGAGCCAATGCTGTTCCTGCCGTTAGCAGGATGGCCATAAAAACAAAAACAATCTGTTTCATCGTTTTACTTTTAAATAGTGAATCATTCATTTCGGCAAAGTTAATAATAATATATCTCCGTCAAAAAAAATCACTGATTATACTTCAGGCTTCAAGGTTCACGCTTCAAGTTTTTTGTGCATTGAAAGCCCGCCTGTCCCTGGCGCGGAAACGTCCACAGCGCTACGAAACCCTCGCCGGCTACTCCTTGTAGCTTGCGCAGCGCTGCGCATTGCCCGCCGGGCAGTCATACAGTCTGCCCCCCCCCATAAAATCTTTTCTAAGAATGTATACCAGCTAACTTAATCTTTGCAATAATGAACAGAAATATATTTTGTTTAAGCCTGTTTGCCGTTGGAATGATGGCAATGCCGGCATCCGGTTGTTCTGAGACCGGACAATTCATGGAAGACGGCCTGCCTGCTTCCGTAACGAATGAAGCAGAGCCTGGCGAATCCGCACCCGTCGCCCTGACAAAATCGGAAGCCGTAGCCCTTGCCGTTCAACAAAAAGGAACCTGTAAGATTACAGAAGACGAAGCGCTTCAGAACCTGAACCGTTTTCATGTATCTTCTTTTGACAGCGAAGAGACTGGCATTAGCGTCACGGATGTGGTTCTGAAGACAAATCCGGACACAGGGAAATGTGTTTGAAGTAACAACAAATGGAAACTATCACAACTACAATGTCAGCCTTCAAATAATAAGTTCTATCCGGTAATTAATCTTTCAAAAAATCAGGATATGAAAAGAACAGCCATTTTCGCTCTTAGGCGGTTTGTTCGATGTTCAAACGTCAATTCCAGGGAGACAAAAGTTCGGCCCGTTTTCCGCGGCGAAAATCGTCGGGGACGAAAGTTCGGCCCGTTTTCCGCGGCGAAAATCGTCGGGGACAAAAAATCGGGCCGTTTTCCGCGTCTTTTCTAAATAAAAGTAGTATGTTTGCAAAGAGCGAATTTCAACTAAATAAACAGGTTAAGTTATGAGCATAATTGAAAATTTTAC
>JAIRKZ010000109.1 GCA_031259845.1 Tannerellaceae bacterium | reverse complement strand
ATGCCGGTGGACGTTATCGAACGGATTGAAGTTTACAAGGGCATCGTTCCCGCCGAATACGGAGGCGACGGACTGGGCGGCGCCATCAATATCGAAACGCGCGAGGTGGACTGCGACATGGTCGGAGCGGCGCTCGAAGCGGGCAGCTACGGCACTTATAAAGCGATGACGGCGGTAAAGAAGAAGTTCGACAAGCAGGGCATACAAGTGGGTTTTGGGGTGCTGCACAACCAGTCGGACAACAACTACACGATGAACCTGACCACCTTCGACCCCTCGTCGCCCTATACCTCCGTGAGGCGGAACCACGACTTTTACCGCTCGACCATACTGGTGCCGGGCGTTACGTTCACCAAACTCTGGTTTGACGAAATAGAACTGGAGTGCGCCATCTACAGCAACAAAAAGGAGTTGCAAAATATCTTCTTCGATTCCCGCTCGGCTTACACTTACGGCACCAACATTATGCCTGAGCTGAAACTGGAAAAGGAAAACTTCTTCGCCGAAGGGCTGGACTTCAAACTGGTGCTTGTTGCTCCTTCCGTCCGTATGCATCTGGTGGACACCGTTCCCGGCGTGTACCAGTGGAACGGCGATAAAAGCGCTTCCAACGGCGAAACGACCGACATGCAGTTCAACCTGTCGGACGACCGGCATTTTGAGTTCCGCAGCAAGCTCAATCTCAAATACCGCCTGGCAGAAAGCCACCGCCTCAATCTGAACAACCAGTTTGTGTTTGCCAACCGCCGCCCCAAAGACGATTACCTCATCGACTATCTCGGCTACGATCCGAGCGGCTTTCCAAGCCGGATGCACAGCAACGTGACCGGACTGGCATACGAATTTACCTCGCCGAACAAACGCTGGGAAAATATCCTTGCCGTCAAGAGTTATCTGCTGAGCACGAACATCTACCGCACGGAAGAAGTGGGCGTCAGTTCGGGTTTCAAGCAGACGCCCGGCATCACCTCAAGCAACAATCTGTACTGGGGCTGGCTCGAAGGCGCAAGCTACGAATTGTTGCAGGGTTTCCGCCTGAAGGCTTCGTACGAACACGCCGTCCGCCTGCCCGACAACGAGGAACTGTTTGGCGACGGCATCACGGTCAAATCCGCCGTCAACCTCCTCCCCGAACAGAGCGATAACTTCAGTCTGGGCGTTATCCTCGACCGGCGCGATTTCCTCCGCCTCACCCGCCTCCAGTTCGAAACCAACGCTTTTTGGATGAATACCCGCGACCTCATCTCCCTGCAACCTGCCGACCGCCGCATGGCATACCAGAACATGGACAATACGCTCATCAAAGGCTTCGACGCCGACCTGAAAGCGGACTTCATCCCCGAACTCTACGGTTATTTCAACATCACGTATCAGGATTTGCGCAATACCCGTCACTGGCTCACCGACGACCACAAGACACCCAACCCGAAATACGGCAAACAAGTACCTAACATCCCGCCGTTCTATTACAACGCCGGGCTGGAGTTCCACAAAGCCGATTTCCTGATAAAGGATGAACTGTTTCGCTTATTTGTTGACTGGTCTTACGTCGGAGAGTTCAACTACGCATGGAAGATGTCCGACCGCAAGGATCAGGAATACCTTTGGATGGTGCCTGCCTGCCGCAACCTTTCGATAGGCGTGCAGCAGTCGTTCATCAAAAATCAACTGTCGCTCTGCATCGAAGTGCGCAACCTGCTGGACGAGCCGCAGTTCAACAACCTCAAAATGCCCCTCGCCGGGCGTACATTCAACATCAAACTCCGCTACAACTGGTTCCGCGACAAATCGGAAGGCGGGGCAATGGCGTTTTAAACAGTAAATTAATAACAAGTAATAAAGTAATAATTTAAAAAGTAAGTAAAATGAATACATCAGTAAAAAGAAAGAGTATGAAGACAAAGAGTATTCTGTTTACGGCAGGCGTTCTGTTCCTGTCGAGCGTAATGTTTGTCTCCTGCAAGGACGACGACAATGATACCCCTGTAACCGCCGACGCTGCAAATTATGCGTACAGCGTAATTGTAGGCGACAATTCGTATGTAAGCGTTTTCGATAATTTTGACGACATCTCAAGCCTGAATAACGCCAATGCGTTTGTCCATGCCAAAAGCGCCCTTATATATACCTACAAAGATTATCTGTATGTGCAGGAGTTTGAAAGCAACGAAAAGCTGTTCCAATATCGCAAGAAAGATGGCGACCTCGAACTGGTGAAGACGCTTTCGCTGCCGGCACAGTCGTTTCCCGTCGGTCTTACATTCAAAGATGACAGGACGGCGTACCTGCCACTTGTATATGCAGGACAGATACTTGTCATCAACACGGAAGAATTGATCATCACTGCCACTATTGACCTCAGCCCGTATGCGCTGGAAAATTGCTATCCGGCTCCCGGCGCTGCCATCATCCGCGACGGAAAGTTGTTCGTTGTGCTTTCGCAGTTCATTACTGTCAACTATCCATCGCCGGGCGCATACGCCGTTGTCATCGACACCGAGACCAACCAAGTGATCAAGGCAATCAACACGCAACTGTCCGACAACACAGCTGCTTTCGAACCTTCCGGCGACCCTTTCATGGATGAAAAAGGCGATATCTATTTTTGCAGTGTCGGCGCGGTCGGCTATATCCCCGGATACAGGGAAGGCTTTCTGAGAATCAAAAAAGGCGAGACCGAATTTGACGAAAGCTACTATTTTCCCATAGCGGACAAAACCCTCGCCGACGTACCCGGCAATGTCGCCAACTACATTTACCAAAAGGTATATGCAGGCAACGGCAAGGTGTATGGATACGCCAACATTCCCGGCGCCGCAAGCGAAATCCCCGACTATGTAAACGACCGCAGTATGCAGCCCGTAATCATCGACCTCTACGCGAAGACCATCGAACGGCTCAACCTCGAACCGACCGTAGGATGGTCAAGTTGCATCGCCAAAACCGGCGACCGGCTGATATGGGGAATGGTATCCTCGCAGGGTGCAGGGCTGTACCTTTACAATCCCGCAACCCGCGCTACAGACAAATTCCTGTCAACCACCGGAACGCCATACAGGCTTTTTGAATTTAAAGATTGATGAAAAAGTAACAACAGCAAACGTTCTTTGACATATTGGTTTACACGCGATTTTTGGACGATAAAGGAAAAAAATCATACCTTTGCACCGTTAGAAAAACGGAGGAAACAGTAATGTTATCGCAAAGTCAGATAGATATTATCATACAGTTGATGTTGCCCTACAATCCGGTCAGGATAGGGATATTTGGCTCCGTAGCCCGCGGCGAAGACACGCAGGAAAGCGATATTGATATTCTGTACAGTTAAAAAAACACTGTAGGAATGTTCAAACTGATACGGATGAAAAATGATATGGAGGAAAAACTGAACGCCAAAGTAGATTTGGTTTCCGAGCAGTTTGTTCACCCGAAACTGAAGCTGCAAATCATGAACGATTTAAAGATAATTTACAGCAATAAACAATAAAGAAAGTAGTCTGTTTTTCGGGGTGGAATTGAGCGACATTTGGAATACGGTGGTAAACGATATTCCCGTTCTCAAAAAGCAAATAGACAACATCATCAACGATTTGGAAAGGAGTTGATTGTCTGCTTTATCCAGTTTAAAAAGCGTGTAAACCTATTGCAAGGGATACACGCTTTTTTTATGGGCGATTGTAAAGAATAAAAGAAAAAAGGAGTAACCGAAAATCCTGAACAGAGTAGAAGATTAAAAAGTAATTAAATAACAAGTAAAATGAATACACAAATTAAAACCTCCATTTACTGGCTGCTGTTGGGAGTATGTTTCCTGACGCACACAGTGTTTCATATATACGGACTGTTCTACGGCGCCGACATCCGGCTGCCCGACCTGACGACGAACGAAGTACCGCTCGGCGTACAGGCTTTCAACACGGTGATATTTACCCTTACTTTCTTGATGGCGCTGCTATCGTTACACCTTTCGGGACGAGGTTTTCGATGGGTTTCGCTCATGTGGAGCGCGCTGTTTCTGTTGCTTAACCTTGCACATCTGGCGGGGGCGGTGTTTATGGAAGCGTTCGATCTTTCGCAGGTGTGCTTGCTGTGTTTCGTACCGGTGGTGAACGTGCTGCTGATACTGACGCTGTGGAAAAGTTTGAAACAAAAAGCGTCATGAACATTCATTTTGTACAGCACGAAATATTTGAGGCGCCGGGCGCTTATCTGCAATGGGCGGAGGAGAGAAAACACAAGATTGCGTTTTCAAAAGTATATGACAACCAGCCTTTGCCCCAAAGTGTGGATGATATGGATATGCTGATTGTGATGGGTGGTCCGCAAAGTCCGGATACGACAAAGGAAGAATGCCCGCATTTCGACGCCAAAGCCGAAATTGCCCTGATACAAAAAGCCATCCATGCAGGCAAAGCCGTTGTTGGGGTTTGCCTTGGCGCACAACTTGTCGGCGAAGCGGCAGGCGCAACTTATTGCCACAGTCCTGAAAAAGAAATCGGAGTTTTGCCCATACAACTTACGGCAGACGGCTTGAATGACGACAAAATAAACGGCTTTGGCTCAACCCTGCCTGTGGGACATTGGCACAACGATATGCCCGGACTTACGCCGGAATGCAGGATACTGGCAACGAGCGTCGGCTGTTCAAGACAGATTATAGCCTGGTCGGATTTGGTTTACGGGTTTCAGTGTCATCTGGAATTTACCCCTGAAATAATAGAACTGCTTATTGCAGAGGAAGAAGATTTCCTGACGAATAACACAAAACATCGGTTTGTTCAGAAACCCAACGAAATCCGCAATTACGATTTCAGCGAAATGAACCGGAAACTATTTGGCTTTCTGGACAAACTCGCCGATGCGTACAAGAATAATTCCAACCCACGATAAACAATAAGACATGAGAAGAAAAGACAAGGAAATCACCGGAACAGAGGAAATGATAGCGATTATAGAACAAAATACGGTTTGCAGGATTGGGCTGTCCCAAAACAATCGTCCCTATATCGTGCCGCTGAATTATGGCTATTCTTTTGAGAATAATATTTTAACGTTATATTTCCACAGCGCACGGGAAGGTCGAAAGATGGACATTATAAAAGAAAACAATCAAGCCTGTTTTGAAATAGACTGCGACCACCAATTAATTGAAGGTGGAAAACCCTGCTCGTACAGTTACGCATTCAAAAGTATTATCGGGTTTGGACGAATCGTTATCATCGAATCAACGGACGAGAAGATAAACGGTCTGAACAGAATAATAAAACAACAGACAGGCAAGGAAATAACGTATGATTTTCCGGAAGAAGCATTGAAGCGCACAGTCGTGTATAAGTTGGCGGTCAAAGAGTTTACAGGAAAACAAAAACAGGATTTTTAAGGTTAGATAAACCATTGGGCGATTAAGATTTTAATAAAACAATTATAATAACTAAAACAAACAGTAATGAACGAACTCATCTACAAAATTCTTTTAGCAGCGCTGGTGATAGCGATGAATTTCATTCGCCTGTATTACCAAAAGCGTTACAAAACCTCTCATGCGGTAACGGAAGCGGAGATTGCGCCGAAACGTGAAAAACGAATGACCATACTTATGTTTTTTGCGCTTGCCGTTCCGGGTATGATGTGGCTTTTCACGGGCTGGCTGTCGTTCGGACAATTCGGTCTGCACGATGGCGTGCGCATTGCCGGTTTCGTTGTCGGGGTTTACAGTATGTGGTGGTTCTACCGCATACACAGGACGCTGGGCGACAACTGGAGTCCTGTGCTCGAAATCCGCCGTGAACATACGCTGATTACAGATGGTCCCTATCGCTACGTGCGTCATCCGATGTATTCCGACATGATGCTGTGGCTCGTGTCGTTTACGCTGATTACCGCCAACTGGTTCTACGCTCTCACCATTTCGACGGGCTTGGCTATCATGTTAATCGTCCGTATCCCCGATGAGGAACGGCTGATGATGGAACGCTTCGGCGAACCGTACCGTGCGTACATGAAACGGACGAAACGGTTGATACCGGGTGTGTTTTGAAGGACAGACAAAAACGGCATTAAAAATATCAGGCAGAATGAAATAAAAATTATAAAACAGCATAAAATGAATACACTAAAAAAACTCCAATCCTACGCCGGAGGCAGGAAAGCGCTGTTTCCGGTTTCGATGGCGCTGTCGGCGTTGGCTGCACTGGCGGGACTGTTGCCGTACATTATTATCTGGCTTATTGTCCGTGAACTGTTTGCGCCGGACGGTGCGGTAGCCGGAAGCGGCGGCAGTCTCGAACAGCGTATCATCCCGCTTGCATGGTGGGCGGTGGGCGTGGCGCTCGGGAGTGTTGCGATTTATTTTGCGGCTTTGTGGGCATCGCATCTTGCGGCGTTCAGGGTGGAAGCGAATATACGGCGCGAGGCGATGCGGAAAATTATCGCCATGCCGCTCGGCTTCTTCGACAGCCACACAAGCGGGCGTATCCGCAAAATCATCGATGACAATGCAAGTACGACGCACAGTTTTCTGGCGCATCAATTGCCCGATATGGCGGCAACGGCGCTGGTTCCGGTTGCTGTCATTGCGCTTGTCTTCACTTTTGACTGGCTGCTGGGTATTGCCTGCCTTGTGCCGGTGGTTATCGCTCTGGCTATTATGATGTTTGCTATGGGAGAGAACGGGCGGCAATTCATGCGCTCTTACATGAACTCGCTTGAGGAGATGAACTCCGAAGCGGTCGAATATGTCCGCGGGATACCGGTAGTGAAAGTGTTCCAGCAAACGATTTTCTCCTTCAAAAACTTCCACCGCAGCATTATGGACTACAACCGGCTGGTGATTCAGTACACCTTGATGTGGGAAAAGCCCATGTCGACATACACGGTTGTTATCAACAGCTTCGTGTTTTTCCTTGCGCCTGTCGCCATACTTTTAACCGGATATACGGGAAATGTGGCGTCCATACTGCTCGATTTCTTCCTGTTCGTGCTGATTACACCCGTCTTTTCGTGCTGTGTGATGAAAAGTATGTACCTTACTCAGGCGATGGATTTGGCGGGGCAGGCAGTTGAAAGGCTTGAAAACCTTACGTTGTATAAAACGTTGACAGTTCCGGCGAAAACCAAGCCGGTGAACGGCTACGGCATTTGTTTCGACCACGTTTCGTTTACCTATCCCGACATGGCGAAGAAGGCGCTGATCGACGTCAGTTTCAGCGTCCCGCAGGGTAAAACGGTGGCGCTGGTGGGCGCTTCGGGAAGCGGGAAAACCACTGTGGCGCGACTTGTCGCCCGTTTCTGGGAAGCCTCAGAGGGGCATGTCCAGATAGGTAACGTTGATGTGAACTGCATCAATTCCGATGAGTTGATGCAGTCCGTTTCTTTTGTTTTCCAAAATACGCGCCTGTTCAAGACTACGCTGCTCGAAAATATCTGTTACGGAAAACCCGGTGCAACGCCGGAAGAGGTTGAGCGTGCCGTTGATGCAGCGCAATGCCGCGACATCATCAGCCGGCAACCACTCGGACTGAACGCCTGCATCGGCGGCGAAGGGACGTATCTCTCCGGCGGCGAACAGCAACGCATACTCCTTGCCCGCGCGATACTGAAAAACGCCCCGATTGTTATTCTTGACGAGGCGACCGCCTTTGCCGACCCCGAAAGCGAACATTTGATATACCAAGCCTTTTCCGCCCTTTCGGAAGGCAAAACAGTGTTGATGATTGCCCACCGGCTCACAAGCGTAACCAATGCCGACCGGATTTTAGTGCTCGACAACGGCCAAATTGCCGAATCGGGAACGCACGAGGAATTACTCTCTCAAAATGGACTGTATCTGAAGATGTGGAACGAATACCAACAGTCCGTGCAATGGACACTAAGATTTGTAAAATAACGTGCGTTACAGTCATTATATTGTTCCGGCAACAGCAGGTGCAGTCCGGTATTGTTCGACAGCTTTTTTAATGGATTCTAATCCGAAAGCGTCTGGATTTAGTTTGTCTGGGGAGCGTATGATGATTTCTGCTGCGTCGTCTGCTGCTTTAGCCTGATCGAAATTGTCTGCATAACATTCGAAAAATAGATCCAAGGTGTGTACTTCAAAACCTAAATAGGGATAAATATTGGGAATGGAAAACAGATAACGGCAGTCTGTAATGATAAGGCCGGTTTCTTCCTTTATTTCCCTCCGGACAACTTCTTCTGCCGATTCATTCATGTCGGCAAATCCTCCGGGTAAGTCCAACGTTCCTTTAGCCGGGTCTTTCGCACGGCGTACTACTAATAAATCCCCCTTTTTATCCTTTATAAAACAGGCAACCGACGCCGATGGATTAAAATAATAGGTAAACCCGCAAGCCGTACATCGTTTCGCCTTCTCATTACGAACCGCAAACGATTTCGACCCGCAGGAAGGGCAATATATAAATTGATGTAAAGGATGCATTCTTCTTTGAATAAATAGAGTAAGTAGTAAGTCGATAATGAGATCAAACTATTCTCGACTTACAACTTACGGCTAAAAATGTTAAAAATCTTTCGTTTCCCATCCTAAAGCGCTGGCGCCTAATACGGCAGCGTCTGATTCTTTCAGTTGGGAGAACAATAGTTTTGTTTTACCGGCAAAAACTTTCAATACATTCTTGTCTAACGACTCTTTGATAGGTTTCATTATCAGGTCTCCGGCTCTGGCTAAGCCGCCAAACAAGATAATGGCTTCAGGGCTTGAGAATGCGATAAAGTCGGCAAAGGCTTCACCTAACATACTGCCGGTTGCGTTGAAGATTTCAATAGCAAGTTTGTCGTTCTTCATTGCGGCCTCGTATACATCTTTAGAGGTTAATTCATCGGGATTCAAGTCTCGTAAAAGGCTCTCGTCGGTACGAATTTCCAGGTATTCACGCGCTGTGCGTGCAACGCCTGTGGCGGAAGTATAGGCTTCCAGGCAGCCTTCGCGTCCGCAACCGCACATACGCCCATTATGGCGGCGCATAATTACGTGACCTAACTCGCCGGCAAATCCATCGTGTCCGTAAACCAGATTTCCGCCAATTACAATGCCGCTGCCTACGCCTGTGCCGAGCGTAATCATGATAAAGTCTCTCATGCCGCGTGCGGCGCCGTAAGTCATTTCTCCGATGGCTGCGGCATTGGCGTCATTAGTCAATGTTACAGGGATACCGTTTAATTTCTCACTGATTAATTGAGCTAAAGGAATTGTTCCTTTCCAGGGAAGATTCGGTGCAAATTCAATACATCCGGTAAAATAATTACCATTCGGCGCGCCTACTCCAATGCCTTTAATTTTGTTATGCCCGCCGGCTTGCTCTATTAGACTTTCGAGTCCTTTAGCCAATTCGTCTACATAATCATTCACATCGGCATGTTTACCTGTCTTTATTGAACAACTGTACAAGATTGTGCCTCTCGCATCTACTATCCCGAATACGGTATTAGTTCCACCGATATCAATACCTATTACATAAGGTTTCTCCATGATTTTATAATTAGAATTAATAATGAAAATTCAATTGGGGAACAAATATAGCAGGATTCTGACAGATACAATAGAAATTGATCATAAAAATGCTGGTTTATACCACCCGCAGTATTTCTATCCAATAATCATCCGGGTCATTAATAAAGTAAAGCCCCATGGAAGTATTCTCAAAACAAACGCATCCCATTTCCTTATGAAACGCACGTACTTCGTCGTAATCGCCTTCTACCCGAAAGCAAAGATGGCTTTCGTTATCACCTAATTCATAGGCTTCTTCCTTGTCTCTCAACCAGGTAAGCTCCAACAGGAAATTTGCTTTATCGTCGGTTAGATAAACTAAAATAAAAGAACCGTCTTGCGCCTCTTTCCTGTGATGTTCTTTCAGTCCGAGGGCTTTCTTATAAAATGAAATACTTTTATCCAAATCAAGCACATTGATGTTGAAATGGTCGAATCTTCCTTTGATTTCCATATTACTCATTCTATTTAATAGTAAACTGTTGTCCTTTCCCTGTTAGCGGAAGCAATTGGGCATGATGCGCTTCTGCATGGTTTTTAAAAGCGGCCGCTTTATCATACGCTTCGCCGAAGTGCATAGGGGCAAATAAACAGGTTTGAATTTCGGCAACGAATTGTTCGGCGCCGCGCATATAAGCTGTCCCCAGCCGTGGGTCGACAGGGAACATCGCCAAATCCAGAGAGCCGGTTGTTTTTGCCAGCAGGGACAGTTCTTCCAGATAAGCATTTTCCGCTTCATCTACCTCTTCTTTGGTCGATTCATCCATCCAATGCCAGTTATTCAAATCGCCTGCATGGAAGATACGTTTGTTTTCTACCCGGATCAGAAAAGATATTCCTGCATCCGTAGAGCCAAACGCTTTTATGGATATGTTTGTATCTTTATACTCATCCCCCTTTTTCAGAAATAAGCCATCTTCCATTTTTGCGCGCCCTTCATGCAGGATATCTGTTGAGAAAATATAGACAATATCTTCTTTCCGCTGTTTCCAGGTTAAGATGTCCGGATTAAAATGGTCGGGGTGAAAATGAGAAGCCAGCACATACAAGCGCCCTTTCCGTTTCAGCAACGTATCATGCACATATCCCTGTCCGGGCAATTTACCCGAATCTTTATAATAATCGAATATCATAGCAAAATTATCCGTCTCTACAACATAACAGCTATGATAGATATAAGTCAGTATCATCCTCTTCCTCCTTTTTTATCATGCGAAGATATGAATATTATTTTAGATTTCGTTATTCATATTTTTGTCCTAACTGTGATTTTAGAGTGATTTATTCGATTATCTACTGTTTCCTATCGGCAAATATATTTCAATTATCGAATTTTCATTATTCCATTTAAACTGATAACTATACCGCTCAAAATGAAAATATTGCGATTGATTTAAAACCAATTTACCAGTTGGAATTATATCTTTGTAAATGGAATAAAAAGTATCTTTCAGATTGAACATTGTACCTTTGTGCTTAAAAAGAATGTGATTGCCTTGTGTAATTGTACGTTCCTCAAAATTCGGATTAGTATATTCATTATCAACAGGAATACCGCAAAAATATCGGTACTCTTCGTCAGTTTTACAGGTTATTCCGTATTTCTCCCAATTTCCGCCGGTTTGTTTCGGTAAATCCGAAAGACGTAATTTAGCATTAAACTCTTTCCAAAAATTACTTATTATCGCATAATTACGGTTCTGTGATTTTGTCAGTGCAACCGACAAACCGTATAACTTTTTGTTTTCAATCGACACTATTGTATATTCATTTCTCATTTCGTTTTCGTTTTATGTGCCGTAATAATTGTATAACTGTGTACATTTACTGTTATCACACTATTAATTCCACAGATGCACCGTTTATGTTCAATCATAGCAACACGTACGCCATCAGATTGTAGTATTCATTCTATCTCTTTTGAAAATAAATAAGCTCGCTTTTCAAATCCCTGCTTCTCATAAAACGCATGTGCATTTGTGCGATGGAATGCGCTGTCGAGTTCCAATCGTTTACAGCCGCGATTCTTTGCGATTGCCTCCATTTCATTCATCAACAACTTGCCGATACCCTGATTCCTGTATTCGCGATCAACTACTAATTCATCAATATTTCCAAGGTTTGCCAACGTCCATAAAATGTTATTTCAAATACTTCTCAAAACAAACGCTACTGCCCAAACATTCATATGGCCCATAATTGGGTATTCTTACATAACCTTTCTTTTGATACAGTTTGATGGCTTCGGGCAGTTTTTCTCCGGTTTCCAGAATACACCGGGTAAAATTCAATTCTTTTGCCCAGTGTTCCAATTCGTCCAATATCATGGAGGCAACGCCTTTTCGCCGTTGATTTTCCCGGACGAACATCCGCTTTATTTCCATTGTACCGGGTGAATACACGCGGATAGCCCCGCAGCCAACGGCTTCGCCGGCGAAATAAGCAACAACGGCATATTTGATTGTATCAGTCCGGTTGAAAGGCTCGCAAATGCAGTGTGCCGCTTTATCCGATTCATCCAGACAGTTATCCAATAAAAAGACAAGTTCCTGAAAATCTTTGCTCTCCGGGTTTACCTGTTTAATTGTTAGCATGGCAAATCATTTTATACTTGCAAAGCTACGGTATTTCTGGAAAATCCATGCTAATAAGCTCTTCAATTCAGGGAAGATTCCGGTAAAAACGCCGCCCGCCGGTAAAGTAAACCTTCAATGCACAAAGCCTTACTGCGTAAAGTATAAAACCAGCGTTTCTGTCTTTTTGCTATTTTACCCCCTCCCTGTTTCGCTTATTTGTACTCCAATCCGGGACAAGCGCCAAAAACACGCTGCATTTGGCTCTTTCCTTTTGATATAATAACACAAAAAGAAAGGAAACGCGAACTATATGTGCGCCAATTAATCCTATACTGAGGTAAAATAAAGAAAAAAGCAGTGATTCGCTATCTGTTTGCTCAACAAAAACAGCGGGTAAAAATAGTTGTTTCAGCGCCGTTCCGGGCTTTCTGACGCTGCTTTTCCGGGCGCTTCCGGGCCTTCCGGTTTTTCATTTCGATGTCTTCACCAGGTCATTGGGATGCTTTTGTAAAGAGATCGCAATGCTTTTGCAAAGGCGTCGTAATCCTTTCCTGAAGAGTCCGTCATGTTTTACCGGAACCCTCTCGTAAAACAGTCAATAAAGCCTCATTTGATAACGAAAACAACCGGAATCACCCTCCAAAACCTCCCTTTTCCTTCCAAAGGCCCGTTAGCTGAAAACGCAAATTCCTTACAATCTGTCAGCGGATAAGCCTTAACGGTAGCATATTGTAAATAGGGATTATCGGGGGGGAGCGGTGTAGGGGATAGTAGAATTTACATAATAAAGAGTACCTTTGCACGGATAATCTGATAAAGAATTAATGGCCGGGCTTTATATACATATCCCTTTTTGCGCCAGACGCTGCTCGTATTGTGACTTTTATTCCAATGTGGAAATGAGGTACAAGGAAGCATTTCTGACGGCTCTTTTAAAAGAGATGGCGGTGCGGAGGGATTACTTGGACAGTGAACCGGTGGAAACAATTTATTTAGGAGGAGGTACTCCTTCTCAATTGACTGCCGGTGATTTGCGGAGAATATTTGAAACGGTTTACAGCCTGTTTCCTGTAAAAGGAGATGCAGAAGTCACCCTGGAAGCGAATCCTGACGATATGACGCCGGATTATGTGAAATCTCTCCGGGCGCTGCCTGTCAACCGTATCAGTATGGGGGTACAGAGTTTCCATGACGCCGACCTTACATTTCTGCAACGCCGGCATAACAGAGAGCAGGCTATACGGGCGGTATTCCTGTGTAAGGAAAATGGACTGAACAACATAAGTATCGATTTAATATACGGGCTGCCCGGCCAGACGCCGGAAGCTTGGGAAAAGAATCTGAATGATGCCATTCATTTGGGAATACCTCATCTTTCGGCTTATCATTTAAGCTATGAAGAAGGAACAAAACTCTATCAGTTAAAAGAATCCGGGAAGATTAAGCCGGTAGATGAAGAAATAAGCCTGTCCTTATTTTCTGCATTGACAGAGCGCCTGACGGAAGCGGGATATATCCATTATGAAATATCCAATTTTGCTTACCCCGGTAAAATATCCATTCATAACAGCGCTTACTGGAGGGGTAAGAAATACCTGGGAGTTGGCCCGTCTGCCCATTCGTATAATATAGAAAGCCGGCAATGGAATGTATCCTCGCTTATACATTATATAAAAGGAATAACGGCAGATGCTCAGGCGATAGAAATAGAGATGTTAAATATTCCCAACAGATACAATGATTATGTAATTACCGGACTTCGAACAATGTGGGGAATCAACTTGTCTTATATTTTGACAAATTTCGGTGAAAAAATAAAAAATTACTGTTTTATGCAAGCAACTCCCTTTATAAACCGGGGGTTGATTCGTTATTCGGATGACAAACTGCTATTGTCCAAGGAGGGAATGTTTGTTTCGGATACTGTCATGAGCAGTCTGCTGTGGGTATGATTTTTATACAAAATGGGCGTTTTGGGTGACGAAATTCATAGAATTAAGGATATCTTACGTGTATTTTAGAGATATTTGAATAAAAAAAACTTTGTTATATCAAACTTATACTTATATTTGCGCTGTTAATGTGAGAAGGTGCCATATTTGTATATCATATCGGGCTGCAATGGTGCGGGAAAAACGACAGCGTCCTACACAATATTGCCGGAGATGCTGAAGTGTAAAGAGTTTGTCAATTCCGATGAAATTGCAAAAGGAATTTCGCCCTTTAACTCAGACAGTATTGCTGTCGCCGTAGAAGCAGGTCGCATAATGCATAGACGAATAAAGGAACTTATTGCAGCAAGTGAGACTTTCGCTTTAGAAACCACATTAGCAACGCGTTCTGTAGTGAAATTGATGCAAGAGGCCCAAGAGAAAGGTTATTATGTAACATTACTCTATTTTTGGCTGAATACGCCAGATTTGGCTGTGGAGCGGGTAAAGATGAGAGTTGCTGCCGGAGGGCACAACATTGCGGAAAATACAATCCGCAGGCGGTACGAATCGGGGATACGGAATTTGTTTGAACTTTATCTGCCTGCCAGTGATTATTGGATGATTACAGATAATTCGAAACCGCCCATGGAGGTGATTGCGAAGGGATTTAAAAATGATAAAAAAGAAATATTCAACCTCAATGTTTTTAATAAACTTGAACAAAAATATCAATATGAATGAACAAGAGATTAGAGAATTCGAGGAAAATGTGGTAAAAGGCGCTAATATCGCTTTTCAACGTTTGGTTTCTCAAAAGAAAAAAGAAAATGGAGAATTGGTTTTCTCCCGCAATGGACAGATTTTCCGTGTAAAAGCAGCAGATTTAGATAAGTTTGGCGTATGATTTCATTACATTACTTTTATTCAACCAATCTCATTTCATCAAGCAGGTAGCTGGCGCCCGCATATTTATCAATGATGAAGAGGACGTAGCGGATGTCTACAATGATGCTTCGCTGATAGTCGGGCAAGTATTGGATATCGCCGCCGACGCCTTCCCAGTTACGGTCGAAGTTGATACCGATTAGTTCGCCGTTATTATTTAATACGGGGCTTCCCGAATTTCCTCCCGTGCTATGTGTGGTAGCGGCAAAGGCTACAGGTATTTTACCGGCTGGCGTTTGGTATCGCCCGAAATCTTTGGCAGCATACAATTCCTTTAGTTTATCCGGCACAACAAACTCCCAGTTATCGGGGTCTTCTTTTTCCATTACGCCGTCTAATGTTGTTTGATATTCATAATAAACGGCGTCGCGCGGATTGTATCCTTTTATTTGCCCGTATGTAAGGCGGAGGGAGGAGTTTGCATCCGGGAAATTAGCTTTGTCGCCATACATCTCTAATAGCCCTTTTACATAATTACGATGGGCGAACGCATAATCGGCGTCAAACTCCATTAACGCTCCGGTTAATTGTTTTTTTTCGTTTTGTATGGACGTTACAAAAAGAATCATCGGGTCTTCTTTTAAGGCTTTGACAGAAGGGTGATGAACGAAATTATTGAAATTAGCATCGCTGCCAAAGATAGATTTCTCGAAAATATAATCGACGAACCGGTCTGTATCTCCCTTGAATCTTTTATCTATCGTTGAAAAATAAGCAGGTTGCCATTTGGCAGGGACGAGCTTCCTGTATTCTTTAAGCATTACTTTTGCTATTTTTTTATCTACTTCCGGAGCATAATCTTTATCTGCAAAACGATGATAGGCCAGTTCCAACAGGCGGATTTTCGATTGCTGTTCGGCTTTGTTTTTCCCGTTTAGCGCAATGATAACCGAATCTATTCCGGCCGGCGCCCTTAAAAATTCGATTCCGCGTATAATCGCTTCATCCAGCATCCAGTTGCGAAAACGTAAATCTTTCCCGTCTGCCACAATCTGTTCAATCATTAGCAGCGCTTCTTTGTATTCTTCCGGTTTACCGTTTTTACCAGCCCATTCAATCAGCTTGTCTTGTTCGGCCTTTTTCACTTGTTCAAAGTTACGTTTGTTTATTGCCCAGTTTGAGCCGATAGCGTTCTTGTAAGCATTGGTGGAACCGGCATATTTGCTGGCGTATTGGATTCGTACAACCGGGTCTTTCAGCATTTCTTCCAGCATCACTTGCTGGCGGAGATTACGGATATTGATGCGTACCGCATTGTCTATATCCCTCCGTTCGGCTACTTCCCAGGATGTGTAATATTTGTTGGTGCGTCCGGGAAAACCAATCATCATGGCAAAGTCATCTTCCTGTACGCCTTTCAGGGAAATAGTAAGCCAGCGTTTGGGGCGAAGGGGGACATTGGTCTCCGCATAATCCGACGGGTTACCGTTTGCATCTGCATATACGCGAAAGACAGAGAAATCGCCTGTATGACGCGGCCACATCCAATTGTCTGTATCCGCCCCGAACTTGCCGATAGAAGAGGGAGGGGCGCCTACCAGACGAACGTCTGAATACACTTTCTTCGTAAACATATAATACTGGTTCCCTCCGTAGAAGGCCCTGATCTCTACTTCCGTTCCGGGATTATTCCGGAGGAATGCCTCGCCGGCTTTTTCTTTTGCCAGGTTTGCAAGATACCTTGGCGAGAGGAAATTCATACTGTTCGGGTCATTATTTGTTGCCAAAGCGGTTTTCACATACTCGGTTACATCTTCTATTTTATCAATAAAACTAATTTTCAATCCGGGATTGGGTAATTCCTGTTCACGGTTTGCAGCCCAGAAACCGTTTGTAAGGTAATCCTGCTCAAGAGAACTATGTTGTTGTATCCAACTGTATCCGCAATGATGATTAGTGAGTATTAATCCTTCCGGCGATACGACTTCTCCCGTGCATCCCCCGCCGAAAATAACGACTGCATCTTTCAGCGACGACGAGTCGGGGCTATAAATATCATAGTCTTGTAATTTTAAACCTAAAGCCTGCATATCGGCAAACTTCTGTTGTTTTAATAAAGGAAGCGTCCACATCCCTTCGTCGGCTATCACAGGCAGAGACAAGGCCGTTATCAATACTGTTAAAATAGATTTCTTCATTCCGGTAGTTATTTATTTAATGTTATATGTTCTTTATTAATAATTATACGTTTTCTTTCCACTGGCTGTAAGGCGTTACCGAAAGCATGGAATTATAATATCTCCTGTCTGCCGTCACTTCCACGCCTATCCAGCCGGGCATTTCAATTGGTTCGTGTTCAGACTCCAGTTCAATCTCGGCAATGATGAGTCCTTCATTGTCGCCATGGAATACGTCTACTTCCCACACGTGTTTGCCTGCCGGTACGTAATGGCGTACTTTGTCGATGATTCCGGAGACGCAAAGTTTCATAAGTTCTTTGCCATCGGCTAAAGGGATTTGTTGTTCAAATTCGTACCGGCTCCAGAATTTCCCGTCGGAAGGCCCTTTGATTGTAAGAAAAGCATCATCTCCGGCAATACGTACACGGACTGTGCGCCCCTGGTCGGCGCAGATATAGCCTTGCGTTATCCGCTTTGAACTGCCGGCGTCTTTCTCAAAGTTGCCTGTTACGGTAAACTTCCGTTCTGTTTCAATCGCCATATCTTTATTATTTAATGGTAACCATGGTGGCTCCAAAACCGTATTCGCGGAAAGAAGCGTCTTGGTAATAATATTCTTTATACTTGGTTTTCAGTTCCTTTTCAATGCTATTCCGTAATACGCCATCTCCTTTGCCATGTATGAATACAATTTTTTGCCCCTTGTGTCTGGCATATTGGGCAAGCGTTTCATGAAACTTATTCATTTGATAGCTTAACAGGTCGGCGCCGCTCATGCCATTTGTATTATCAAGCAATTGATTAATATGTAAATCCACTTCTAAAACGGGGGAGGGGGCTTTCTTTTTGGCTTCGGGCCTGGGGAGGGATTTATCGATACGTACCTTTTGCAGGATAGCTTCCTGTAGTTCGGCAGACGAAACAAGTAATTCCCTTTCGGGTATATCCCCTTTCACAACGGGGTAGATCAACGCATCTTCTTCAAAGAAATCATTTTCCATAAAGCAGTGTCTTTTATAGAATTTCACGGTATCTATACGGAGTTCTACCGAAATAGCATTCTTTAAAGCATACGGCTTGTCTTTCTTAAAGGCGATACACTGTATGCAGATACGTTCCAGGCTGTTTATATCTTCTTTGCCAAATTCTTCGATAAATATTTTTGTATTAGGTTCTATCAATCCGTTATAACGGCTTTCCCAGCTATTGTTATTCCTGTTCATATAGTTAAACAACAGGTAGTAATTGCTTTCATTGATAAAGAAACATTCGTATCTGCTTTGCTGGATAGCTTTGGGTTCGAGCGGAAGGTAAGCCAGGAATACATTCAGCCGTTCTCCTCCGGGCGTTTCTTCAGGAATGGGTTCTTCTTTGGGTTTGGGTTGAGGTTCCGGCGCTGTTATGACGGGAGCTTGTTGTTCAGGTTTCAATGAACGGGTTTGCGAGTCAAGATGTTCAACTACTACCAATTCACGGATAAGGGCCGGTATTTCAAAACCATCGTCTCCCTCTACAATTACTTGATCCTTACCTTTAAAACTACGCACAATACCTCCTCCTACGCTGTTGAGGAAACGTACTTTATCACCTGCTTTTATATTCATATCATCTTTTCGGATTTGTTATCCGGCAAAGTTCATTAATTTTGTGCAGATTTTAAAGGAATGGCTACAAAAACTCAACAAATACGTATAGAAGAATACAATTACCTGCTGCCAGACGAGAGGATTGCCAGGTTCCCGCTTCCCCAAAGGGATGAATCCAAATTATTACTGTATAAAGACGGCAAAATAAGCGAGACGGTATTCAGGCAGATTACAGACTGCCTGCCCGAAGGCTCTTTACTGGTCTTTAACAATACGCGGGTAATACAGGCCCGCCTGCTTTTCAGGAAAGAAACGGGCGCACAAATTGAACTGTTCTGCCTCGAACCGTTGGAACCGCACGATTACGCCCGGATTTTCCAGCAAACAGAACGTTGCGCATGGCTATGTATGGTAGGTAATCTGAGAAAGTGGAAAGATGGGATACTGCGTAAAGAGTTATGGATTAAAGATACGCCTGTCTGTTTAAAAGCCGAAAGGAAGCAATCCTCCGGCGATACTCATACCATTGAGTTTACATGGGATAATGCCTCCTTTACATTTGCCGATTTATTGGATGCGGCGGGTATCTTGCCCATTCCTCCCTATTTACGCCGGGAAACGGAAGCAAGCGATTTGAAAACATACCAAACCGTTTATTCAAAGATAAAAGGCTCCGTAGCCGCTCCTACGGCCGGGCTTCATTTTACGCCGGAAACGCTTACCGCTTTGGCCGGCAATGGATTTGAATGTGAAGAAGTAACCCTTCACGTAGGCGCCGGAACGTTTAAACCGGTAAAAAGCGAAACCATCGAAGGGCACAGGATGCACACCGAGTTTATCGCCGTAGACCGGGCCGCCATCGTGCATATAAAAGAACATCCGGACAATATTATAGCTGTAGGGACTACCTCTGTCCGTACACTGGAAACGCTCTACTACACAGGCGTTATCCTGGCGGCTAATCCCGAAGCTACCCATGAAGAATTAATCGTAAGCCAATGGATGCCCTATAAGGAGGCCAATAACACGCTTACCGCCGGACAGGCCTTACAGCATATCCTAAGTTATTTAGACAAACATAATTTGGATAAACTGCTAACGGCTACACAGATACTGATAGCCCCGGGCTATACGTTCAAGATGGTAAGAGGCATCGTTACCAACTTCCATCAGCCTAAGAGTACCTTATTGTTATTGATCTCCGCTTTTGTAGAGGGAGACTGGAAAAACATCTACGATTATGCCCTTTCGCACGATTTCCGTTTCCTGAGCTATGGCGATAGCTCTTTATTGCTTTAAGTGCGGCAAGGTATTTGAAATGGGAAAGGAGCATTTTATCACAAAATACTCCTTTTTCTTTTAGAATAACCAAATTAACCCATACTTAAAAACTAACCCCATCGGATGAATCTGATATCCTTTGTTATGCAAAATGTGATTTGCAATAGTACAGCGATAGTATTTTAAATCCCGTTAACAACTTTGCAAGATACTTACTGTTTAGAGTGTATAATAAAAATAACATGGTAAAAATAAGCAGATACAATCATTAAGGCAAGACAATTAAAGGCAAAAAACAATAAACTTGTGTCATTTTTTGCTTTTTTGGGAAATATCGCCGCTGCATAAGACAATGTTTCAGTGGGATTGCAAATAATTTATGAAAAATATTTTCGTTTATCGAAACGAAAGATTTATATTTGAACAGAATATGAAACTTAACCTGTATTGCCCATCATGTTATCAGATCGAATTCTTAATGAAGTATTAGTTCATACAATGCAAAGGATGATCCCTAAAAAAAATCAGTTGGCTAATATTATTTCGGAAACGCTTTCGATGGAGAAAGAAACCGTTTACAGGCGTTTACGGGGGGTGACTATGTTTACGCTTGGCGAAGCAGCAGCCTTATCCCAGAAGTTTAATTTTTCTTTGGATGAAATTATTATCGGCATTGACCAGGAAGCATCGGTCACTAATATGATGTTGAAGTCGTTCTATGCGGAAAAAAAGAAAGAAACGGAAAAAAACGCCAATGTCACGATAGCCTTCGTTGAAGACTTTGTAAAAGACAAAGACACGCAGTTTGGAATGGCGTTAGGGAGCATTCCGTTTCCGGTAATTATGCCCTATAAAAGCATATCCAATTATTATAAGTATAAATATAAATTACATGAAAAAGATTTGTCGGAGCCTCTCTATTTTAAAAACGTAAAACAGTTACAGGAATGGGAGCAGGACAGCATGATGGATACGTATAATCTTTTTCGTGAGATATCCCACACCATTTATATATGGGATAAGAAAATAATACCGATTATTGTAAGTGATATCCTTTATTTTAAAAGCCTGGGACTGATGGATAAAGAAGATATAGAAGAACTGAAGGGCGAATTATTGTCGTTAATGGACGGCATGGAAGAAACTGCTTCCAAAGGAATATTCAACAGCACGGGGAATAAATGCGACATCTATATCTCGGACGAAGATATTGACTCTACCTATGCGTACCTTTGGTCTGAGAATCGTTGCACAAGCCTTTTGATTACCCATTATATGTACCTGCTGGTAGCGTATAATAATAAAAGTAAATGTAAGGAAATCAAAGACTGGGTTAACTCCATGAAGTTTAACTCTACGCTGATATCCGGAACCGGCGGGAAAGAGCGTATCTCATTTTTCAACCAGCAGCGGGAAGTTATCGGAAAATTATAAAAGGGGTGGAACAGGCGTTTTACTCCCGTTCCACCCGGCCTGTTTAGGGCGTTTATTTCCTGATACCGATACAGTCTACCGGCTTTCCGTTAAGGCCTATAATGTCCAATGTCAACTCGCTACGGATTATTCTTCCTTTTATAACGGCTTCGTTCCCATTGGCCAACACCGGGAATTTAACCTGCTCGCCGGCTTCTTTTTTAATGTGCCGGTGCAAATGCCCGCATAACATAATATCTACCTTGGCATCATTTAGCAAGGGGACGAACTTCTCCAGTACTTCCTGTTCGCCGTGCCATCCTCCGAAGGGGGGCATGTGGCAGATCACTACTTTAAACGGGGCTTCGGTAAATTCCCTTTGTTTGAGAGCCTCTTTGAGCCAGTTCATTTCCTGTGTGCGGTATTCGTCGTATACGGTGATTCCGCTGTATTCAATATCGGAATCGGGCTTGTCTTCACCACAGTCCAGTACCACAAAGCATACGGGGCCTTGCCTTACCAGGAAATACAGTTCGGGATTCAGCGGAGAGAAGTAGTCTTGAAATTTCGTGGCAAACGGGCCGCGCGTTTCATGGTTGCCCCGGCAATAGTACATGGGTATTTCTTTGGCAAACGTTTCTACGCCTACATCCATGAAGCCATCGAACAGCCCTTGTTCGTTATTCATTGACGATACCATGTC